>NZ_JBHVUH010000026.1:0-47742 GCF_042884245.1 Streptomyces sp. NPDC058145 | reverse complement strand
AATCAAGCCGGTATCTGCGGCCCGACAGCATGAATACACCCCCTCCAGTTGATGTGATCACTGTACCGGCGGCCACTGACAACGCAGCGAACTCCGCCGCTGCGCGGCTCGCGCCGAGGACGAGCCAACCCCTCCCTGAAGACAGGGGCCTGCGCTCAAGAACTCCGGTCACAGGGCAGGTGGGCCGCGGAGCCGAAGTGGGACGGCTCGCGGTGCTTGCTGTCCGTGGACGCCAGACGTCCAAAGGTTGTCCCGTATGCCAGCGGCCGTGGTCTCACGGAACCTCGTCAGAAGCTGCGTTGTGAAGCAGTCCGCTGGGTGGACGATGAGCCTTTCCCCGGGGTGGTGGAGGTTCAGTGCATGGATGCGGCGGGACAGCGCCGAGCTCGACCCCCAGTCGACCCGTCCGGTGGAGGTCGCCGTCGCCTGCGTGGTCCGCGAAGAACACGGGCTGCCGGAGAACGACGGGGTCGTCACCGTCTCCACCTCACCGCACGGCGTCATGACGCCGGACGGACGCGCCGAGTTCACGGTGCGGCGGCTCTTGGCGCACCTCAACGCACCCGGTCGCCTGGAGCATCCGTTTCCGGAGCACCAACGCGGCGGCCACCCGGGTGTGCGACTGTTTCCCTCCACCAACCGCTTCTGCCCGCCCCTTTGGGTGCCACAGCCCGGATGCGCCTTGGCCGGACGAGTGACAGACTTGAACCAGCGGGGTCGGCCGTCTGTGGCGGAGGCCCCATGACCGCCCACTCCCCATCCTCAGCTGTGGTGCTTTTCCAGTGAGCGATCCGTTCGCTGACCCGTCGGGAACTTCCCATGGCCTGTGAAATGCAGGATCCGCCGGACGAGACGGCTCTCCCGAGGGTCGGCTCGTAGAAGCCCGGGAGACACGAGGATGAGCATGTGTGGCGTGCGGAGGGACGTCTGGGAATCGCGGTCTTACGGCGGTGACCTGCCGTGAGTGGGACCGGAGGAGCCCGTCCGGTAGATGAAGGATTGGCCGGACAGACGGTCGTGGTGGTGGGAGGCAGCGCGGGAATCGGTCTGGAGACCGCGCGGCAGGTGCGTGCGGCCGGCGGCGAGGTGGTGCTCGCGGCGCGAAACGCCGATCGTCTCAAGCGGGCGGCGGACGAGTTGAGTCCCCTGAGAACGGCCGCGTTCGACGCCCTGGACACCGACCGTCTGGAGCGGTTTCTGCATGATCTGCCGGGGTTGGTCGACCATGTGCTGGTCACGGCGGGCAGCCCGTCGTACACGCCCCTCGACGTGCTCGACCTGGCCAACGCCGGACGTGACTTCGGTGGGCGAATCGCGATGATGCTGGCGGCGGGGCGGGCGAGCCGGGAGAAGGTCAGGGCCGGAGGAACGCTGCTGTTCATCGGCGGAACCGGCGGCCGACGGCCCGCGGCCGGGATGGCCGTGACGGGCGCGCTCACCGCGGCGCTGCCGGCGCTCACCGCCAACCTGGCGTTGGAAGTGGCCCCGGTCCGGGTCAACCTCATCGCGGCCGGGTTCGTGGACACACCGCTGTCGGCCTCGCTCCTCGGTGAGCAACTCGAAGCACGCCGGGAACAGTTGCGGAGGACACTGCCCATCGGCCGGGTGGTCGGCCCGGCGGATGTCGCCGCCCTGGCGCTGCACATCATGGCCAACGGCGCCCTCACCGGCGGCACCTACGACATCGACGGCGGCCAGCAGCTCGTCGCGCTCTGACCGTCCGAACAGCAGCCCAGGGAGCGATCTCGACACGGGCTTTCCAGCGCCTTGCGCGTTCGTCCTCCAGGCCCGCCCACAGGGGGAGCTCAGCGGCGTTGGCTTTGCCCTCCAAGACGGAGACACACATCATGGATATGAAACTAGAGATCGTCGTAGTGCCGGTATCCGACGTCGACCGAGCCAAAGAGTTCTACACGGCGCTGGGCTGGCGACTCGACGCGGACATCGCCCCCGACGCCAAGTTCCGGGTGGTTCAGGTAACCCCTCCGGGTTCACCGGCATCGGTCATCTTCGGCACGTCCGTCACGGAGCAGGCGCCGGGCTCGGCGCAGGGCCTACACCTGGTGGTCGACGACATCGCGGCCGCTCACGACGAGTTGACCCGGCGCGGTGCCGACCCGAGCGAGGTGTTCCACGATGCCGGCGGCGTGTTCCATCACGCCGGCACCGACGCCCGGGTACCGGGACTCGACCCGAAACGCAGCAGCTACGGCTCCTTCCTGTCGTTCACCGACCCGGACGGCAACGGCTGGCTCCTGCAGGAGATCACCACCCGGCTCCCGGGACGGCTGGACCCCGCCACCACAGCGTTCGCCTCGGGCGAGGACCTGGCAAGCGCCCTCCGCCGCGCCGCGGCGGCCCACGGCGAACACGAGGCACGTACCGGTGCGGAGGACCCCAACTGGCCGGACTGGTACGCGCGGTACATGGTGAGCGAACAGGCCGGAGCGGAACCACCGTTGTAAGCCGATCCAATGATTCCGGACACAAGTCCCCGCCTCACCACCGTCAGCGCCTTCCGAGCCGCCCCCGCAGGAAACATGAGCCGCGGCAGTGCTCTCTGCCCGCTCCGCACCCATCCCGCTACAGGAGTCGCCATGCCCATGCTGCTCATCCAGGGCAAGTTCCGCCTGAAGGGCACCGAGCCGGACGGAGACACCGTCCACTTCGTCGCCGACAATCCCAACGACTGGACGCTCGTCGGTGGCAAGCACCCGGTGCATGCCACCGAGGGTGACGCCCCCCTCCGCCTGGAGGGCATCGATGCGCTGGAAACCCACTACGGCGGAGAACACCAGCCACTACAGTTCGGCCACGCCGCCGCGGCTGAACTCCTCACCTGGCTCGGCTTCAACACCGTGCAGCGCAACTCAGGAGAGAAGGTCACCGCCTCGACGCCCGAGACCACGCCCGGCTACATCCTCACCGGGGGCGGCGACATCCACAACCGCGCCGTGGCCCTCGTCGGCCGGGGCGCGCCTCCTGCTGCCGGCGGTACAGCGGTCACGGTCGACGTGCCGCTGCTGCGGCAGACCGCCAACCACCACCTTGCCTCATTGGGCCTGGTCTACCCGACCTTCTACACCAGCCTGTTCCGCGACTTGCGGGAGGAACTCACCAAGGTCGCGCAGAACGCCCGAACCGCCGGTCAGGGCTTGTGGCCGCACGACGTGACCACCTCCGGATTCAAGGTCACCGCGCTGTCCACCATCACCGACGACGTCGTGATCCTGCCGAAGCTGTTCCGGCGGCTGGTGGACTACTTCGGCCTGGGTATGTCGGTCTCCTGCTTTCCCGCGTACCTCGCCGGCAAGGAGGACACGCTCACGGTCCTGTCCACCGGTGAGCGGCTCGTGGGCCTGCACCACGTCGTCACCGTCACCAACGGCCACTCCATCCGCATGACGCACCCGGTCGAAGACTTGCTCTTCGACGAGGGCTGAAGGCGTGGCTACCGGTGAGCCTCAGCTCGGCACCTTCGAGTAGGTGGATGAACGGCACGGCTCGCCGTTCATCCACCTGAGGTCGAGCAAGTAAGGCCGACAGCCTGGCCCATTGGGCATCATTGCTGTGCGAAGTGCTTTTTGAGCCACGTGAGCAAGGCCGCGAACTCAGGGGTCATGGCGGCGTCCGACTGTTCAAGGACCGTCACGCGGTCGCCGGCCGTTGCCGTGATCGTGTAGCTCATCGCATCCCTGGCGTGGCCGGCCTGGTCCTCCTTGGGCACCGCGGCGGCTTCTGTCAGCAGTTGGGCCAGTTCAGCCGTAGCGGTCTCGGACAGGGCGTCTGTGTCCAGCACCTTGGGCGGGCGGCGGAGGTTGGTCACTGCCGCCAGCCCGCCGTAGGTCTCCAGAGTCATCTTCACCTTGTGCCCTTGAGCGCGGCCATGTCCTTGACCAGCCCCGTGACCTTGTCGTTCAGTGCCCCGATCTGCCTGGCGACGGCCGCCAGACCGTCCTCCCGGCCCGCGCCACCGTTCCCGCTGGACGCAATGCTCCGTACCCGGGCGACTCCGGTCGGAACGCCCCTGACCGGGACTTCCACCTCCTGCCACGCCGACAGCACGGCCGACTGCTCGGGACTGCTGACGCCGAACAGTTCCCCGGCCTTCTGGAAGGTGGTGCCCGCGAAGTCCTGGAACTCGTCCTCGGCGCTGGACGCCTTGAGCGACTCATACCAGATGGTTCCGGCAGCCTCCCATGCGAATCCGCCGATGCGCGCGGCCGTCAGGAAGAACGCCTTGTTCGGAATGCCGGAGTTGAAGTGCACTCCGCCAAAGTCTCCTCGCTTGGTGTCGGGCAGGTGGATGAATTTACTCATCCGGTCGGGCTGGGGGTCCTTTCCGAACTGCGGGTTGTCGAAAGCGTGCCCCGGGTCCTTCATCGATCGCAGGGCGTCTCCACCGACTCCCGGAGTCCACACGTCAGCCCCGATCAGCCAGTCCGCCTCCTCGGCCGTCTGCTTCAGGGACCACTGCTTGACCAGCGACCCGAAGACGTCCGACATCGACTCGTTCAGGGCCCCGGACTGATTGTGATACTCGAATTCCGACGTGTGATCCGTGACTCCGTGCGTCAGCTCGTGGGCGATCACTTCGAGGGAACCGGTGAGGTTTTTGAACTTCCTCCCGTCCCCGTCGCCGAAGAGCATCTGCCGCCCGTCCCAGAAGGCATTGTTGACCTGAAAGCCGAAGTGTACGTATCCGTCCAGGCGCATCCCCCTGCCGTCGACCGAATTGCGCTGGAGCACCTCCTTGTAGAAATCGCGTGTGAGGCCGAGTGCGTCGAACGCCCGGTTGACGGACGGGTCCGCGACCTCCGGGCCGTCCTCCGGCCTGGCCAGGACAGCGTTGGGGAGGGACTCCACCTGCTCGCAGTCGAAGACGGTGCGCCGGCCGTTACCGGGGGCGGCCGCCCCGGCGAAGGACGCTCGGACCGCTCGCTCGCCCCGTAGGCGAGCAGTGACCAGCAGGGTGTCCAGGGCGGCCTGGCGCACCTCACTGTCTTCGCTGTCCAGGAGCCTGTCGAGAATGTACGGGGGGATGATGCAGTTGATCGGGCGAGCCCTGCTCATGGGACACCTCCTGAGTGAGAGGGCCGACGGCTGGTCATTCATCGTTTCGACTGCGCGCTCGACTGTTCTCGAATCACCGGTCGTCGCCTTCGACAACCAATGCGAGAGGACGGTTCTTTCGAAATTCAACATAGCCAGTCGCAGGCAAACCGCAGACGCCCGCTGATGGGGCAGCCAAAGGGGAGGCGTCGGCATCGACCATCCCCGTCTCCAGCGGCGCTGACACGCTGATATCACCAGTCTCCTGCCGCCCGTAGTGACTGGCAAACGCAAGACGAGGACCGGGAGCCGGCTCCGAGACAGCGAAAAATGAGAAGGCTTCAGCCCGCTCAAACCAATCCTTCAGTTGGAGATCAAAATCTCCGCTCATGTCAGCCGCGAGAGATTTGGTTGAACGCGACGTAAATAACTGTGCCTTCCTGGAGATGCAGTTGAGCAGCCCGTCCCATAGCGTGGTCGGTAAGAGTGCGTCCAGGGTGTTCCTTTCCCTCGTCGTGGGGTTCGGCCGACGGTCCCGTCAGCGCGATGATCACCACATCCCCAGGAGACGTCATGGCCACGGTTCCCGCCTCAACCCGCCCTGTCCCGGTCTATGCCCTCGCCGGCATCAGACTGTTCAACGGCGCCGCCGGTCTGCTGGCACCGGAGATGCTCATTCGGCGGTTCGACCCCGACCGCGATCCCCCCAGCCCGGCCGCCATCTATGCCTTCCGCCTCTTCGGCATCCGGACGATCCTCCTGGGCCTCGACCTGCTGACCCACGGCGGAGCCCGGCTGCGCGACGATGTGAGCGAGGGCATCCTGATCCACGGCAGCGACACCGTGACAGCGGCCACGCTCGGCCTCCGCGGGCAGGTCTCGCCGCGCACGGCGTTCCTGACCACCTTCATCTCGGCCGTCAACACCGCCCTGGCCATCAGCGCCAGCGTCTCGCTGGCCAACTCCCGCAAGGACAGGCGGAAGTGAACACGCAGTCCGGGACCACTCCCCCCACCGAGACCGGCTTCGACTACGTCGTCGTCGGCGCCGGCGCCGGTGGCGGGCCGCTCGCGGCCAACCTCGCCGACGCGGGGATGCGCACCCTCCTCCTCGACGCCGGCGGTGCGGAGGAGAACGACAGCTACCTGGTGCCCGCCTTCCACGCCGACGCCTCCGAGGACCCCGTCCAGTGCTGGAACTACTTCGTGCGGCATTACGCCGACGAGCAGCAGCAACGGCGCGACAGCAAGTTCGTACCGGACAGGGGGGTCCTCTACCCGCGCGCCGGGACAGTCGGCGGGTGCACCGCGCACCATGCGCTGATCACCGTTTACCCCTACAACCGCGACTGGGACGCCATCGCGGAGGAGACCGGTGACGCGACCTGGCACAGCACGGCCATGCGCCGGTACTTCGAGCGGCTGGAGCGCTGCACCTACCGGCCCCGGCCCAAGGAACCGCCCGGCAACCCGCTGCTGGCCGCACTGATCCGGGCGCTGCCCCTCGTGTCGGACCGGTACCGCAACCACGCCCGGCACGGGTTCGACGGCTGGCTGCCCACCGCGCTGGCCGACCCCCGACTGGCCGTGCAGGACGAACAGTTGCTGAAGGTCATCCTCTCCGCCGCGGAGGATTCGCTCTCCGGTTTCCTCGACCGGCCGCTGTCCCCGCTCGAGGGCTTCGGCTCCCTCGTCGACCCCAACGACTGGCGGGTGCAGACCCAAGCGCTGCAAGGGCTGTGGCAGATCCCCGTCTCCACCGCCGGCGGCCGCCGCAGCGCCGTACGCGAACGCGTCCAGGCCGTGCAGCGAGACCATCCGGGTCAACTGGTGGTCCGTACTCACGCGTTGGCCGCACGGATCGTGCTGGACGAGGGCAACGCGGCGACCGGCGTGGACTATCTGGACGCGGCGCACGCCTACCGGGCCGATCCCGGTACCCGGCCGGCGTCCGCTCCCCCCGTGCTGCGTCGGGTCGTCGCCTCACGCGAGGTGATCCTGGCCGCGGGGGCGTTCAACACGCCTCAGCTGTTGATGCTTTCGGGCATCGGACCACCCGAGGAGCTGCGGCAACACGGCATCCCGGTGCGTGTCGGTCTGCACGGAGTGGGCGCCAATCTCCAGGACCGGTACGAAGTCGGCGTGGTCAGCCAGATGGACCGCGAGTTCCCGGTCATCAAGGACTGCTCCTTCCACGCTCCGCGGCCCGGGAGCGAACCGGACCGCTGCTATCGGGCCTGGCAGCAGGGCAAGGGCCTCTACACCACCAACGGCGCCGTCCTCGGCATCACCCGCAAGTCACGCCCGGACCTGGACGCCCCCGACCTGTTCATCTTCGGCGGCCCCTTCGACTTCCGCGGATATCGCCCCGGCTACTCACTCGACCTGACCCACCACAAGGACCGATTCACCTGGGCCATCCTCAAGAGCCGCACCCACAACACGGGGGGCCGCGTCCGGCTGCGCTCCCCCGATCCCCGTGACACGCCACTGGTCAACTTCCACTACTTCACCGAGGGCACGGACAAGGAGGGCCTGGACCTCGAGGCGATGGCCGACGCCGTGGAGTTCGTGCGCGGGATGAACCACAGGGCCGGCTCCGTGATCCTCAAGGAGTTGTGGCCCGGCGAGGACGTCGGCGATCGCAACGCCGTGCGCGGGTTCGTCCAGGACGAGGCCTGGGGCCACCACGCGTCGTGCACCTGCCGGATGGGACGCTCCGACGATCCCTCGGCGGTGGTCGACAGCGCCTTCCGGGTCCGCGGGGTGGACCGTCTGCGGATCGTCGACGCCTCGGTCTTCCCCCGCATTCCCGGGTTCTTCGTCGCCGCGCCCATCTACATGATCAGCGAAAAGGCGAGCGACGTGATCCTCAGGGACGCGGCCCACGCCTGACCCCATACGGACCTGCCCTCGAACGAGCGCGCGCTTCCCGCGCGAGCGAACAGGAGCCACCCAAGGAGTATTGCGATGAGCATGCACCGACGCGCCGCACGACGTTCCCCGTCCGGATACCGCACGTCACTTCCCTGGCGGATCGTCACCGGCGCCGCCCAGTACATCGACCGCCGTTTCGGCTGGGACAGACTCCCCGTCGTCGCGGGCCTGCTGACGCTCTTCGGACTGCGTGTCAGGCTTCGGCAGAAGAACCTGTACGACACCAGTGGGCTGCCCTCGGTCAACGGGCCCAAGCCCGCGCCGCCGTCCGCGGGCAACCGGGTCAACCGGACCGCCGACGGCAGCCACAACGACCTCGGTGACCCGCGCATGGGCATGGCGGGCACCCGCTTCGGCCGGAACATCCCGCTGGGGAACATCGCCCCGGCCGCACCCGAGGACGTGCTGTCCACGCCCAGTCCGCGCGAGGTCAGCCGCGCCCTGCTCACCCGCCACGAGCTCATCGCGGCCGAATCCGTGAACTCCCTGGTCTCCGCCTGGCTCCAGTTCATGATCCGTGACTGGTTCAGTCACGGTACGAGCCCTACGGACCGCCCCTGGGAGGTCCCCCTCCTCGACGACGACCCGTGGCCGGAACACCCCATGAACATCTTCCGGACCCCGGACGACCCGACCCGTGATCCGCAGGCGCCTCCCGGTACGCCCGACACCCGCGTCAACGTCTCCTCCCACTGGTGGGACGCCTCCCAGATCTACGGCAAGAACGAGACCGAGCAGCACCAGTTGCGCACCGGGCAACTGGGCAAGCTGCACCTGTGGGACGACGAGCGGGCCCCCGTCCCCGCGGATCCCTCCCAGGACCCCACGCGCGCTCCCGGCTTCTGGCTGGGCCTCGCGATGATGCAGGACCTGTTCACCAGGGAGCACAACGCGATCTGCGACCACCTGCACGGCGCCTACCCCTCCTGGAGCGACGAGGAGCTCTTCCAGCGGGCCCGGCTCGTCAACGCCGCGCTCCTCGCCAAAATCCACACCGTGGAGTGGACACCGGCCGTGATCAGCCACCCCACCACCGTCAAGGCTTTGCGGGCCAACTGGTGGGGCGTCGCGGGCGAACGCGTCCACAACCTGTTCGGCCGGATCGGCAACAGCGAGGTCATCAGCGGCATTCCCGGGGGCGAGACCGACCACTACGGCGTCCCGTACGCCCTCACCGAGGAGTTCGTGGCGGTCTACCGGATGCACCCGTTGATCCGCGACGACTGGCACCTGCGCTCCGTCGCCGACGACACGACCCTGCGCCAGTGCACCCTGCGCGACATCTCGGGGCCGGGAGCGCTGAAGTTCCTGGAGACCACGGAGATGGCCGACCTGCTGTACAGCTTCGGCACGCTCCATCCCGGACTGGTCACACTGCACAACTTCCCCAATTTCCTGCAGGAGTTCGAGCGGCCCGACGGTCATCTGCAGGACCTCGCCGCGACGGACATCCTGCGCTCCCGGGAGCTGGGGGTGCCCCGCTACAACGAGTTCCGGCGGCTGCTGCGGCTCAAGCCCGCCAAGAGCTTCACGGAGCTGGCACACGACCCGGCGTGGGCCGAGCAGATCGAGCGGCTCTACGACGGCGACATCGAGAAGGTCGACCTGATGGTCGGGCTGTACGCGGAGAAGCTTCCCGCCGGATTCGCCTTCAGCGACACGGCGTTCCGCATCTTCATCCTCATGGCCTCACGCCGGCTGAACAGCGACCGCTTCTTCACCACGTACTACACCCCCGAGGTCTACTCCAAGGCCGGCATGGCCTGGATCGACGACAACAGCATGGTCACCGTCCTGCTGCGCCACCACCCCGAGCTGCGTACGGCCTTGTCCGGGCTGACCAACGCCTTCGTGCCGTGGCACAACGCCGTACAGAAGGACACCTGAGATGGCGGCCGTGGAAAGGCTCCGGCAGGAGCGCGCACACCAACTCGCCGCGGCCGCCCAGCGGTACCGCGCCACCAGCGAGGAACGCCGGGCCGTGGAACGGCAGCAGGACGCCGGCGTCCCCTTCCCGGACTCGCGGCAGGCCCTCGCGGCGCGCGCCACGCGCCTGCTGGACCGACACGCCGTGCCCGCCGCCATGGCCGTGGAGGCCGTGCGCGCGGAACCGCTGGCCGCGCCCGACGCCTACGAACGCATCCTCGGAGTGTCCAAGGAACTGCAGGCGTGGAGCTTCCTGCCGCGCGGCGCCCGGGCGGCGCGTACCGTCGCCCGGATCTCGACCCGGGAGAACGGACGCGAACTGCCGCTCGGCACCGGCTTCCTGGTATCGCCGAGCCTGCTGATGACGAACCATCACGTGCTCTCCGACGCGGAGTCGGCCCGGCAGTGCTTCGTCGAGTTCGACGCCCAGGTCACCGTCGACAACACCCCGCAGCCCGCGACGCGGCTGGAGTTCGCCCCGGACGCGTTCTTCGTGGCCGACCAGCGCCTGGACTACGCCCTGCTGCAGGTGGCCCCCGGGCCGGACGGACGGCCGCCGGGCGAGACGTTCGGCTGGAACCGGCTCAGCGTCCAGCCGGGCAAGCTGGTCATCGGCGAGCCGGTCAACGTGATCGGTCACCCGATGGGGCGGCTCAAGGAGATCGCCGTACGCGACAACATGCTGCAGGTCCGGCTCGACGACTTCCTCCAGTACTTGACGGACACCGAGCCCGGCAATTCGGGTTCCCCGGTCTTCAACGACCAGTGGGAGGTCGTGGCACTCCACCACAGCGGGGTTCCGAAGACCGACGAGCAGGGGCACGTCCTGCGCACGGACGGGCAGGTGTGGCAGCCGGGGGACGGCGAGGACGCGGTCGACTGGGTGTCCAACGAGGGTGTACGCGTCAGCTCCATCCTGCGGCACCTCGCGCGGCTGCCGGCCGGCACACGGTCGGGTCCGCTTGCGGAGATGGGCGCCGAGTCGGGTCTGGGGGTGGCGGAGTCCATGGTTCCCGCTCCGGCGCCCGCAGCCGCCGTACCCGGGCCGGCCGCCGCGGCGGCAGTCACGCACACGGGCCTGCGCGCCCGGGACGGCGCGTTCGGCGGCGAGCGCCATCTCGTGTTCCTGCACGGTCGCTCCCAGGAGCACAAGGACCCGCAGGACCTGCGCCGCGAGTGGACAGCCGGTCTCAATCAGGGACTCGTCCGTGCCGGACTCCCGCCGGTCGACCCGGCCGACGCCTGGTTCCCGTACTACGGCGATCGGCTGGTGCAGGTGCTCGCAGCGCACGAGTCCGTTCCACGGGTCACCGAGGCCTCGTCTCTGTCCCCGGCCGAGGCGGTCGCTCCCGTCTCGCCCACCGCCCGAGCGGTGTACGAGGAGATGATCGGCGAGGCCGCCCGCAGGTGGGACCTCCCCCAGAAGAAGCAGCCTGACCTCGAGCGGATCGCCCCGGGCGACGTCGTCGCAGGTCTTCATCGGCAACTGGGCTGGCTGGCCGCGAGGAGCGACCTCGACGCATGGACGATCGCCCTGGTCCTGCACGACGTCGCCGCGTATCTCGACGACCGGCCCGTCCGGGACGCGGTCCTGGACAGCGTGCTGGACACGCTGCCCGAGGAGGGCGAGGTGATCCTCGTCAGCCACAGCCTCGGCACGGTGGTCGGCATGGACCTCACCACACGGCTGTCTCCCGCCCTGCGCACCATCCACCTCACCACGGTGGGCAGCCCGCTGGGGCTGGACAGCGTGTACAAGAGGCTGCTCATCGGCGGGCCGAAGCGCCCCGACGTGGTGGCGGACTGGCTCAACGGGTGGTCACCGTCCGACGCGGTGGCCATCGGCTGCCCGCTGGCCGGCGAATGGGCGGGCACGGTGACCGATGTCGCCGTCATCAACGCCCGCGACCGGGCCCACAACATCGCGGAGTACCTCTCCCACCCGGAGGTCGCCGGGGAGATAGGCAGCCACCTCGGGCTCACCGCGGAGTAGCCGCGAGAGTGGCAACGCGGCGGGCGACCATGACGGGACGTCCACGGCCGGGATCCTCGAGTTCGTCGACCGCTGCTACGGCCAGGCCCTCGGCGCTGATCCACGACTGACCGTCGGCGTGGGGAGCAGGGGGTGGGAGCGACGCCTGTGCAGCGGCCGGCTCGTTCACCCGGTTCGAGTGCAGCTGGGCGACACCGCCGGGGGCGCGTCCGTCCGGGACGCAGTGGACGGTGTCCCGGAGGTCAGGTACGGGTGCGCCGGTCGGCGGGCGGAGCCCCGGGCCCCGCCCGGGGCCCGGGGCTCCGCCCGGTCTCGGACTCTAGTTCTTCACGCCGTTGATGCCGCCCGCGAAGGCGACCAGCTTCGCCTTGGAGGCGAGGATGCTCACGTTGGTGTCCAGCGGCTTGTCGGTGTACTGGTGGAACACCCACTTGCCCTGGACATTGGGTTTGCCGGCAGTCACGCCATACTCGGCGATCCAGAGGAAATCACCCGCGTTGCCGGTGGTGTCCCGGTGACGCCAGAAGTCCCGGTTACAGTACAGCCCGATCTTGTGGCTGGAGCCGCGAAGCCGCTTGACCTCGGCGATGAAGGAATCCTTCTCCGCGCAGGTTGCCGCGGTGCCGTCCGGGTTGGTCTCCCAGTCGACGACCATCAGGTCGTACTCGATGCTCGCGCAGCCCTCCACGAAGTGAGCCGCCTGCTCCTTGATGTGCCCCGGGTGCAGGAAGTGGTAGAAGCCGACGACCAGACCCGCTGCGCGGGCGTGCGCGGCCTGCTCCTTCTGCTTGGGGTTGACGTAAGAACGTCCCTCGGTGCCCTTGATGAACGCGAAGCTGGTGCCGGCGGTGGGGAAGTTCGCGCTCTGGAAAGCGGATACGTCATAGCCTTTGATCATCACGGTGATCCTCCCGATGCGTTGATCCGGAGGGAGCACCGTGGGGCGGCCACGCGGACAACGTCGCGCCTTGTCCGAGGGGGGACCCGTCGACGACTTCGGCGTCCATGACGCCGAGCTCTGGAGCTTCTGCGGTCACTGGCGAGCGGACTGGGTCCACGGGCTGCTCTTCCGCGTCGGCGAGCCCGCTCGGGCCGGTGTTCTCCACGGCCACCACCGCGTCCTTGCCGTAGTGCTCGTGGTGCTGCCGCTCCAGATCCCAGGCGTCCGCGCGCCAGTCCGGCACGGTGCGGTCCTCCACGGTCTCTTTTCCACGATCTGACGAGTTGCCGAATCGTGCAACTTGCGGGTGGTGACCGCGGTGAGATGATGCCGCCGCACCGAGTTCAACGACCTTCCCCGGTGCATGTCCCGCAGACGAGCATGCGGACGGCACAGGGCACTGGATTCCGTCGGCCGCGAACTTGGGATGGATGGCGCCCAGTTCGCCGAAGGGCATCTGCCACGACCAGGTCGAGTGTGCCCGCGACATGTGCGAGAACATTCACGCCACGCACGGCCGGTTCCCCGCACACGTCGACGCCATACAGCCTGCCGCGGAGTGCATGAGCTGAAGCCACCTCTTCAACTATCAGAGTATTTGGGATTTCGGGTCCTCCGGGAATCCCGGAGCTTCGGCGGAAAAGGCCGCCAGACTACTATTTGACGAATCAACATATCTCCGCTGGACACCCGCCCGCGCAAGAGAGAAGCTTGCACCAAGAAAGTATGCGGAAGGTCACCGTGAAGGTGACCCCCGGTCCCACAGACCTCGTCTTCGACGAGAAGCGGTGGCCTGGAGAACGAAACGCGGGGGCCGGGTGCCGTCCCGCCCACCTGCTCGACCCAGAAGACTGTGGCGCCGTAGAAGATCCCAGCGCGCCCCGGAGCCGGAACGGTGTCGCCGGAGATCACGCGCCAAGAGAGGGGCGCAGGGGCATGCCCTCCCTCAGACATCTCGGACCTCTCGCCAGAGAGACGTACCGCATCGCGGTCTCCGAGCCCTTGACACCCGCCCGTCAGGCTCGGCGGATCTGCCTGCTCTGGTGTCGGGCGTTGGGCAGCGTGAACAAGATCCTCCTCGTCATGACGGTTGTGTTCGGGGTGCTGGTCGCGCTGAGGGCGACAGGAGCCGATCGTCTCCGCGGTCTGTCTCCAATCGACTGGGCGATCGGATGCCTTGGTGTGCTGCTCGTGGTCGCTGTCCTGTGTCGTTCCCGGCCGGTGCGGATCCTGCCTTTCAAGAACCTCGCTGACAAAGCCGGCAACCAGCAGGCGGCCGCTGTCGCCGCCGGCTTCGCCGAGCTGCTGGATGACGAGATCCGCCGCATCGTCGACCTGGTGCGGCAGGAACCCTTCCGGACACCCGCGGACGTGCTCAACCCGGCCGGCCGACGGGGTGACATGGTTCGGCGGTCGTCCGCACGGGTGCCGTTCAAGACCGGGGTGGCAGCCACCGGCCTGCCCGGAGACATCAAGCCGACCGAGGTCGGCACCATCACTCTGGGACCACTGAAACTCCAGGTCGGCACCGTGCTCGCCTGTCTGGAGCGAGTATTCGGCACGACGCTGCAAGGATCACTGGTCGAGGCCGACGGAGTGCTGCGGGTTGTCGCGAGCCAGTCGGGGCTGCGCGGCGGCCGTACCTGGTCGGCAGAGATACGGGTCGACGGCGACACCACCCGCTCGCCGGACGGGCGCCTCGCCAGGGAGTTGGCGCACCGCGTCGAACTCGACCGTCCCGGGGCCTCGGAGTCGGGTGCCGACGTCGAAAGCTTCCAACGGCTGGTGGACGGGCTCGAAAACTATCAGCGCTTCCAGCAAGAGGGCGCGCTCCGGGACCTCGACGAGGCGGAGGACCACTTCCGAGCGGCCCTTGCCCACAGTCCTGAGTACGCCGCGGCCTACCACAATCTCGGTCTGATCTACCGGGAACAGCAACGCGTCCGAACCGAAATCCGCCTCACGGTGTCGGAGGCGATGGGGGACGGACCGATACGCATGTGGCAGAAGGCGGTCGACCTCGATCCGACACTGGCCCCGGCCCGCGTCCAGTTGGCCCGGGCCTTCCTCGACAAGGCCCGCCCGCCGGGGGTGGGGGACGACAAGCGAGCCGACCTCTTGCAACAGGCGGTACAGTCCGCCCGCAGTGCGCTCGAGCAGCCTTCCGGCGCCCACTCCATGGAGAGCACGCTCGCCCGATACTGGCTCGGATACGCCCTACGGAAGCAGGGTGGCCAACAGCAGCCTCACGGCAAGCACCGGTCGGACGACGTGACATGGGAGGCGCTCGCCAGCTTCCGCCGCGCGGAACAGGATCTGATCGACGAGCGCGCCCGAAGGCTGGTGCGTGACGGGAACACGACTGCGGTAAGGCCATTGACCGAGCGGATCGCCCAGGTCATCGGTCAGCAGGCCAAGTGCTGGGCCCAGCTCGCGGACGAAGCGGTTGGACCGGACCGAAAGCGCCATGTCAGCAACGCGAAGAGCCGTATCGGTACCGCGATCGGCTGGGCTCCTGGCATGCCGGAGCTGCACGCCCTGCGCGGCAGCATTCTGTTGCGGTACGACCCTGGGGACGGCGCATGGCACGCGTTCATGGAGGCCCTGCAACGGGACCCGCAGAACCATCACATCACGCCGAGGGACCTCGGTGTGTTCACCGCCATGACCAGTAGGAGGAGCGAGGACCGCGCATTGGCCGCGGATCTGTTCATGCTGGCCGCCCACCGGCGTCCGGACGATGCCATGGCCTGGCTCCTGCTCGCGTTGCTCGCACCCGATGACCGCAACGCCCGCTCACTCGCGGGCAAAGGGCTGGCCCTGGACCCGGGCAGTGACGAGATACGCAAGATGGTCGACACTCAGTGGCCGACCAACGGCACCGCCGGCCCCCCGAAGCACTTCACCCGGATCTGGGCGCAGGCATGGGACGCTGCCCGTCAGGCGCAGCAGAGCGGCAACGCGGATCATCTGCGTGCGGCCCTCGGCGACATCACCGACCTCTGCGTCCAGCACGGCCGGACACAACCCGAAGTCACCTATGTGTCCCGGGAGATCGGACTGCTGCACACCTCCCTGGCGTTGATGACGGATCCTTCCGGTGATCAGCGAGCGCAATTCCGCCTGGCGATCCGGCACCTCACGCAGGCCGTCGCGCTCAAGCCGCCCCCGGGGGTGGAGGTGCCCTCGATGTGGTACGTGGAACTCGCCGACGCGCACGCCGCCCTCGCGGACTCCCTGTCCGGCAAGGAGCGCAGCGGCAAAACCGCGGCCAAGCGCAAGGCCGCGGCCGAGAACTACGAAGAGGCCATCAGGAACTACAACGAGGCGATCAACAAGTCGCCCAAGACGGTCCGTCCCCGGTACCACACTGGTCAGGAGGGCCGGGAGCGGTTCACGGAGCTGACCGCGGACCCGCCGGACCTGTCCCCGCGAGCGCGTGCCACGGCGGGCCGGGCGGCGGTGTACGCCAGTCAGGGGCGCGTGAACGACGCCATACAGGACTGCCGTGATGCCCTGAAACTGGCTCCCCTCTATGCCTATCCGCGTTTCACGCTGGCGGTTCTCTACCGGGAACAGAGGGCCCAGTACGACCTGGCGCGGCAGACACTTCTTCGGTTGATCGAGCTCCTGCCGGCCGGGGAGGAACGGGATCGTGGCCGCCTGGAGCTGGCGCGCACCTACCGCACGCACGCCGAGGCATCGCCGGCCGGCGACCGCGAACGGCTCCTTGACCTGGCCCTGGAAGGGTTGGTCGAGGCCACTCGCGAAGCCTCGCTGAGCACGGATCTCGAGGCAGAGATCCACGAGGAGCTGGCTACCGTACTGAATCTCCTCGGCCGTTCCAGAGAGGCCATCGCCGCCCTGCGCTCCATCGGTGACGCGCCCGACCGTGCGCACTCTGTTCAACACCATGAACGCATTGCTCGCCTGATGGCCCGCGGTGAGCAACCGCTGGAGGTGGAGCAGGAACTGATCACGGCTCAGAGGGCCTGCCGTGACCGGCTGAAGCAGTGTCGTGGCACCGACGAGGAGCAGGTGCTGGGTGCCGTGCTCGTCAGCCTGAAGGCCCAGCTCGCGATGTTCTACGCAGAGCAGGGCATCAAGCTCAGGAAGGCGCACCGCATGGCGAGGAATGCCCTGAGGACCGCGCCGAGCTCCCTGGACCCGGCCCATCTGGCGGTGTGCGAAGACGCCCGCGGGTGGGTCGCCTATCGTGAGGGCCGGGTCCGTCAGGCCGTCCGTCTTCTCGAGGACGCCGTGGAACACTCCGCCGGCGACGCGCAGGAATGGGCCCACCTCGCGCTCGCGCTGGAGGCGCGGTCGACATCCCTGCTGGGGCACGGGGAGAAGCATCTGGACCGCGCGCGGGACATCTGGCAGCAGATCCTTGAGCAGTGCCCCCGGAGTCCCGCGGCCGAGCAGGCCAGGCACCACCTGAATCTGCTGCCCGACCATCTGCACCGCCCGAGGCCGCTGGCGTCCCGCGGCCTGGGCGGGGGGTGAAAAGCGGGTACCGCTCCCCCTCACCCGGAGGGATCATCATGGTCAAGCGTCTCGTCATCTGCTGCGACGGAACCTGGAACTTCGCCGACCAGCCGAGCAGGACCAACGTCGCCAAGGTCGCCCTGTCGGTGTGCACAGGGATCGCTGCCGGCAAGGACCAGCGTGTGTACTACCACAGTGGCGTCGGAACCAGCCGCTGGGAACATCTCAGTGGTGGGGCGTTCGGCGTGGGCCTGTCCCAGAACGTGCTCGACGCCTACCGCTTCCTCGTCGAGACGTACGAGCCCGGCGACGAGTTGTTCCTGTTCGGCTTCAGCCGCGGCGCGTTCACCGTGCGAAGCCTGGCGGGTCTCGTGCGCAGTTCCGGCATCGTGCGCCGCGCGCATACCGGCCGGATCCTGGAAGCCTGGCACCTCTACCGCGACCGACTCGAGAAGCCGAGCGGCACGGCCTCCACACTGTTCCGCCGTTCGTACGCGCAAGAGACGAAGATCCGCTTCATCGGGGTGTGGGACACGGTCGGTGCCCTCGGCATCCCGGTTCCGGCGTCCAGGAGCCTCGATGCGGTCGTGGAGCGCTGCAACCATCACTGGGCGTTCCACGACACCGAGCTGAGCAGCTGGGTCAGGGCGGCCTTCCACGCGCTGGCCATCGACGAACAGCGCTCTTCGTTCCGGCCGACGCTGTGGCACCAGCGGCCCGGCGCCGGACGGCAGGGCCAGGAACTGAAGCAGGTGTGGTTCGCCGGAGTGCACTGCGATGTCGGTGGCAGTTACCGGGAGACGGGGCTGTCCGACATCACCCTGCTCTGGATGGTCGACCAGGCTCGTAAGTACGGGCTTGCGTTCGATCCGCAGGCCCTCAGCGCCGCCGGGCCGAGTGTGATGAAGCCGGACGACAGCATCGAGTTCCGTGTACAGCCGGATGTCCTGGGTGAGGTGCACCGTTCACGAAAAGGCCTGTTCCGACTGGCCGACCCGCTGTACAGAGCCATCGGATGTGCGAAGGACAAGGAGGGCCGGCTTGACGGAAACGAGTTCCTGGCACTGCCGGCCATGGAGCGCTACGGCAAGGACACCGAATACCGGCCGCCCGAGCTCGAGAAGTACCTCACCGATCGGCGGCGGGTCCGCCTGGATCCCTGAGAAGCGACCCAGGACTCCGGCCCGGACCGGCGCCCGCTGATCCACCGGCTGGTCCCCGAGGGCGCCTTCCGCACGGCCCACCGCATCGACGACGGGGTGGGCCTGGTCTCCCGGGGCGCCGCACTGGTCGAGGCCGTGGCGGAACTGCCCGGCGGGGGCGCCCACGTGGCCGGCCGCGCGGGCGCCGGGGCGGTGGAGGAACTGATCGAACCGCGGTTGCTGCCTGCGCCCCGGTTCTGACGCGGTACGCCGCGGGCACCGCGCGAGGGGACGCGAGCGGCCGCTGTCCGCCGTCCCCAGCACCGGCGTCGTCCCGCGCGTCACACCAGGCCGCGGCGTACCGCGCGGGCGAGCGTGCGGGCCCGGAGCGCACCATGACCTCGTGGACGACGTTCTTCACGGTGTGCTCGGAACAGTCCGGCAGCCGTGCGATGTCCGCGTTGGCATGGCCCGCCGCCATGAGGCGCAGCACCGAGGTCGGACCTACGGTCAGGGCCGCCGGCAGGGCGGCCGTTACGGGGGGCCGGCCCGTACCACTGTCCGCCGCCTGCTGGGCGGCCGCATGCCGAGAGGTCATTTTTTTCACTCCGAGTCGGTGGGGTGGGAGACGTGCCGGTCCGCACTGGTGGGGAACAACTGGAACTGGAAGGCGACCCGCGCCGCACCCTCGGGCAGCGGCGAACCTGCCGGTTCGGGCGGGGAGTTGCGTCGGCGGAGCAGTCGGTGGATCTCCGCCGACAGCTCTTCGGCCTCGGCGGGGGTGAGCCTGAGCACGTAGTCGCCGAACTCCTGGGCGTCGCGCCACTCCGGCGGCAGCGAGGCGGTCACGTCGATGGCGGTCGTCATCGCGTCGGACCAGACCCGGCCGAGCGCCTGCAAGTAGGCGACACCGAAACCGTCATCGCCCGCAAGCACCGAGTCGTCCGGTACGACCGTGTTGACGTGTGCCGCCTGCCACCAGCGCAATGTGCTCCGCCAGCCGGTGGATCGGTGTGCGGTGGAGACGACCACGGTGTTCGCGCCGACGATGACGGCGATGGCGCACCAGGCGGGAACGTCGAGGTGCTGGCCCAATACGACGAGGCCGACCAAGGCCGCGAAGACCGGGTTGACGCTCATGAACACACCGAAGAAGTGCGTCGGAACGCGGCGCAGGGCCAGCAGGTCGGCGAGGAAGGGCACCGCCGAGGAGAGCACCCCGGCCGCCAGTGCGCAGCCCAGGGCCGCCAGGGTTAGTCGGTCGGTAGTGCCACAACACCCAGGCGCCGACCGGCAGATAGAGGGCTCCGGAGACCGCCGCCGCGGCGGCCGAACCCTCCAGGCCGGGCAGTCGGGAGCCGACGGTCCGGTTGAGAAGGATGTAGCAGCCCCAGCACACGGCGGCCGGCACCGCCCGTCCGACGCCCACGTGGTCGGTGGACGGTGTGGGCCGGGTGAACACGCCGACCGCGCCCGCCCGCCGGGCGGCGGCGGCGAGCAGATCGGTACGCCGCCGCGAGCCGGCCAGGGCCACGGTCAGCGGGCCGAGAAACTCCAGGGTGACGGCCAGGCCGAGCCCGATCCGCTCGATCGCCGCATACCGGGACAGGTTCATCCCGGCGAAGACCAGGGCGAGGGCCAGCACCGGACGTCAACTGTCAGGGCGCACCGGCCAAGACCGCGAACCGCCCGGAACCAACACCGGCGTCGCCCAGTGGGCGGATCCTGACCCGCCAGCCCTTCCGCCCGGAAGCCGGACAGAAGGGCGAAGCTTGATCGTGCGCGCTCGCAGTACCTGGAGCGTGGACGCGCTCTAGAGCGGAGTGGGCTTGATCATGGCGAACGGGGCGCCCTGCGGGTCGGCGACCACCGTCATGCGGCCGGCCATCATGTCGAACGGCGGGGCGAGCACCGTGCCGTTGCGCTTGACCAGGGCGTCCACGGTGGAGTCGACGTCGTCGACCGCGAAGTAGGTCAGCCAGTGTGCCGGGGTGCCGGGCGGGTCGTTGGCGAGCAGTGTGACGCCCCCGGCCGCGCGCCCGCCGACCCGCAGCTCCCAGTAGGAGTCCGCGCCGTCCAGCGGCTCGATCTCGATGCCGAACGCCTCGCCGTAGAAGGCCGTGGCGGCGGGCACATCGCTGGTGTGCAGCTCGTTCCAGGTCAGAGCGCCCACTTCATTGACCACCCGGGCGCCGTGGAACTCGCCGGGCTGCCAGACCCCGAACACCGCACCCTGCGGGTCGGCGGCGACCAGCATCCGGCCGAGCGTGCCGACGTCCATCACCGGGACGAGCAGGGTACCGCCCGCGGCGACGATCGCGTCCTGCGTGGCTGGGGCGTCAGTGCTGGCCAGATAGCTGGTCCAGACGGTGGGCGGTTCCGGGGCCCCCTCGGGGGACATCGCCGGGCCGATCCCGGCCACCGGCCTGCCGTTCAGCTCGCAGACCGCGTACCCGCCGAACTCGGCCGGACCTCGCTGGCCCTGCCAGCCGAACAGGTCACGATAGAAGTCCAGCGCGGCCTGCTGGTCCTTCGCCATCAAGTCGACCCAGCACGGCGTGCCGGTCGGATACGGAGTGGTGACTTCCACCATCTTTCACCCTTTCTCGCGCAGTGTGTCCGCAAGCCTTCCGTCGGAGATGGTGTTGCGCCGCCCGACACGCCGCCGCCCGTCGCCGACGAGCAGGTACCTGGAGCAATCCGCTCCCCGTCTGCCGTTCATGGCCCGGGCCGGTGCGGACGCTGGTCGACCTCGACCTCGACCTCGACCTCGACCTCGACTTCGCCTTCGACCTCGCACCCGAGCACCGCCACTCGCTGATTCGCCATGCACCCGATGAACCTCGGCACGCTCTGGCGCACGCCCCTTCAGCATCGGGCAGGGCGGGGGCGTCGGCGAGCGGGCCTGCGGCGAAAGCGCGGGCGTGTGGGGTGGCGGCAACATCCCTGGCGCCGTGTGCCAGGGGGCGAGGTCAGCCGGTGTGGCCGCAGTGGCCCTGGGGCACCAGCTTGTTCCAGGCCGGGGCGCAGACAGGGAACCCGAGCACGGGTACGGGAGCGCGACGGGGCGGGAGAGGCGGAAGCCGAAGCGATCATTACCAAAGGGCCAAAACAGACTTAAGGGTGGAAAGGCGGGCAATCCTCCCAGTACTGCCGCGACTGATCCGGCATCTGCGGCGCCGGTACAGCCGATCGGGTCGCGCTCATCCGGCTCGGGTTCGTCCTTGCTGCTTGCGGTATCCGTCCAAGACGTCCTGGCGGAGCAGGGAGCCGAAGCCGGCGGACTCCAGACGCAGCCCCAGCTGAACCTCGTCGACACCAAGGTCGACCGCGGTGCTCGCCAGGTGCCAGTCGTTGGCAGCGAGCCTGCTGAGAAGGTGACCGCGACGAACCTGGTTCTCGGACAGCCGGAACGTCTTGAGGTAGGCGATCCTGCCTCTGTCGTCGGTGATGGCCTCACCGATGTGATTCTCCTGCTTGGGACGGAACGGCGGCATGAAGCGGGATAGCGTGAAGCGTCCCATCCGGTGGACCGACTGCCAGGTGTACGCCTGTGCCAGCAGGCCGGTGGCCATGTTCTTGTCGTGGAAATGCGTCCAGTTGTGTTCCTGCTCGGCAACTGCAGTGCGCAGGTGGGCCAGGGAGCGGATCCGCGCGTCGGGTATGCGGGCCTGGAAGTCCGCCACCGGTGGCATCAACGTGGCGTAGTGGTGGATCAGTTCGCCGTACAGGTCCCGCAGGAGCGTAGGGTGGAGTGCACGGTAGTCGTCGGGATGCGGGACGGCGAACGCGGAAGCCAGCGCGTCGGCGACGTAGACCATGACGCCACACTGGTTGGGATGGATCTCGAAGATGCGCAGTGCGTCGGCGAGCCCGCGTACTTCGGCACCCGCGTAGGCTTCCTCGACGCGAGGAGAAAGTCCTTGGCGGATCGCCCGCTGCGACCACTCCTCCCAGGCGACGGTGGGACCGCCGAAGTGCAGTGCCAGGTAGCCCTCGAGTGCCAGGTGCATGGGAAGGAACCGCAGCCGGTCTTTGGCTTGACGGCGGGCCATTCTGCGGTGGAAGCGCAGGCCCATCGTGGCGGCGGGAGCCGAGGTGCCGTCGGCGGAGAGCTGTGTGCCGTAGGCGGCCGCCGGCGTACCGTCGCCGGTCCACGTGGCGACGAATCCGTGCGGGATGTATGAGATGTACGCATGACGGGGGTCGACCTCGATCACTCCGGCGCCGTCACCGTAGAGCTGCGCGCTCAGACGGAGGTCCTCGACAGGTTCGTCACGCACGAGCGGCACCAGTCGGACGGCGTTCCAGACCTGGGAGGGGCGGGTAGCCAGGCCGGTCAGATCCAGTTGGGTCATCGCGCCCACCCCCGATGGTGTCCGCTCGTCATTCGGGCCGCGCGGGTGTGCATGTAAGTGATCAATTCGGCCAGGCCCGTCCGGCCTTCCGCGAACTTGGCGAGCTCCACCAGGGCCGGAAGGTCCTCGGCATCACGGATCCCCGCGGTGGGCACCGTCGGGGTCAGCCGACGCACATCGAAGTCGGCCGCGTCGTAAACGGGGTTGAGATGCACGATGCTGGTGCGGCGTTCGGCGTCGAGGCGGGTCCGCCAGATGCGCAGCACCTCGGCGGCCAGGCCGGGAGGCGCGTTGTCCCATCCGTCGGAGACGATCACCAGCCTGCACGGGGCGGTGTCCAGCGCGTCGAGGATCCGCCGGCCGACCGGCGTCGGCCCGTGCGGAAAGGCCAGCAGCGCGTCGGTCCGCCCAGACGTCCACAGCCCGGTGTAGTCGCTCGCAAGGGCCGCGAGCAGGTAATGGCAGGCCAGGGCCACAGCCAGCGGTCGACGGCGCTTGTGAACCGACCCGAAGGCGGAGTAGCTGTCGTCCAGGACTGCGCTGACCTTGCCCCAGCTCCCCCGGTGGACGCCGGCCACCCGGTCGGCGGCCGCTTCCAGGGCCTGGGTCAACTCGGCACGCCGGCGCCGGCGGTCATCGACCGACAGCGAAAGCACGTAGGTCGCCAATCGAGTCAGCGGCATCCCCGCCAGGTCCGCTGGTACGGGTGTGTCCCCACGTTTGTGCGCGGACTCCCGCAGCCGCAAGGTCTCCAGACGGGTCATCCGTGGCGCGATGCGCTCCAGGAAGACATTCCGGGGAATGCCATGCTTGGCGGCGAAGCCCTCGGCAACCGTATAGGGCAGCTCGTACACGGCGGCCTGCTCGAAGTGCGCGCGACGCCACGCCTCCAGAACAGGTGTCGCATAGTGCGGGCGGGCCAGCGGCGCGAACATGAACGTCCCCAGCTCCTCAGCGGCGGGTGCCACGTGCGCATGCCGAAGGGCTCGCTTGAGGCCGCTGCGGTACTTCACGGCATCGAACGCCAGGTCCTTGCGGGCGGACAACCAGTCACGGATGATCGCACGACTGCGACGATTGTTGACCCTGGCCCTACTCAGAGCATCGAACAACCCGTACACGCGCTGCGGCGGCAGCGTCGCGAGACGGGCCGCGATCAGACGGCCCTCGCTGTGCCGTTGGTCGGCAGAGGCCTCGCCACTGGTCTCCAGCAGCCGTCGGATGATGAGGACCGCGTTGTAGTCGTTGATGTCGAGCGCAAGGACTCCGGCGTACAGGTCACGGTAGTTCCCCAGCATGTACGCATGCAGGAAGTCCAAGGACAGCCGCTGCTCGCCCGCATCGCTGTGGAATTCACGCTGGCCCGTGGAGGTGATCGCCGCGTTGACGAAGAGCAGCACATCGTCAGCCGCGACGAGGTCCTCGTACGACTCCATCCAAGCCTTCCCCCGAGAGTGCGGACGCCGGCCGGGGAATGGGGGCACGAGCTGCGAATCATTGCTTCATAGGCAGGTTCCGGAAGTCGCACCGGAGTCCCGCGGCCGGCCACAGGACCGTAACAGAGCAGGCCACAAGCCCTCCACCGACTTCCCTCACCTCGGTGCCACGGCGCGATGCCGGGATGCCGACAACCTGGTCGAGAATGGAATCGTGGCAGAGGACGAGAGCGAGATCGCGCTGAGTAGGCAAGACCTGCGTGAGGTCACCGCGTTCGCTGCGGCGTGCGCGGAAGTGGTGCTCGAGGTTTTCGAGGCCGATCAGCCGGACGACTCGCGGCCTCGGGACGCCATCGGTGCCGCTTGGGAGTTCGCTCGGGGCGGTGAGCGGGGGAAGTCTCTGCGCGCCACAGCCTGGGCGGCCCTCAAGGCAGCCAAGAGTGCGGACACCACGGCTGCGCGCGAGGCAGCCTGGGCAGCGATGTCTGCCGCAGGCGCCGCCTACTTGCATCCGCTGGCCAAGGCCACCCAGGTCAAGCACATTCTCGGAGCAGGCGCTCACGCGGCCAGGGCAGCGGAACTCGTCGCCGGCCACGATCCGCGCATTGGCGCCGAACACGTTGAGCGAGCGGTGCATCGTGCAACACCGGTCGTCGTGGAGGTACTCGGCCGTTTCCCACCGGCACCAAGTGGCGGTGGTCGGGTTGGAGAATTGATTCGCATGCTGGACGCTGCCCTTCGTCCATTCACCCCCGCTGAATGACTTTCACCGTCCACATGACGCGGCCCCTCGACCACGGATCTCGACCCCGTCAGGTACCTGGCCGTTCGTGATTGTCCGAGTGCGTGACACCGTCCGTCCTGCTCGCCGAATTCACCGCCTCGATCCACCAGATGAGGAGCCTCAGTTGAGCATCGTCTTGATGTCCGACCCCCGTGTCGCCGCCGTCCCCGTCCAGGACTGCGGCGAGGACCTCGTCGACACCCGCGCAGCCGGCCTGTTCCTCGTCGACGAGCGCAAGTACGACCCGAACGGCCACTACGCGCACCTGCGCCGAGGAGTGGTCGACCGCCTCCAACACGCCCAGCGACTCCTCCCGCCGGGATTTCGACTCCTGATCGTCGAGGGCTACCGCCCTCCCTCCCTCCAGCACGCCTACTTCGAGGAGTACTCCGCAG
The DNA here is from genome assembly GCF_042884245.1 of Streptomyces sp. NPDC058145. Taxonomy (NCBI): domain Bacteria; kingdom Bacillati; phylum Actinomycetota; class Actinomycetes; order Kitasatosporales; family Streptomycetaceae; genus Streptomyces; species Streptomyces sp. NPDC058145. The sequence goes on along the minus strand of NZ_JBHVUH010000026.1, from coordinate 22,292 downwards.
AACTCCGTCACGCCCACCCCGACTGGACCGACAGCCGCATCCATGAGGCAGCTAGCCGTTACGTCTCCCCGCCACAGATCGCACCGCACAGTGCCGGAGCGGCCGTCGACCTCACCCTCGCCGACCACCACGGCAATGAGGTGGACATGGGAACCCGTATGAACGCCTCCCCGGAGGAGAGCGCCGGCGCCTGCTACACCCACGCGGACACGGTCAGCCCGACCGCCCGCGCGCATCGCGAAACCCTCTGCCGTGCCATGTCGTCGGCAGGGTTCGTCAACTATCCGACCGAATGGTGGCACTTCAGCCACGGAGACCGATACTGGGCGCTCGACACCAATCGACCGGCAGCCATTTACGGCCCACGAGCGCACCCGGAGCTCCGCTCGCGTCTCTGATCTTCACAGGGGATCGCGCATACACGGCGTTCGCGCGGGACGCTCGTCGGCCACCGGATGGTGAGGTACCTGACTGCTGTCGCGACGGCTCGCGGGCTTGGGTCGACCAGGACGACTCCGGTCAGGACCAGGACCAGTCCGCACAGTTGCTGACCGCTCAGCGTCTCCCCCGCGACAGATGTGCCGAGCAGGACGCCGGTGACGGAGCTGAGCAGTCCGACGTAGGGAGGGCGGTGTCAGACCGCGCCGATACGGTCATGCCAGCCTTCGTACCGACTGAGCTGAAACCGGACCCGGCTGTGTCCACTGGGCTTCCGGTGGGTGTCGCAACGATGGAGAAGCGCTTCGAAGGCGAGGTTGCCGGTCGCTCGGCGACCCTGTTGTCGATGACGGACGAAGTGAATGAAGCAAGGGCTGTCGGCCTGCGCATGTACGAGGTATTCACTGCCCGGGACTTGGCTGACCTGGAGACGATTCTCGCACCGGACTTCGTGAGTCACCCGCTGAGAACGGTCGGTATCGGGGCCGTCGAAGATGCCTGGTCCAGGATGTTCGCAACCCATCCCGGCATTCAGGTCTCCGTCGAGGACATGCTCGTGGACAGCGACCGGGTCGCCGTCCGTTCCGTGCTGCGCGGGCTTTCGAACTCCGTGCCGGACGGCGCGGAGCCGGCACCCACCATGATGGAGATCTTCCGAGTTCAGCACGGTCTGATCGCCGAGCTGTGGGGACTGTCCGATCTGGGCCGACCGGCCACACAGGGCCCGTTTGGAGTCGTGATCACGTGGGTGGGAAAAGGATCGGACGGGATGATGCTCGGGCCTTCGGCTTGCGGTTGGCCGTGACACCGCCCGAGGACGTGAGACCCACGGGTTCCATGTCGCCGTCATCGACGCGCCCGGTCACGGCGACCGGCCGCGCACCGCGCACGACGAGCAGGAGATCGCCGAGCTGCGCAAGGCACAGGCGGCGGGTGAGCCGGAAGGGCCGATCGTCGTCAGACACCGGTGGCACCACATCGTGCCACGACCAACCGGGCAAGCTGAAGGTGTCGGTCTGGTAAGGCGATGCACATTTGGGAGACGGCACCCTCCACTACGGTTGGTTCCAGTGAGCACCTGTCCTCGGAAGAGGTCAGGGCCTGCGAAGACCCGGTAGCTCTGGGGCACCGTCGTACGACGCCTGCCGCGGAATGCCGTCGTAGGGCGCCGATCCGGGAAAGTCCGGCATCGCGAGGTCGTCACCGGGCGCGTCCACTCGTGCCGGGGTCTGCAGGCTGCCGTAGCGCTCCATGCGCTGCCACCGCAGCCGTGAGCCCGTGACAGCGGTGAAGACGGACTGGATCACCACCAAGTACATCAGCTGCCGGTACACGAACTGCTGCAGCGGCAGGCTCCACAGTGGGCCAGGGCGTTCGCCGTCCAGGCGGAACGCGTACAGGGCCATCCCGAGTTGCAGCATCAGGAACGCCAACCAGAGCCCGGTGATCCGCACCGGGTCGAGGAAGAGCAGCCCGTACAGCGCGAAGATGTCCACGACGGGCGCGAGCAGCGGCAGCAGAACCTGGAAGAGCAGCAGATAGCCCAGACCCCGGCGGCCCAGTTTCCCGGCCGGCCCCCGCTGGACCAGCGCCCCGCGGTGCTTCCACATCGCCTGCAGGGTGCCGTAGCACCACCGGTACCGCTGCCGCCACAGCGCGCTCAGTGAGGCGGGCGCCTCGGTCCAGGCCTTCGCACGCTCCTCGTACACCACACGCCAGCCCGCGCGACACAAGGCCATGGTGAGGTCGGTGTCCTCTGCGAGGGTGATGTCACTGACGCCACCGAGATCGAGCAGCGCCCGACGGCGGAACGCGCCGACCGCGCCCGGGACGGTCGGCATGCATTCGGCGAGGTCGAACAGGCGGCGGTCGAGATTGAAGCCGACCACGTACTCGATGTGCTGCCAGCGACCCAGCAGGCCACCGCGGTTGATGACCTTGGCGTTGCCCGAGACAGCGCCCACCCTGGGGTCGGCGAAGGGCTGCACGATCGTGCGGACGGTGTCGTTCTCGAAGACCGTGTCACCGTCGACCATGACCACCAGGTCACAACCGGCGGCGGCGAGTCCGGTGTTGAGCGCGGCGGGCTTGCCGGCGTTCTGCTGCCGGATCACCCGTACGCCCGGCAGATGGAGCGATTCCACGAGGTCGGCGGTGCCGTCGGTGGAACCGTCGTCCACCACGATGATCTCCACTGGATGGTCCGAGGCGAGCAGTGAGCGCACGGCCGCCTCGATCCCCGCGCTCTCGTTGTACGCGGGGACGATGACGCTGACCGGTTCGTTCACCGGCGGTCCCCAGGACCGCCCCCGGCGCCTTGTCCTCTGCCGCCGGTGCCGGCGGGCCGCGATCAGCACGACCGCCGCGCGCAGCACACTCAGGGCGCCGGCCGCGTACATGAGTGCGCCCAGAAGCCAGACGACCCAGTCGCCGCCCTGCAGCACCTTGATGAAAGCCATCCCCTGCAGTTGGTCGCCGAGCCCGGCGGGCTGAACGGGTCCGGCCATGCGGACGGCGGCGCCGACCGTCGCGAAGTGAAAGCCTCGTGCCTTGAGCCGTGGGATGAGTGCCCTCAGCGCGGTGACGGTCTGTGAACGGTCGCCGCCACCGTCGTGCATCAGCACGATCTGCCCGGCGTGGCCGTGCGGTGTGGCGTGGGCGAGCACGCGGTCCGCACCGGGCCGCCGCCAGTCCTCGGAGTCCTGGGTGGAGAGCACCGTGACATAGCCTGCGGCGTCCGCCTGCTGCAGAACGGACCAGTCGGCGTCGTCCAGGGCGTCGTTCTTCGACGAGAACGGCGGCCGCAGCAGTGCGGTGGTGACCCCCGCGGCCCCGGCCACCGCCAGCTGGGTCTCGCGCAGCTCCAAGGAGCGCTGCCACGGGGCGATGCGCGCGAGATCGGGGTGGGTGAAGGTGTGGATGCCGAGCTGATGGCCATCGGCGACGATCCGGCGGACCAGCTCGGGGTGGGCCACCACCCCGGTTCCGACGACGAAGAAGGTCGCGTGCACGTGGTTGCGGCGCAGCACGTCCAGGATGCGTGGCGTCCAGACGGGGTCGGGACCGTCGTCGAAGGTGAGCGCGACGGTTCGGGTCTGTACGCGGGCCGTGTGCGCGGAGGTGCCGGCGTCCGCGATCACGGGGCCGCCATGGGTCACCCGGCTGGGCACCGCATCGCTCCGGCCACGGGCACCGGTCACCGCATCCGGTGCGATCTTGAACATGTGGTGGGTGTAGCCCTGCAGCAGCAGGGCCATCGACAGGGTCACCGTGAGCACGCTCAGCAGCAGCCAGTGGGTGCGCGGTGTCATCTGGCGGTTGTGGCCATGGCGGCGAGCAGGAGCGTCGCGGCGTCGGCGGTCGGTCACGTCAGGGCTCTGGATCACTTCACGGGACGGTGGGACGAGCCGAGGGCACGCCCCTTGGAGGCGGAGGTGGGGGTGGCCACGGTGGTCGGGGCGGGGGCCGGGGAGCTGGTTGTGGTGGACGCCGCGGTGGGCTCGGACGTGGCCGCGGGGGTGGCGGAGGACGCCGTCCGGTTGGTGGAACCGCCGGTCTCCTGCTCCGCGGGGCCGGAGTCCTTCCGCGCCGCGGTGGGGCTCGCGCCCCTTGCGGAGGGTCCGTTTCCGGACGGGGAGTCGGGTGCGGTCGCCCGGGGTGGCGTCGGGTGCGTGGGGTCCGGCTGCGGGACGAACGGGGAGCTGATGCTGGGGCCGCCCAGCAGCGTGCTGACCAGCAGGGCCACGTAGCCACCTGCGGGAAGTACCAGCAGCTTGGCTGCGCGGAGCACGCGGCGCTGGCGGCGCCCTGAGGAATCGACGAAGACGGGCCGCACCGACTCCGTCTTCGGCGTGCCCGTTTCCCATGCGGGGTCGCCGGGTGGGTCGAAGTCCGGAGACAGCACGGTGAGGACGTCACCGTGGGAGGCGTCCCACGCTGTCGCGGCGAGGTGGTCGCGCCCGGTCTCGTGCGGGGGCATTCCGGCGACCTGCCAGTCCGCTGCCGGCGCCGGATGGTGTTCCGGCGGGTACGTCCACTGCGCGAGCTGCGCCGAGGGCCAAGACAGCGTGGCCGTGTCGTCGGCGGCGCTGCCGTAGTCGTAGCCGCCGGCATGCGCGTGGCCGGCGCGGGCGTACGGATCCTCGCCGTACGCTCCGCCGCCGTGGTTCGTCCCCTGCACGAGTCGTGCTCCCTTGTCCCGGCCGACCGACGCGGTCGCCCGCATGGAAAGAGCGAACACGGCCGAAAGTGTTACACCGCAGCGCCCCGAAAGGGGTGATTCGCAAGAAAAGCGATCAATCAGCTGCGGTCCGGCAGCCACTTCACCACCGCGTCGCCGTCCGCGGCCGTCTGTATGTAGAACTCCTTCAACTCGCGGTGCGTCACCTCGAACGCCTGCCACGCGTCAGGTTCCGCTCCCACTCCGCCGTAGCGCGGCAGCAACGCGGCACGGGCGAAATTCCACAGTTCGCCGAAGTCGGCCGTCGCCAGGAAACCGGCCACCCGGCGGGCCTGGGCCGCCGTCAGCACGAGGAACGGCGGCTTGTGCCGGTCGGCGCGGAACACCGGCCGACCACCGAGCACGACCTGGTTCTCGGGCCGGCCCTCGGCACGATGCGGGAGAACGCCGGCGTAGATGCGTTCCTGGTCCAGACAACGTTTGTCCAGGACCTCCTCGCGGTGTCGGCCGGCCCGGTCGCGGACGATCTCCAGGTCGCCCTCGAAAAGCCGTTCCAGCCAGGCGGCACTGTTGCGAAGTGCCGGGGGCGGCACCGCTCGCAGATGAAGGTACGTACTCATGCGAGAAGGAGCGCATGGGAGCGCCAAAGCATCACACGGACCGAGGGGCCCCGTTCCGCGCACGCCATCTCGGCCACCGTGCGCGGGTGGGGCAGCCCTGCGCCAGGTATCCGGCCCCAGGGGCGTGCGGAGGGCCGGAACCCGCGCAGTGGGTGGGTCCCGGCCCTCTGTCCCTCTTCGTGCCGCTCACGGGGGGAGTGACGAGCGACACGGAGAGGGTGTCCCGGGGCCGCGCCGACATGCTGCGGGCGGCCGCTCCCGGTCTGCGAGTACCGAGCCCGGCACTCAGCCAGCGTGCAGCCGGCGCGAAACGTCACCCGGTCCGGAGCCGGACCGGTCACGGGCCGTCGTACACAGCACCGGAGCACCAATCGCCAGGAAGCCGCCGCCCAATCCGAGAGGCCCCGGCGCCGACACGGGTCGGCGGCGCGGCTCGGCTGTCCGAGTTCCGCGCCGACCCTCGTGTCCTTGGCGACGGGACAGCCGTACATCCGCGGCGATGTGAGGAATTGCTGTTGCGTTGTGACACTTCTGTGAGGACGAACGCTGGTCATTCATGGGGCCGTCGGTGCGACAGAAGTACGACGGACGGCAGGAACTCGCCATGAATCCCGGTGCGAACGAGGACGGTCTTGGGCCAGGTACGACAACCCCGACGCGTACAGGCGTACGACGGGGAATTGGAGGCGGCAGTCGCGCGTGCCCAGGACGGTGACGAGACCGCTTTCGCGGTCGCCTACCGGATCGTGCAGCCAGGCCTGCTCGGCTATCTGCGCGGGCTGGTAGGCGACGACGCGGAGGACGTGGCGTCCGACGCCTGGCTGGAGATCGCCCGCGACCTCCGGCGTTTCCGGGGGGACGGTGCCGGGTTCCGCGGCTGGACCGCGACCATCGCCCGGCACCGGGCACTGGACCATCTGCGCCGCCAACGCGTACGGCCCCGGGCGGGAGGAACCGAACAGGACGTACTGGACCTGCCCGCGACACACAGCACTCACGAGCAGGCCCTGGAATCCCTCTCCACCGAGCGGGCCCTCGAACTGATCCGCACTCTGCCGCGCGACCAGGCCGAAGCCGTGCTGCTGCGGGTTGTCGTCGGCCTGGATGGCCCCGCCGCCGCACGCGTCCTAGGAAAGCGCCCCGGGGCTGTACGCACGGCCGCCCACCGGGGACTGAAACGCCTCGCCCGCCAGCTGGGCGTCGGCAGCGAGACGGACCCGGGTGTGACGGATGCGGCTTGCCCAACGCTGGGGGAGTCGAAATGAACGACGCCGGAGACAGCGGCCGACGGACAGGCACCAAACCGGTACGTGGAAGCGAAACGAACCGGTCGAACAGGAACGGAAGCGGACATGGGTGAACGGCTGAACGGCGACGGAGTTCCGGGCCGCCGACGTGCGCACCCTGACGGCGCCATGTCCGATCTGCGGGAGGTACGTGACGCAGCCACGGTGGAACCACTGCTGGTCGCCGCCCTGCGCGGAGGTGCTCTCGACCCCGAGGCCGAGCAGCGGGCTCTGACCGCCTTCCGGGCCGCCCACGGCGCGGGGGCACACCATGCACGGACCCGGCGCCGCGACGACTGGCGGCCGGCCGCGGAACGGCGCTCCCGTCGCCCCGCGAGGGTGACATTCGGCGTGGTGTTCGCCAGCCTCACGCTAGGTGGGGTCGCGGTCGCGGCCATCGGTTCCGCCGGCTCGTCCACGGACGGTGCCCATCCGAGCCAGGGGACCGCGCACCCGTCAGCAGTCACCGCTGACCAGCCGGGCGATGAGGCCTCGCCGGCACTCTCCGGCCTCCCAGCTCAAGCGGACAGCTCCGCCTCCGCCCAGGAAACCGAAGCGCACTGCCGCGCCTACGAGCAGGTCGAGGACCGCGGCAGAGCGATCGACGCGAGAGCCTGGCAGGAACTCGTCGCGGCTGCCGGTGGGAAGGACAAGGTCGCCGCGTACTGCACCGAACATCTGCCACGGACGTCGACCGCGCCGGGCACGTCGGCCGGCGCGGGGAAACCCGGCGGCACCGGCACTCGCACCGGCGCGGCCGGGAACACCGGCGCCTCTCACAGCGGTACGTCCGGCAACAACCCGGGCGGCACGAACAACGGGGCCGGAACCGGCCGGACAAGCGCGGACCCGGGCAGTGGGAAGCACAAGTAGGCCCGCGCCTGCCGGGTCTGAGCCTGGGTTCTGCCATCACACTCTCAGACGGAGCTACGGGCCTCTTCATACTCCAGCTCCGGAATCGGACCCTTCTTCTTTCCGGCAGCAGGCAAGGTAATCAGCAGCACAGTTGCTCCGAGGAGTGCGATGACCGCGATCCAGCCCGCGCCGACGTGCATAGCATGGATAAACGCATTATCGGCAGCCTGAGCAAGAGCGGGCCGATGGATAGCGGTGGCGACGTGGCGGGCCTGTTCGGCGGAAACCCGCGCCTGATCCTGCACCGGACCGGGTGCACCCTCCAGCGAAGGTTCGATCGCACGTCGGTACATGATCGACATGATCGTGCCGCCTACCGCGATTCCGATCACACTGCCGGTTTGTCGCACGGTGTTGGTGACGGCCGATCCCGCACCGGCCTGTTCCAGCGGCAGGTTGCTGATCAATGCGGCCGTAACGGGGCCGATCACCAGGCCGATCGAGAGACCCTGTATCAACAACAGGATCTCGATCCAGACGAGTGGGGTTTGGAGTCCGAGGAACCCGTACCCGCCCATGGTCAGCGCAGCCACGGTTAGCGCCGGCACGGTGACAGGGCGTAGCGACAGGCGGCGAACCAGGCGCGAGGCGAGGGGCGCCCCCACGAGCGCGCCGAATGCGGTCGGGATATTGGCCAAGCCCGCCTTCATGGGCGAAAATCCGAGCGCGCCCTGCAGATAGAACGCGTTATAGAAGGTAATGGCGGCCACGGCGAAGAGCAGCAGTCCGAGCGCCAGATTGCCGCCACCGAATGTGCGTTGCGCGAGCAGTCGCGGATCAAAGCTGGGCACCTTGACACGCAGTTCGACGAGTACGAAAACGGCCAGCAGAACCAGACCGACAACGATCGGCGCCCAGACGTCGGTACGACTCCACACAGCCACCTGCCCCGCCCTGATCAGCCCATAGGCCAACGCCACGAGCCCACTGATCGACAGCAACATTCCAGCAGGGTCCAGTGGCCGCAGAGTGGGGCTGCGGAAATTCGGAACCAGCACGGCGAGCCCGACCAACGCCAATACCGCGACCGGGACATTGATCAGAAAGACCGAGCCCCACCAGAAATGATCGAGCAGGAACCCCGCCAGCACCGGGCCGGCAGCCATTCCGACACCGGCCGACGTCGAGAAAATGCCGATCGCGGCAGCCCGCGCGGGGCCATTAAAGGTCCACATGAGGATGGCCGAGTTGGCGGGCGTGATCAGCGCGCTGCCCACCCCCATCGCAGCTCGAGCTGCGATCAGCTGGCCCGCATCGCTTGCGTACGCCGCCCACAGCGAGGACCCGGCGAAGATCACCAACCCACTGGAAAACACAGTCCGGTGACCGAACCGATCACCCAAGGCGCCTGCAGTGAACATCAATGTGGCGAAGGCCAGAGTGTACGAACCGGTCGCCCATTGCAGCTGACCGGGATCGGCCCCCAGTCCACGGACCGGGTCTGCAAGGGTCTCCAGCGCAGTACTCAGGACGGTATTGTCCAGCCAAATCAGCAGCGAACACAACATAAGAACGGCAAGAATCAACTGCTGCCTGGACTTCGGCAACGTTGGAGGCGCGGTCATGAACACCTTCGGATATCGATCGGCGGGAACCTGAACGACTGGACCATAAGCAAACTCCACGACGCCGTCAAGCTTGGAGTTTCTTGTAAAGAATGTTGCGGCCGAACGGAATATATGCCCCCTGGCGGATTTGCGGACCGAACAATTTTGTGCCCTCGGGCGGATTTGCGAGTTGAAGGATTTCATGGCTTCCGGAGGGTTGCGACCGAGCGGATTTCATGCCCTCCAGTGAGCTGTCGCACCGCGTCCTGCGTCCCCAGCTCGGTGCCCACGCCGAACCGCAGCTCCTGCCCGCCCGAGACTGCCGGAACACTGGCACTCACCTGACGCTTTACCGAGCACCATTTCTGCGTCACTCACCATGGCCTTCAGAACTCAGTCCCGGCGGATCGGGTTCGGCTGCGCGAGGTCACTTGCTTTGTCGATCTTCCGTGCGGGATCTTCGGCGTGCTGGATGAGGAGCCCTCGCAGCGCCGCGTAAGGCTCGCAGTGCCGCGTAAGGGTCGAGCGGATCGGGTCGCGAGAGTTGGGACCAGGTGCTGCTGCGCCGGAGGTGCCAGGCCCGGCGGACGTCTGGGGGTAGTTCCGCTTCGACGGGACGCGGAGTCAACCGGGGTTCGCCTCGGGTGACGTCGGTCCAGACGAGCGCCGCTCGGTCTGCGTCGAGGCTGCGTCGTTGTGGCTCTTGCCTCGCTTGATGTTCGGGAAAACCCATTGTTTGGTGCGTGGGTCGATGTAGGCGCCCCGCAGCAGTCCGGAGTGGGGGATGTCGACACCGATCAGCACCAGCGTGCGTTCAGGTCCATCAGTTCGCGGATCGGGTCCAGGGTGTCCTGGTCATCACCGCGGTGGAGCCGAAGACGCGTCACATCGTCGATCAGCAGAGCCGTGGTGTTGTGGTCCCGGACCGCGTCCCGGACGGAGCGGATCAGATCGTCCAACGTGCTGGGATGCAGGTCGCCGTAAACGTCCAGGATGGTCTTGCACAACGCCTTCGGTGTCGCCTTCACCGGCAGCCGACAGTAGGCGACCGGGACGAACACTCCAACAAGCGTGTCCCACCGACCGGAAACCACCCGCTCATCGAGCTTCACCGGTTCCAACTAATGTGTCCAGGCTCAGCAGGGCTGTCAGCAGTCATTCGACGGGCCATCACGAATCGGGCCACGGAAGGCACCTGGGAGCGTTTTCACGGCCCGGCGAGGCGACCCTCGGACATCGTGGTCACCTCGCCCTTTCCGCGGTAAGCGATCAGGCCTCGCGGAGGTCCTTGACGCGACGGAGCTTGCCGAGGGAGCGTTCCAGGGTCTCCGGCTCCACGATGGTCACCTCCACGGTGACGCCGACGCCGTCCTTGACTCCCTTGGCGATGAGCTTCGCGGCGGCCTCGCGCTGCTCGGGCGGGCAGTCGGGGCGGGCCTCCACGCGCACCGTCATGTGGTCCATGCGTCCGCGTCGGGTGAGCCGGATCTGGAAGTGGGGGGCGACGCCCGGCGTGCGCAGGACGATCTCCTCGATCTGACTGGGGAAGACATTCACTCCGCGCAGGATGATCATGTCGTCGCAGCGGCCGGTGATCTTCTCCATACGGCGGAAGGCCGGACGTGCGGTGCCGGGCAGGAGGCGGGTCAGGTCGCGCGTGCGGTAGCGGATGATGGGCAGCGCTTCCTTGGTGAGCGAGGTGAAGACGAGTTCGCCCGCCTCGCCGTCGGGCAGGACCTCGTCCGTGATCGGGTCGACGACCTCCGGGCGGAAGTGGTCCTCCCACACGTGAAGGCCGTCCTTGGTCTCCACGCACTCCTGGGCCACGCCCGGCCCCATCACCTCGGACAGGCCGTAGATGTCGACGGCGTGGATGTCCATGCGCCCCTCGATCTCCCGGCGCATTTCCTCCGTCCACGGCTCGGCACCGAAGATGCCGATCCGCAAGGACGTGGAACGAGGGTCCACGCCCTGGCGTTCGAACTCGTCGAGCAGGGTGAGCATGTAGGACGGGGTGACCATGATGATCTCGGGCTGGAAGTCCTGGATGATCTGCACCTGTCGGGCCGTCATGCCTCCCGAGGCCGGGATGACGGTGCAGCCGGCGCGCTCGGCGCCGTAGTGGGCTCCCAGTCCTCCGGTGAACAGGCCGTACCCGTAGCTGATGTGCACCTTGTGGCCGGGGCGGCCGCCGGCGGCGCGGATCGAGCGGGCGACCAGGTCGGCCCAGGTGGAGATGTCGTTCTCCGTGTAACCCACGACGGTGGGCCGCCCGGTAGTTCCGCTGGACGCGTGGATGCGGCGGACCTCGGACATGGGGACGGCGAACATGCCGAAGGGGTAGGTGTCCCGCAGGTCGGCCTTCGTGGTGAACGGGAATCGGGCCAGGTCCTCCAGCGTCCGGCAGTCCTCGGGGCCGACGCCGGCCTCGTCGAACTTCTTCCGGTACAACTCGACATTGTCGTAGGCGTGCTTCAGGGACGACCGAAGACGGCGCAGCTGGAGATCTCGCAGTTCGTCACGGGTCAGGTTCTCCGCGGTGTCCAGCAGATCTTCCGGACAGGACTCCCCGAGGCGCCCCCTGGCGACTGACGTGGTCCTCGGCTCAATGCTCATTGCGACTCCTTGGAAGTGCGGGCCCTGAGGACGCGGCTACGGCCGCGGAACTCTGCGACCACTTCTCCACCGCGCGTCACCGTGACGTCGTAGATACCACTGCGGCCGAACCGGGTGCGCTCCTGGGCGGTGGCCACCAGGACATCGCCCTCGTACGCCGGGGCCACGAAATCGATGTCCGCCCCGGCCGCCACCGTTGTCGGCCCGTGACTGTTGCAGGCGCAGGCGAAGGCGGTGTCGGCGAGGAGGAACAGGTAGCCACCGTGGGCGATCTTGTGTCCGTTGACCATGGCGGGAGTCACGCTCATGCGCAGCACGGCGGCCCCGAGGTCGTGTCGCAGGAGTTCGATTCCCAGTCCCCGGGACGCTTCGTCCGCTGAGAACATCACTCCGACCGGATCATCCGCATGGGCGGCCTGCTTCATTGTATCCACCATCTTGTTCCCGACCGAACATTCGGTTAGCGTGCGGCAAGGCTTAGTAATTCAAGCAACATCGGCGCCTGTCAAGAGGTGGACTGCATGCTGCAGACGGCTCCCGAACGCATGAATTTCCTCGCTCGGCACCGCCACTGCCGGAACGAGCGATGGCGGCCGTCGAGGGCCGGGAGCACTCGACTACTTACCCGGAGTCACCGAGCAAGGCCGTTACGGCGAGGACGCCGCCGAACTCGGCGAGGAAGCATTCCGCGAACAGTTGGGTGCCGCTCCCGAATCGCCCGGCCAACCGGAAGACCGCCAGGTCGCTCCCGCCGAGAGGTCGCCCTACGGCTTCGGATGGGACATCGCCTATCCCCAGGCCGCTCCGACGGCACTACTGAAGTCCGTGGGGCCGCAGCCGTTTCCTGCCGCGCGGCGCGGGGCCCGATGTTCGAGCCGGTGTCGCCGCCGAGATCTTCGGACGTCTGAACGCCGCGAGCTTCGAGATCGCGAACGCCGTTCAGCACCCGACCGGGCAGGCGTTCGTCATGGCCTTCCAGGCCGGCGGGCCGCACGCTCAGGACCGCGGTCCGGAAGGCGTGGCGTACGCCTGGTCGGAGCAGAAGCGGCACGCCTCGACGGCTCGCTGGATCGAGCCGCGCGCAAGGGCGAGCCGGAGGTGCTGGACAAGAAGTTCACCGCGGTCGGCCGGCCACACTCGCGAGGACGGCCGGCCCGTCCCGGGCCGACGCACTGATGCCGCGGGGCGATCGGTCCGACGCCGAGGCGGCCCAGCGATGGGGACTCGTCCACCGTGTGGTCCCGGACGGCGACCCCGGGACCGGCGCAGACCTGCCTCCAGATGCGGTCTCCACGCAGGAGCGGCTGGGCAGGACCGAGGACCATCGCCTCCTCGCTTCCCAAAGGACGGCGACGTGTCATACCATCTACCGAACGAATGGTCGGTAGGGGAAGGTGGCGGAGATGGCTGCACTGCAGACCGACTCGACGACAGCAGCGGACGGCACACCACCGGACCTCGCGCAGCGCTTCGACGACACGATCGCGCGCGACCAGCGGATCGAGCCGCGGGACTGGATGCCCGACGGCTACCGCAAGACGCTGATCCGGCAGGTGGCGCAGCACGCGCACTCGGAGATCATCGGCATGCAGCCGGAGGGCGAGTGGATCACCCGTGCGCCGTCCCTGCGCCGTAAGGCGATCCTGTTCGCCAAGGTGCAGGACGAGGCCGGCCACGGGCTGTACCTGTACTCGGCGGCCGAGACCCTGGGTGCCGACCGTACCGATCTCACCGAGCGGCTGCTCGAAGGCCGCCAGAAGTACTCCTCGATCTTCAACTACCCGACCCTGAGCTTCGCCGATGTCGGTGTCATCGGCTGGTTCGTCGACGGCGCCGCCATCTGCAACCAGGTGCCGCTGTGCCGCAGCTCCTACGGGCCGTACGCACGTGCCATGGTCCGCATCTGCAAGGAAGAGTCCTTCCACCAGCGGCAGGGCTACGAGCTGCTGATGACGATGATGCGTGGCACCGACGCCCAGCGCGAGATGGCCCAGGACGCGGTGAACCGCTGGTGGTGGCCGTCGCTGATGATGTTCGGCCCGCCCGACGACTCCTCACCCAACTCGGCGCAGTCGATGGCCTGGAAGATCAAGAGGCACAGCAACGACGAGCTGCGACAGCGGTTCGTGGACATGACCGTGCCGCAGGCCGAGAAGCTCGGTGTCACTCTGCCCGACCCGGAGCTGCGCTGGAACGAGGAGCGCGGGCGCCACGACTTCGGGACGCCGGACTGGGACGAGCTGATGCGCGTCATCAAGGGCGACGGGCCCTGCAACACGGAGCGGATCGAGCGGCGCCGGGCTGCTCACGAGGAAGGCGCCTGGGTGCGCGAAGCGGCAGTCGCGCATGCCGCCAAGCAGGCCGGTAAGCAGGCCGCCAAGAAGCAGAACGGAGCAGTGGCATGAGCGACACGCAGGCGAAGAAGGGCGGCTGGCCGCTGTACGAGGTCTTCGTACGCGGCAAGCGCGGACTCAACCACGTCCACGTCGGCTCCCTGCACGCCGCCGACGACCGCATGGCTCTCACCCACGCCCGCGACCTGTACACGCGACGCAACGAGGGCGTGAGCATCTGGGTGGTGCGCTCGGAGAACATCGCGGCCTCCACCCGCGACGAGAAGGACCCGTTCTTCGACCCGAGCGCCGACAAGGTCTACCGGCACCCCACCTTCTACGACATCCCCGACGACGTCCCGCACATCTAGGAGCAGGTCATGAGCGACGATCACGTCTACCTGTCCCTGGCCGAGGGGCACGAGGACGGCGACGCCCGCTGGGCCTTCGGCACCGGCTTCGAGGACCCGCTGTACGGCGTGAGCACGGCCGTCCCCGAGGGCGTAGACCCGGCCGAACTGGCCGCGTGCTGCCTCGCGCTCGGTGACGACGCACTCGTCACCGCGCAGCGGCTGGCCGAGTGGACCACGCGCGCCCCGGAGCTGGAAGAGGAGGTCGCCCTCGCCAACATCGGTCTCGACCTCCTCGGTCAGGCCCGTCTGCTGTACGCCCGGTGCGGCCAGATCGACGGCACCGAACGCGGCGAGGACGCCTACGCCTACTTCCGCGACGCGGACGACTTCCGCAGCGTGCGTCTGGCCGAACTGCCCAATGGCGACTTCGCGTTTTCCATGGCGCGGCTGCTGGTCCTCTCCGCCTGGCGTCTGGCCCACTTCGAGCGGCTGGCCGCCTCCGCAGACCCGGTGCTCGCCGCGGTCGCCGCCAAGGGCGTGAAGGAACTGACGTACCACCGGCAGTACGCGGCCGAGTGGGTCGTCCGGCTCGGCGACGGAACCGCGGAGTCCCGCCGGCGCATGCAGGCCGCACTCGACCAAGTAATGCCGTACGTGAGCGAGCTGTTCGCGGCGTACGACGCCGGGGAGACGGTGCTCGCCGTACTGCGGCAGGTCACCGAGGCCGCCACGCTGTCCCTGCCGGCCGTGCCGGAGGCGGCAGCCGGTTCCGGGCGCGAGGGCGAGCACACCGAGCACCTCGCCACACTGCTGGCGGACCTGCAGAGCGTGGCCCGAGCCCACCCGGAGGCGACATGGTGACCGTCCTCGGCGACGTCCGGCGCGCCCGGCACATCGCCGAGCAGGTGCCCGACCCCGAGTTGCCCATGCTCACCCTCGCCGACCTCGGCGTGCTGCGCGAGGTACGGGTGACGCCGGAGGGCACGGTCGTCGCCGACCTCACGCCCACCTACTCCGGCTGCCCCGCCATGTCCGAGATGCGGGCCGAGGTGTTCGCGCGGCTGACGGGCGCCGGATACGAGCGCGTTGAGGTGCGCACGGTCCTGGACCCACCCTGGACCACCGACTGGATCACCTCCGAGGGCCGCCGCAAGCTCGCCGAGCACGGTATCGCCCCGCCCGGACCAGCGCCGCGCCCGGCGCCGGGTCCGGTGCCGCTGGTGCTGTCACCCACCCGCGAAGCGGTGTCCTGCCCGCGTTGCGGCACCACGGACACGGAGGAGACCTCCCGTTTCGGCGCCACCTCCTGCAAGGCGCTGTGGCGCTGCCGCGTCTGCCGCGAACCGTTCGAGTACGTCAAGGAGATCTGATGGAGGACCTGTTGGCCCCCGCCGACGCGGCCCCCGCCCCGGTGCGGCGCACCCGTCGCCGCCCGGCATTCCACACCTTGCGGGTCGCGGCGATCGACCGACTGTGCGAGGACGCGGTCGCGGTGAGCTTCGACATCCCCGACGAGCTGGCGCAGGAGTTCGCCTTCGAGCCCGGCCAGTCGCTCACCCTCTGTCGTGAGGTGGACGGGCGCGACGAGCGGCGCTCCTATTCGATCTGCTCTCCGGTGGGCTCCCGGCCCCGGATCGGCGTGCGGGTGGTCCCCGGCGGCCTGTTCTCCTCCTGGCTGGTGAAGGAGGTCGAGCCCGGCGACACCGTCGAGGTGATGGGCCCGGTGGGCGCCTTCACCCCCGACCTGACCGCGCCCGGGCACCATGTGCTCATCGCGGCCGGCTCGGGCATCACGCCCATGCTCTCCATCGCCGAATCGGTCCTCGTGGCCGACGAGGCCTCGCAGGTCACCCTGTTCTACGGCAACCGCCGCACCGACTCGGTGATGTTCGCCGACGAACTGGCCGACCTCAAGGACCTCTACCCGGCCCGGTTCCAGCTCGCGCACGTGCTCTCCCGCGAGCCGCGCGAGGCAGAACTGCTGAGCGGCCGACTGGACGCCGACCGGCTGGCCGCTCTCATCGACGGCCTGGTCGACGTCTCCGAGGCCGACCACTGGTGGCTGTGCGGCCCGCACGGCATGGTTCTCGACGCCCACCGGGTGCTGGCCGGGCTGGGCGTGCCGGACGACCGGATCCACCAGGAGCTCTTCTTCGCCGGAGACGAGCCGGTCGCGGCGACCCGCCATGAGGAGCCCCGCGCCGACGGGCCGGTCAGCCAGGTCACCGTCGTCCTGGACGGCCGCTCCACCACCTCGCCGCTCTCCCGCGAGGCCACCATTCTCGACGCCGCCGCCCGGGTACGACCCGACCTGCCGTTCGCCTGCAAGGGCGGCGTCTGCGGCACCTGCCGCGCCCACATCACCGAGGGCGAGGCGGACATGCGCCGCAACTACGCGCTGGAACCGGCCGAGGTGGAGGCGGGATACGTACTGACCTGCCAGTCCTTCCCCGTCTCGGACACCTTGACCGTCGACTACGACAGCTGAGGGGCAGCGCACGCCGACCCGAAGCCGCGGAAGGTGTCCGAGCCATCCGCCTGGACGCCGCGAAGGCGTGTCATCTCCGTGGCCAGGCACCGGAAGACGCCGGAGCGCAGCCCGCCGGCTCAGTCGTGCGGCACATAGCGGCCGACGACTGGTCCTCGTTCGCCCGCGGCGGTCGCGGAGGGACGACACCCCCGCGGAGGCTTCCAAGATCACGGTGCGTCGGTACAGGAGCGCCAGGCGGCCACCGCGGCCGACGACCGGCGCCCTGCGATGCTCCCGTCAGCTTCCGCCCGGCTCACCATGGCTACGCACGATTTCCTTCACCTTGGCCAGCGCGAACCCCCAGCCCTGCTCGACGGTCGGCTTGGCCGGAACGGCGATCTCGTCGGGGTTGGTGAGGACGTCGAGCAGCACCGGGCCCGGACTGCGGAAGGCGCGTCGCACGGCGCTCTCCACGTCGGCGGGATCCGTCACGCGGATGCCGGTGATGCCCATGGCCTCGGCCACGGCGGCGAAGTCGGGGTTGTCGAGCACCGTGCCGAACTCGGGCAGACCGGCCTGCTCCTGTTCGAGTTTCACCATGCCCAGTCGGCGGTTGTCGAAGACGACGAGTTTGACGGGGAGCTGGTACGTCTTCAGGGTCATGAGATCGCCGAGGAGCATGCTCAGGCCGCCGTCGCCGCAGAAGGCGACGACCTGTCGCTCGCGATCCAGGAACTGGGCGCCCAGGGCCTGGGGCATGGCGTTGGCCATCGAGCCCAGGTTGTAGGAGCCGATGAGGCGTCGCTCGTCGCGCATCTCGACGAAGCGCGAAAGCCACACCGTGGCCATGCCCGTGTCGGAGGTGAAGACGGCGTCGTCCGCCGCCACCCGGTCGACGGCCGCAGCCAGGGCCTCCGGGCGGATGTCATGAGCCCGGTTGTCCAGCGCGGAGCGGATGCGGCCCACGACACCCTTGTCGTGCGAGGGGTCGGCGAGCCGAGCCTGACCGGTGCGCCACTGGTCGAAGCGCTCACGCGCCTTCTCCAGGTGCGAGCGGTCGCGTGCGCTGTCGGATCCGGTGGGCGCGGCGGTGAGATGGTCCAGCAGGTCGCGTACGGTGGCGCCGGTGTCCCCCACCAGCCCGACGTCGACCGGTACGCGGCGTCCGATGTGGGTCGCCTCGGTGTCCACCTGGATCACGGTCCGGCCCTCGGGATACCAGTCCCGGTAGGGGAAGTCGGTGCCGAGCAGCAGGAGGGTGTCCGCTTCCTGGAGGGCCGCCGCCGCGGCGGGATTGCCGATCAGGCCCGTCTGGCCGACCTGGAAGGGATTGCTGTCGCCCTCGAAGCCGGCCTTGGCCTTCAGGGTGAGCACCATGGGTGCGGCCAAGCGGTCGGCGAGGGTGAGAACGTCCTGGCGGGCAGCCCGGGCTCCCGCGCCGACGAGCAGGGTGACGCGCTCGGAGCGGTCGAGGAGTTCCGCGGCGCGCTGGACGGCGGACTCGTCCGGCCGGCTCACCGGAGCGTTCAGGGAGAACCGGGCCGGCCGGTCGGCGGTCAGTTCGCGCTCGCCCAGGTCGCCCGGCACGGTGAGGACGGCGACGCCCTTGCGGCCCAGTGCGTGGCGCACTGCGGTCTCCAGCATCTGCGGCAGCTGGTCGGCCGAGGTGATGGTCGCACGGAAGACGGCGACGTCGCTGAAGAGGGCGTCGTTGTCGACCTCCTGGAAGTAGTCGCTGCCGAGTTCGGCGAGCGGCACCTGGCCGGCGATGGCCAGGACCGGGGCGTGGCTCTTGGCGGCGTCGTACAGCCCGTTGAGGAGGTGGACGGAGCCGGGTCCGACGGTACCCATGCACACGCCGAGGGTTTGGGTGAGCTGCGACTGGGCGCTCGCGGCGAAGGCGGCGGCCTCCTCGTGCCGGCAACCCACCCATTCCAGGCCGTCGGTGGTGCGGATGGCGTCCGTCAGCGGGTTGAGCGCGTCTCCCACGACGCCGAACACCTGGCGCACGCCGAGTTCGCTGAGCGCGTCCACGATAACTTGGGCAACGGTACGGGGCACGTGAGTCCTCCAGGTCACACGGTGAAACGATTGGGGTCGGCGGCCTTCCAGTCGGCCGCCCAGGAAGCCGGCGGCTCGGCGAGCAGCTGCCCTGGCTCGAGCCACTCGTACAGCTCCTCGTAGGAGCGTTCGATCAGGGGGTCGACGCGTCGGCGGAGCATGTGCGGGCGCAGCTCCGCGGGGTCGGTGACGCCCATGGATGCCATGATCTGCAGTGCGCTGGCCACGGTCGCTTCCTGGAAGCGCTGGACGCGCGGCGCCTTGTCACGGACGTCGAGGGCACGGGCTCGGCGGGGGTCCTGGGTCGTGACGCCGGTGGGGCAGGTGTTGGTGTGGCACCTCTGCGCCTGGATGCAGCCGACGGCGAACATCATCGCCCGCGCGGCGTTGCCGTAGTCGGCGCCCTGCACCATGCGCTTGACGAGGTCGGTCCCCGTGGCGATCTTGCCACTCGCGCCGATCCTGATCCGGTCACGCAGTCCCGCCCCCACCAGGGCGTTGTGCACGGTGAGCAGGCCCTCGGTGAGCGGGGTGCCCACATGGTCGGCGAACTCCAGCGGCGCCGCTCCGGTTCCGCCCTCGGCGCCGTCGACCACGATGAAGTCGGGCGTCGTGCCCTCCTCCAGCATGGCCTTGCACACGGCCAGGAACTGCCGGCGCGAGCCCACGCACAGCTTGAACCCGGCAGGCTTGCCACCGGACAACTCGCGCATGCGGGCGATGAAGCGCACGAGTTCACGCGGGGTGGAGAACACCCGGTGGTACGGCGGGGAGACGACCGTACGTCCCTCGGGCACGTCCCGGACCCGGGCGATCTCGGCGTTCACCTTGGCTCCGGGCAGCACACCGCCGATGCCGGGCTTGGCACCCTGCGACAGCTTCAGCGACACACATTTGACGTGGTCGTGCGCGGCCTTGTCGGCGAACTCGGCCGCGTCGAAATCGCCGTCCCCGGTTCGGCAGCCGAAGTACCCGGTGCCTATCTCCCACACGAGGTCGCCCCCTGGGCGCAGGTGGTACTCCGACAACCCGCCCTCGCCGGTGTCCTGGGCGAACTTCCCCGCCGCAGCTCCGCCGTTGAGAGCCAGGACCGCGTTGGCCGACAGCGAGCCGAAGCTCATCGCCGATACGTTCAGCAGTGCCATGTCGTACGGCCGTGCGCAGTCCGGGCCGCCGATCCGTACCCGCGGCGGGGACTTCGGCACCGCGCACGGCGCCATCGACGGAACCAGGAACTCGTAACCGGGCTGGTACACGTCCCGTTCGGTGCCGTACGGCTCCTCCGCCTCGGTGCCCTTGGCGCGCTCGTAGACGATGCTGCGCACGTCCCGGTCGAACGGACGCCCGTCGAAGTTCCGCTCGATGAAGTACTGCTGCAGCTCCGGACGTATGCGCTCCATGAGAAAGCGGGCATGGCCGAGGACGGGATAGTTGCGCAACACCGAGTGCCGGCGTTGCACCAGATCCGACACGGCCAGCAGACCCAGCAGGATCAGGGGCACGGCGGCGAGCAACCACCAGGGGGAGATCCAGACCGTGGCCAAGGACGCGAGCACACCTGCGACGAGAGTCAGGACGACGATTGCAATGCGTATCACCACTTGCTCATTGCCCTGTGATCGCTCTCCAGTCCTCCGACTACGTCAAGAACCCTCCAAGCACGGCGAGCGGCCATGCCGCGGGTGACCAGGAGACGCTGGCCCTGGCTGGGACGATGCCCTGGTGAACCACTTCTCCTACTCGAGCGACGATCCCGGTCATGACCGGCGGCATCCCCCGGAGCCGAGGCGAGCCGAGCCCGGTCAGTGGCCGAAGTTGGCGGCTGCACTCGCTGTGGTCAATCGCGACCTGATGGCGACCCTGCCGGGTCAGGACGCGCTGATACTGATGGCCGAGCCGTCTTGGCAGCCCTGGTCCCCGAGCGGAATCGGCAGGGGCCAGGTCTACGTGGCGATGCCCGATGGCCGTTGGCACGGCAATTCGGTGAATGCGTGCGACCTGGAGGAGGGCGACCCACCAGAGCCGGACGATGCGGCGACGGTCCTGACTGTGGTCGCGGAGGCGGCGCAGTCGACGATCATGGAGTTGTTCCGGCAGGTCTGGCCGACCTGCTGGGAACACAAGATCGGAATGCATCCTCGTCCCGCTGGGACCGCTGACGACTGGTACCAGGGCGAGGGGGACACGGCCGGCCCACCGGTGTGGTGGTGCCGAGGCAGCCGGGACGGCCACTGCCACGACGTCTCCCAGGTGGGCGAGTTGGCCGCCACCCTGCCGGGAAAGCAGCGTCGCGCACTGCGGCGCAGTGAGCGTAAACGAGACGGCCTTCGACAGCCGCGGAGCCAGACGACCGCGCACCGGCTGGCCTTCTTCGACGCCTGACGCGCGTGGGCGGACGGCACGGTCACGACGGCTTTCGCCTGGCTTCTTGAGCGATCTCATCGCCAGTTGCTGACGGTCACGGAGCCGGGAAGCCATCAATGCGGACGGTGCGGGTAGGCGTTGGTGACCCCAGCCGTTCGCACGAAAGTGATGCCCTGCCATGGCCGAGACACAGGACGTCGTCGAGCTCATCCTTCAGGACCACCGGCGCATGGAGGATCTGTTTCGCCTGATGCGCAGCGTCGAAGCCGACCGGGCCGCCGCACTCCAGGAGTTCGCGGACCTTCTGGTCGCCCACGCACTGGCCGAGGAGGCCAAGGTCTATCCCGCCTTGAAGAGGTACAAGAACATCGACGACGAGGAACTCGAGCACGGCGAGCACGAGCACGACGAAGGCAACAAGGCCCTCCTGGAGCTCCTGGAGGTGGAGGAGGTCGGCTCCGAGGAGTGGGACTCCAAGCTGGAGGAGCTGGTGGAGGCCGTCACTCACCACGCCGACGAGGAGGAGCGCACCATCCTCAATGGCGCCCGCGAGAACGTGGCGATGGAGCGGCGGGAGGAATTGGGAGTGGCCTTCCTGGAGGAGCGCGAGCGTCAGCTGAAGGCCGACTGCGGCTCGGTCGACAACGTGCGGCGCATCGTCAACGCCTGACCGTGCCCCCGGCGCGGGTCGTCCCGCGCCGGGGGCAGGCCCCGGCTCGGGTCCGGCTGCCCGGCCCGGCTCGCGCCACCTCGAGCCGCGCGGCGAACGCGATGCCCAGGAACGCGGCTCTCCCCGCGGGGTGGACGGGGGCGGCTGTGGGAGGGCGGTCTACAGGTCGTGAGTGACCGGAGTTCTTGAGCGCAGGCCCCTGTCTTCAGGGAGGGGTTGGCTCGTCCTCGGCGCGAGCTGCGCAGCGGCGGAGTTCGCTGCGTTGTCAGTGGCCGCCGGTACGGTGATCACATCAACTGGAGGGGGTGTATTCATGCTGTCGGGCCGCAGATACCGGCTTGATGTGACGGCCGAACAGGCGCAGACGTGTGAGGAGTTCGGAAGCGTCTGCCGGGCGGTGTGGAACATTGGCCTTCACCAGCGCCGCGAGTACCGGCGG
>NZ_JBHVUH010000025.1:0-54963 GCF_042884245.1 Streptomyces sp. NPDC058145 | reverse complement strand
CGTCAATGCGGCCATCAACATCAAACACGCGGGCGGGCAGCCCGTGTCAGCCTGTGGAGACCTCGCCGCCAGGCGGTCTGTGAAGCAGGAACCTGTAAGCCGGGCGACCGGCCCAACCCCCTACATAGGGGAACCCCCCTCGTTCACGAGGGGGAGGACGTCAATGAGCGTCGTAGTCGGACTGCCCGGCCAACCACGACGCTGACAGCACGGGGGTTCGGTGCAGAGCGCGGCTGCCTGTGTCTGATCTCGAGGTGGCCGATGTCGCTGACGGGTCAGGGAGTTGCTGCGTCCTTGAAGGTGGTGAGGAGCGCCCCAGCGTGCTCTCGAAAGGCGTTGTCCCGGTGGATGATGTGGTCTTCGACTCCGGAGCGCACGATCCGCGCGTCGCCCTCGGCGAGGACGGCGAGCCGGCGTAGGTGGTCAGCGGTCAATGCGTCGGCGCCCAGGGCTTCGAGTGTATCGCAGGCGCCCGCCGGATCGGCGTCCACTTCGGCGGATCGCAAGGCGGCCGCCGCGAGCGCGGTGCGGTCCAGCGCGTCGGGTCCCGTCACGGCTGTGAGGGCCACCACCGCGGCCGGTGCCTGCGCCGGATCGTCGAGCGCGGCTTTCAGACGGGCGGCGAGCGGCCGTGCCGCAGGGCCGAGGAGGGCCGTCGTGCGGGCAGCCCGCGCCACTGACCACCGGGATCAAGGGCTTTGTTCGGCGCGGGCGAAGACCGAGTTCAAAACGGCGACCGCCTCGTCCGCTTTCCCCGTGACGCGCCACAGAGCCTCGGCGAGCTCCGTGTCCTTGCCCAGCGGGCGTGGTGTCGTTGTCGGGGCCGCTGAGCGCCTCACGCAGGACCGGCGCCAGCGCCGCTCCACGGGCACCGAGCGCACCGGCCATTCTGGCGGCCTCCCTGAGCTGCCCGGCACCACGCCGGATTTCCTGTTCGAGACAGTGCAGCAGGGGCGCGATCTCACCGAGGAGGTCGTACGGCCCTGCACTTCAAGTACCGGCTCGTACCCGTGGAGGTCCAAGGACTCGACGTCCTTGCCCTTGATCCTTGTGACGGTCCTGGCCCAGCGACCGGCACGGTCGGTGAGCGCCAAGGATTCCATCCATCCGTCTGTGCCGGCGTACAGGGGCGTCCAGCGGTAGGCATCGATCCCGAACTCGCCGTCGGGGCCGATCACCGCCATCTCGGTGAGGTGGTTGTCGGGGCCCGCCCGGCCGTGGTGACCGAGAGGGGCGGGCCCCGGGTTCGCTGCCCGATCCACGGTGCGCTCCACGGGAGGTGGGAGGCCGCCGCGCGGCGTACGCGCAGCCGCACCAGGTGGGTCATGCGGTGCCGCAGGCGCTCCCGTTGAGGCTGAAGGCCGCAGGCTTGGTGAAGATGCCGCCGTACGTCCCCTGGAAGCCGAAGGAGACCTTGCCGCCGGCCGGGATCTGCGCGTTGTAGGCGACGCCGCTCGCCGTAACGGTTCCGGACAACCCGGTCAGATCGGCCTTCCAGGTGCCGGTGATCTGCTGCCCGGCCGGCAGTGTGAACCCCAGCTTCCAGTCGTTGACGGGGGAGGAGCCGGTGTTGGTGACGGTGACGTCGGTGGTGAAGCCGCCCTGCCATACGTTCGTCGCGTACGACACGGTGCAGGCCGTGGGGGTCCCGGGGTTTCCGGAGTCCCCGCCGCCGGTGTTGATCGTGGAGGAGAACGAGGTGACCGCGAGGCCGGTGCCGTTCTGCCAGGGTTCGAAGCCCGCCTGAACGCTGGTCAGATACCAGTTGTTCTGCGCCAGCCCCCGGGAGACGGCCTGCCGGACGAAGTCCATGACGTCGAAGTTCCAACTGGCGATCGCCGACGGGGCGACGAAGGACAGGACGTCGTTGGAGCCGTTGTTGCCGGACCACACCTGCCACTGGCGCCCTGCCACGGTGGCCGTGCCCACCTGCGAGCCGACGGGCTGGATGGAACCCACCTTGCTGAACCAGACCATGATCTCGGTCCGGTTGACCCCGTCGGTGCGGGGCGTGGGGTCGAGCCAGATGTCGTACGCGGCGTCGTACGCCGCGTCGCTCACGTAGCTGTAGGAGATGCCGGTCGGTGCGCTGGATATGGCGCTGAGCTGCGCCGGGAGGCGGGTGCCCGGCGAGCAGTTGGTGTAGTGACAGCCGTTGTAGAGGGACGGGTAGGACTTCGGGGCGCCGTTCGTCGGGACCGAGCCGTCGGCCTGGGTGATCCTGAATCCCGAGTCGGTGGCGGTGATGCACTGGGTCTGGCTGGTGCCCCAGCGGTTGTTCTGAACGACGTAGCGGCCCTGGATCGTGGTCGTGCCGAACGGTTCGCAGATCGAGGTGTCGGCGTGGGCCGCCGGGGCGGAGCCGAGCAGCGCCGCCAGGGTGGCGAGCGAGGCGAGTAGTGCGCCTAACAGGGCGTGCGTCCTGGTGGGGAGGGGGTGCCGTGAGGTTCGCATACGGGTCCTCTCGGAGGGGTGGGGAGAGATCGCGGGGAGCGCCAGGACTGACGGTTTGGGAGCGCTCCCATCACCTCCGTTTCGGGGGACTGTAGGAGAGCGTCGTGACCCTGACAAGTCAGTGAACGGGATCCCGTCGAAACTCTTTCGAAGGTGCAGGTCGGCACCGTGAGGCGGGCGCGGCGACTCGACGGCCGCTGACCTGGGAGCGCTCCCGAAATCCGTCGGGCACGCCGCTCCACCGCACACGCGGGTTCCCGCCGTCCCGCCGGTCGGCGGCGCCGCTCAAGCCGAGTCGCGCAAGACCAGTTCCGTCCGGAGGATGACGTGACGCCATGCCACGGACGGCTCCTCGATCTCCTGGAGGAGGAGTTGGACCATGGTGCGGCCGATCTCCTCGAGCGGCTGACGCACCGTCGTCAGTCGTGGCGCGGTCCGCTCGGCCAGCGGGAAGTCGTCGAAACCGATGACGGCGACGTCCTCCGGCACACGGCGTCCCGCCGCTCGCAGCGCCGCCAGGGCGCCTTCGGCCGTGGTGTCCGAAGCGGCGAGGACGCCGTCGATCTCCGGATGCCGTTCGAGGAGCCGGGCCATGGTCCGGTGGCCGCCCTCCTCGGTGAAGTCGCCCTCGCCGACCCACGACGGCCGGGCGTCCAGGCCGCCCAGTGCGAGGGCCTCCTGGTAACCGCGCAGCCGGCACTGGGCGACGTACATGTCGAGCGGCCCGGTGATCGTGGCGATCGACCGCCGTCCCGTGGCCAGCAGGTGGGTGACCGCGCTGCGGGCGCCGCCTGTGTTGTCCGCGTCGACGTAGCTGACGCGTTCGTCGCTGGAGCGGCGTCCCATCAGCACGGTCGGCATCCGGGCCTCGGCGAGCATGTCGGGCAGCGGATCGTCGGCGTGAACGGACATCAGCAGGACGCCGTCGACCCGCCCGCCGCGGGCGTACTCGAGGAAGCGCTGCCGCTCGGCGTCCGAGCGGACCAGGGTCAGCAGCAGTTGCGGCCCGGTGCCGGCCAACGCGTCGCCGATCGCGTGGACGATCTCGGAGAAGAACGGCTCGGCGAACTGCCGCCATCTGGGCTCCGTCATCACGAGCGCGACGGCGTCGGCCCGCTGCCCGGCGAGGGAACGCGCCGCCAGGTTGGGCACGTAGCCCAGTTCCGCGATGGCTCGCTGCACGGCTCGCCGCGTCGACTCCTTGACGCCCGCCGCGTTGTTGACGACACGGGAGACTGTGCCCCGGCCCACCCCGGCGCGGGCGGCCACCTCCTCGAGTGTCGGAGCGCCCGGCTGCCGCCTGCCCATGACCACCTCCCCGGAGATCACCGATACTACGGCGCGGACGACGCCGGGCACAGGTCTTGCCGCGGCTCCGGACTTCGGGATCTCCGTGCCGGTCCGGGGATGCCGGTACGTCCGCTGGGGGCTGGTCCGTATGGTGCCGCGGCTCGCTGACTCGCTCACGGCAGGGCCTACTGCTGCGGCAGGTGGACCTGACATCCGATGTGCACGGCCGGTCGGTCAGGGGGTGCCAGGGCGGCTGCGAACAGGGGGTCCGGCGGATCGCCGTCATACCCGGGGCCACCCTCCGAGGCGGCAGTCCTGACCCGGCTCGCGGAATGGCGGAACTCGTGAGCCACCGCCGAATTTCAGAGGCACACCGGCGGTGTTCTGCCGGTGACAGAACACCGGCCTGTCCGGGCTCGACGATCACTGCAGTCCCGTCGCATGACTACGGTCACACGACGCAAGGTCGAGTACCCGGCCGACGGCCTGACGATGATCGGGCACCTCGCGCTTCCGGCCGGCATCGGCCGCCGGCCCGCGGTGCTGCTCGGACCAGAAGGCCCGGGCCTCAGCGACGTTGAACGCGGCCGCGCCGATGCGCCGGCCGAGCTGGGACACGGGGTGCTGGCCTTCGACCTCCACGGTGGGCGGCCGCCCCGCCGGAGCTGATCGTCCTCCTGCGGCCGCTGCCGGCGCGCAACGAGTCTTCGCGTACGGCGTGGCCGTCGCGTGCCTCCGCGTGTCCGGGAGCTGCGCGGCCCCTGCCACGATCTCCGGAAATAACGCCATCTCGGTGACGCGCCTTAAGCGCAGCACCACCCGGCACGCATCAACGGAGAGCAGCGCTCGGAGCCCGCCCCACGTCGGCTCGCCGGCCCAGCCCGGCCGCAGATCCGGCGTGGATACGGCAGTGCTCAGCATGGGCTCCGGCAGCGTCCACGTCACACCGGTTCCCTTCCACCAGGCTCTGTCCTGCCTCCTGCGACTGGCTCCAGGTCAGTTGGCCGGCGGTGCTCGCAATCCAGAACAGTGCCACTCCACTCCGGCCCGCATCCGGGCTGTGGACCGTCGTACCGGCCTTCCGCGTCACCCCGGATGCTGGCCGCGAGGGTGCGCAAGTCCTTCTACCGGCCCTGCCGCCGGGCCGTGTCCATGGCCCGGCGCATCTCGTCGGCGAGGTTGATGGGACGCCTGCGCTCACCGGCCGACCTTGCACGATGACCCCCGACGACGGCCATACCGCGAGGCCACCGACCCGGACGCCGTGCAACGCTGCTCAGGGTCAGCCGGTGATCGCCCCGTCGTCCTCCACGCCGGCACGCCGCGCTGCGAGGCGTCTACCAGGCCACGGGCAACTCAAGTGGGAACCTTCTGATCGTTTTCGTGTCCCATCGCACTTCCTCCGGCGCCACTGCGAGCCTCAGACGGGGGAATCTCTCCACCAGCCGGCCGATGGCCACTTCGAGCTCTGCCATGGCCAAAGGCATTGCGATGCATCGGTGTCCGCCCCAGCCGAAGGTCATGTGCGGAGCGCTGTGACGGTCGAGGTCGATGACGTGCGGGTCCGGGTAGCGCTCCGGGTCACGGTTGGCTGTCAGGTACGACACGTGGACGAAGTCGCCTGCCCGGATGTGCGCACCGTCAAGTTCCACGTCCTCGAGAGCCACCCGGGGGATTCCGACCCCTTTGCGGAACGGGATGCAGCGGAGCATCTCGTGCAGGACGTCGGTCATGGTCTCGGGGCGGCTCCTGAGGTGCTGCAACAGCACGGGACGGGTCAGGAGCAGATAGATGATATTGCTGATCTGGCAGGTTGCCGTGTCCTGGCCGCTGAGTGCCAACGTCAAGGTCATGACCGACAGTTCTCTGTCGTCGAGCTGTTCGTCGCCTTCCTGCGCAGCGGCCATTGCGCTGATGAGGTCCGGGCCCGGTGACTTCCGGCGTTGTGCCACCAGTTCGGCGAAGTAATCCGCCAGATCCGCCTTGGCCTTCGTGGCGGCTTCCTTGTTCTCCGCACCTACGACGAGCAGTTGGTGCACGGCATCCTGGATCCAGGGCCAGTTCTCTCGTTTGATACCGAGGAGGTCCAGGACGGCATGTTGGGGGAGCTTGTCCGACAGGTGCTCGACCACGTCCGCCGGCGGTCCTTGTCTCTCCATGTCGTCCAGCAGGCGATCCGCAAGCTCGACGATCCGGTGCCGCATAGCGTCGACCTGCTGCTGCGTGAAGGCCTGCGAGGCCAGGTGACGAACGCGACTGCTGTGCGGTGGGTCCATCACGTTGATCGACTCTGGAGAGACGATGGGCTCCGGCGTCATCCTGGGGTAGTCCTGACCCATGATGCCCGCCCTGCTGAACCGCTGGTCGGTGGTCACCTGCTTGACGGCGTCGAAGCCCGTGATCAGCCAGGCATCCGCGTCGCCGTAAGGCAGCCGGATGCGTACGGGGGTTCGGCGCTCCATCAAGGACCCGAGCGAGGGATCGAAATCCAGGGCTCTGCTGAAGTCGAATGAGCAGGTGAGCGTCTCGTTGTCCGCGGTCATCAGCCGGCTCCTCCGGGCATGGGTACGACGTTGGTGGTGTCCACGGCCTTGCGAACGGCTTGGGCAAGTCTGACCGCGTTGCCGACGGCCCAGTAGTGGACGAAGAACAGGCGTGGCTGGTCTTCGAGGTTGTGGTGGTGCAGCTCGACGAGTTCGACGCCACCGCGTCGAAGGGCCGTGAGGACGGGCTGGACCTCGCTGGCGATCATGACCAGGTCGCCGCTGAGGGCGGCTCTTCCGCCGCCGAGTGGCTGGAAGTTCACGGAAGTGGTGGACCCCAGCCCCGGAGGCAGCACCAGATGGCCGTCGGCAACGGCCTCACGACGGACATAGGTGCTCTTGTAGATCACACCGTCAGTGATGCCCTTGACGCCCATTGCGGCGTCGATTGCGGTGGTGTCCAGGTCGACGGGTGGCGAGGAAGCGGCGGGTTCGGCAGGCGGGGTACCGGTGCAGTCGAATGCGGCGCGCAGGCCCCGGGCAACAGCCACCGGATCGTGACCGTGCGCGTGCACGTGGACCCACCAGACGGCCGGCTGGTGGGCGAGCAGGTGTTTGTGGATGGCGGTCTGCATGATGCCGTGCTGCTGCAGGACATCGCAGAAACGCTGCAGTTCGCCTTCGGTGACCACGGTGTCGCCCATCAGGAGCGTGCTGAGGTCCGCGTACCGGACGAAGGACACGTGCGTGCCCAGGGCGAGCGCGGGGTCGACCAGAACGCCTCGAGAGAAGACTTTGAGGTCCAGGCGCGGGAAGGCTGTGTGGTACATGAATCGCTTCATGTCACCAGGCCGGCCCAGTGCCGCGCCCACCTTGGTCCAGTCCGCCAGCTTGGTCATCACCGGTTCGACCAGGGCGTGGTCCTCCCGGCGGGCGGACAGTGCGTCGGCCCGGGCCGGCGCGGCGCCCAGCGCGGGCGCGAGGGCGGCCGCGGCCAGCACCCGGCGCCGCGACGTCGTGAGTGGGGGTCGTGAGTCCTGCTGTCGGTCGTCAGTCATGGCATATGCCTCCTGGCTCGATCGAAGCATCGGAATCCGTGTTGTCCGGTGATCGACGCAGCCACATCCCGCAGGTGGACTAACCCACGAATGAGAGGCGTGGCCCAAACCGGTGGCGCTCGCCCCTGCCGCCCTGCGGAACGCGGCTGCGCGAAGGACTCGTCGTGCGGGCATGGCGTCCATCCCAAGCGGATCCGTACTTCGCGGATCGAACTGAGTCATCCGTGAGGGCCGGCCTACTGCGCGCGGTGATCAGGATGGAGCGGCGACCCCAGCACGGACCGAGCTCGCTCCGGAGCCGGCAAAGGATGTGACCGCTGCAGGCTGCATGCGCATCACCGACATCACCGGGGCGGGGGACCGCATCGTCGGCTACGAGGCCAGACACGCCGATAAGTTTGAACATCACTTTGAAGCGACGTCACAGTTCTGGAGCGTCATCCTGGTTGGCAGGAGAACCAATCGAGAAATCTCGTTCTGGAAGGCATCTACCTGGCCACTACCGCAGCAGTCGCCACAAGCGTGGCGGCCCGAACAGCGCAACACCGTCGAACACTGCGTCAACAAGCTCAAGCACTGGCGCGGCCTGGCCACGCGGTACGGCAAGACCGCCCCTATCCATCTCGCCGCGCTACGCCTTGCAGGCATCATCGTCACCCCTCAAGCGGCAGATGTTCGGCCACGCCGGCTCCGAACTCCTCCGCAAGCGAGTTCTCCTCACTCCGTAATCCGATCGCTCGACCTCGATCGAGAGCGCCGCCCCCCAACACTGCGCCACGCACGCTGCGGAAGAACGCTTCATGAGGTCGGGTCGAACAGCTTCCAGTGTCCCTCGGAGACCACTTCGACGACGCCGTCGGCCACCTTGATGGCGGTCTGCTCGTCAATCGCATACGCCGGCCCCGCGATCCCGGCCGCCCATCGTTCCGCCTCGGCCATGGTGTTCTCCGGACAAGCCGGATGATCCAGGTGTGGGAAGATCGAAAAATCAACCACGCCCAGCGCGCTGTCGCCGCCGGTGGGCGGCTTCCAGCCCACGAATTCCTCTCCGATGCGGGGGGTCATCACCATGCTCCCGGCACTGAGTCCCACGTAGACCGTGTCGGGCATCGACGGCAGGAGTTCAGCCAGCCCGGACTCCCGCATCCAGTGGCCCAGGTACAGCGCGTCACCGCCATTGACCAACAACGCGTCGGCCTCCCGAACCCAGGAGACCCAGCGCGCCTTCTCGATGCCGGGCAGCGCGGTGAGCTCCAACACGCCCACCGACTTCCACCCCAGCCCGGTCATGGGGCAGGGGGATCGCCCGCTGATGAATCGCCATGGCCCGCCCGGATCGGCGTCAGGGGCCCCGTACCCCGCAGTGGGGATACAGAGGGCGCTGGACTCGGCGATCGGCCTACCCAGGAGGCCGACCAGCGCATCCTGGATGCTCGCGTTCTTGATACCGGAGTCGGTGAGGAGAAGCTTCATCATGTCCTTCCCGAGGATTCATGAATTGATTCCAGGTCAGGAGTCATCCTCCACGAGTCCAAAACCTACAGGGAAGCCCTCCAAGGGCAGGGATTCCAGGTGGCCTGCAGGCCGGCACGTGCGGGGCCACATCGACGCTTGACCTCAACCAAGCTTGAGCTTTTAGGTTCCTTTCAGAGCCGCAGGAACCGACCAGCGGTGCTTTTCAGAGAGGTACGCCGTGACCGAGCACACAGCCCACATCGAGATCCCCGACCGCTACCGCTATGCCGTGATCCCGCACATCATGGTCGCCGACGCCGCAACGGCGATCGACTTCTACCAACGGGCGTTCGGCGCCCGTCAGGACTTCAGGATCGAAGCTCCGGGTGGCGGGATCCTGCATGCCGAGATCACCATCGGAAGGTCGACCCTGATGCTGGGCGACGCCGGCGAGGGCGAGACGGAGGCCGCTTCCTTCGCCGCGCCGACCTCCCTCGGCGGAGGTACGTCCGTCGCGCTGCACGTCTTCGTGCCGGACGTCGACAGCCTGGCGGAGCGCGCGGAAGCCGCTGGCGCTGAGATCATCCAGCCGCCGAAGGACATGTTCCATGGCGACCGCACCGTCATCCTCAAGGACCCTTCCGGTCACATGTGGGTCTTCCTGACCCACGTGGAAGACGTCTCGCGGGAAGAGCTTATGCGCCGCCTGGCCGCCGCCGGGTGACGTCCTCTTCACATCGAGCCCTGTACTCAGCACGGTTCACCACCTATGGGTGCCGCTTCGCTCGCCGTGGTGCGGGCAAGGTTGCGCGGGGTCGGCTGGACGGGGGGCCATCCGGCATGGTCCTCGCACGGTAGTGGAGGGGAGTTCGGTCGGTACTTCTTGCGTGCCAGGGGTGAGCCGGTCCATTCCGAACGGGCGCCGTGGTTGCCTCTGCCGGATCATCCACGGCGCCGGTCCGTAACGGGATCGGTGTCAGGCCCCGAGGGCTTCGTGGAGGCTGGTGTGGCAGGGGATGACCGTGTCGACCCCGACGATCTGCAGGGTGCGCAGTACGGAGTCGGTGATGCCTGCCAGTCGCAGCCAGCCGTCCGCCTGTGTGAGGGCGTGGTGGGCGGTCAGGAGGACGTTGATGCCGCTGGAGTCCATGAAGGTCACGTGCCGCATGTCGACGACCACGCGCGGCCGGTCAGCGGGAGCGCTGACCTCCAAGGCGCTGATCAGGGGGCCGGCGCTGGTGTGGTCGATCTCGCCGGTCACGGTCACGACGGTGATGCCGTCGATGGCGGTGGATGCCACCTTCAGCAGTTCGGGCCCGCGCGCGTTGTCGTCCACTACGGTTTCCTCAATGTTCTCGATATCCGGTTACGAGCTGGCATTTTGCCTGGAACAGTGCCCAGCATCGTATGAGGCAACGCCCATGTGTGGCCTAGCCAACAGACGCTGACCGACTGACGCGTGTGCGCGGGCCGATCACGGGTACCAGGGTCTGGACATGTGAGGTGGTAGAGGCGGATCGGATGAATCGAGCTTTGTCGGGTGAGGGCAGCACGGTGTCCCACGGCGACGGTCACCTACGCGCCGCAGCGGCCCTGGACGGACAGGGCGGCTGCATCGCCGAGGCCCGCCACCTGGCCGCCGACTTCCTGTCCCAGGCGCGGAGCGAGCACCAGATCCCTGTCTCCCAGCGTGCTCTGGAGCTGACACAGCTGGTGGTGAGTGAGCTCGTCACCAACGCCCGTAAGTACGCCGCAGGCCCGATCCTGCTGGATCTGCGCATCGCCGGCGATCTGGTGGAAGTGCAGGTGTGGGACTCCAACCCGGGACTGCCGATGGCCCGGGCTGCTGACGTCAGCCGGGTCGGGCAGCACGGGTTGGAGATCGTGATGGCCGTCTGCCAGAGCGTCGAAGCCACACGGGAGCCGGTCGGCAAGCGCATCACGGCCCGTCTGCCCCTCACAGACGACGCCTCCGGCATCGACTGCACGCGCCGTCGATAGGCGCCAGTCGGGTCCACTGCACCGGTGCGATGCCGGGCGGATACCTCTCACGGTTGCCGATAGCGTCGAAGCCGGGGAGAGGGCTCTTGGCCGGGGCAGGTGAGCGGCATCCGGTCTGCAGGGGAGCAACAACCCGAACCGGATACCGCGTCTGTGGGGGCGGTTGGACGAAACGGCCACCTTCCGGTTGTGGCACGTGGCGCTGCGCCGCGCGGCTTCCTCAAGGATGCGCCGGCGGATCCACCGGCGGCGCCCGCCCTTTCCGGGATCAGCTCGTGGCGTGTCGTGTTCGGTGTCTGCGTAGCGCTGCTGTTGGTGAGTGGCTGCGCGTGGGTCGCTGGGCGGGCGGGCAGTCCACGTTGTTGGCAGCCGGCGCGAACAGGCTCAGGCGCCTCGCCGCGGATCCGGTGGAGCGAACTCGCGAAGCTGGGGGAGCGTCATGCCGGGGTCGAGGACGTGCGGGCCGACCCGGGCAACGGCGTGCAGGAAGACCTGGTCGTGTTCGCCCAACACCGCGACCCGGCCGGCATACCCGTGCCGACGCAGCGTCTCCGCGACGGCGAGTGCTACGACCGTGCACTGCCGGGACGTGCCCGGGAGGGCGAAGCTCAGCCGGGCCGCGGTCTCCACGCGGTCGAAGAAGACCGGGCGGCACACGGGCTCGCGGCCGCCGGGCAACGGGCCGCGCTCCATTGCCTGGCGTATGTCCCGCCAGCCGCCCACCGACTGTCGCAACCGGTAGACGCAATTGCGCTGCCACAGGGCCAGCGTCAACGCCGTCGGAGAGCGCAGGCCCTGTGCCGGTACGAGGTCCACCAGCCCGTGCTCGGCCAGCCAGGCCAGCCGCAGTCCAGGGTGCCGCCGGCGTGCCTCCGGGACCGTCATTCCGGCCGGAGCACCCGACAGCTCCTGAAGGAACTCCCACGCCTTGACGGGGACGCGCAGATACTTCCCGCGTGACCCGGCCAGAACGACCGTCGTCGGTCCGGCGGGACGGTCGAGGAGCCAGACATCGTCCCGCGCGCGCAGCAGGGCGGTCTCTGCCTGAGGTCCATCTTCGGGCTGCATGGCTCATCTCCGGTCGTCGGCGTTGTCGGCCCAGGCACACAGGGCCAGCAACCGGGTCCAATCCAGGCCCAGTTCGGCGGGGAGCACAGAGGGGCGCCAGAAGGCGTCGTCCAGTGTCACGCCGAGCCAGGCGGCGGCCGCCGTGAGCCGGTCGCGGTGCGGGAGCCGTTCGATGCCCCGCAGCAGTACGGAGATCTGGTTGACGACGCCGACCTTGCGCTGTTCGGTGATCCTTGCCGGCAGCCGGCGGCGCGCGACCAGCCGCAGCAGGTGCTTGTCCTGACAGCCCACCCGGACAGGCGCGAAGGACGAGGGTGGGATCGCGTCGACGCAATCCGCGAGAGCCTGGGACTCGGCGAGCGGCCACCGGCAGCTGATCCGGGCCTCGCTGTCGGCAGCGGCATGGAGATCGGGCCGCTCCAGCCACACCGCGCGCACCGCCGCGGCGGCCGACAGGCCGCCCGCGCCGCGAAGGCGGGCGAGCTGCGCCGTACGACGTACCGTCGCCGCCGGCGCGTCGGCCGCATACGTCCCTCGCCAGCGCAGCGCCATCTCCGCGCCCGTCGGCTGTGTCAGGGCCGGCAGGAACGCCCTGCTACTCAACTGCCTGACCAAGCCGGAGACGTACCCCGCGTCGTCGCTGCGGCGGCCGCGCCCGAGCACGGCGGCGGCGGCGAACAGGCGCCCGCCGGCGAGGAGGCCGGCGGCCAGCGCCGGGCCGGCGCCGAACAGTTCGTCCCCACCCTCTCCGGTCAGCAGGACGTCGGCTCCGGCGTCGGCGGCGAGCGCGCAGGCCTGGTCCCAGACGTGGCTGAACACCCCGCCGCGCGGCAGGTCACAGCCGCGGTTGAGTCGAAACAGCGGGTCCAGGGTGAACGGGGGGATGTCGTCCAGGATGAGATGGTCGCCGTCCAACTCGCTTGCCAGGTCGTTCTGGAGATCGCTCTCCAGGTCGCCACAGAGCCCGCCTCGGATCGAAACGAGCAACGGCGGCCTGCCGGTGACCTCCGCCGCGACCGCGGCCACGACCGAGGAGTCCAGGCCGCCGGTGGCGAGCACGCCCACCCTGGTGGCGCCCCGGACCGCGGCCCGGACCGCCTCGCGGACGTGCTGGTCCAGGCAGTCCACGGCCGCGTCCAGCCGGAATCTCCTACCTGGGTGAAAGGAATGTCGTACGTGTCGGCCGCCGTGCGCAACGCCGTCCGGGCGGAGACGGGGAACGCCATCCAGCATTCCGCGGTCGGGATCGGACGGGGCGAGGGGGAAATGCAGATAGTCGCTCACCGAAACGCGGTCGGGGCGGGGCGCCCCGTTTGCCCGTGCCATGTCCCATGCCGTGCGATCGGTCGTCTCCGCCGGGGAGGGCGGCCCGCCGCTGCTCACGTCGAGCGTCCGCGCCAGAACCGGTCGCGGACGCCCACGCGATGCCGTTCGGCCTGGTCAGCCGTGGCCACGGTTGTTCTCGGTCACCGACGCCCGGCCGTTGCGGGTAAGCCGGGCCGCCTCTCCGACTTCCTCGTAAAGGTCGTCTTCGACGGAGTCCTCGGGACGCGGTTCATCGGAAATGATCATTCGTCCTCCTTGGGCACCTTCCAACAGTGAAGCGCAACTTTAAGGCAACTGCGCCCGTTCACAAAAGAGTTAGGAAGTAGGCGAATATCAAACCGAATCACTCCTTACGTTGCTAGAGTTCGTTGTTCGACAGCGTCGTCTGCTTCGCACCGCGCAGACGAGAACGCGCCAATGACGGGGGGTACGTCATGAGTCATCCTGCTCAAAGCGCGGTCCAGGTGCTCCAGCAGTGGGCGGAGGCATCCTTCGAGCGGGTTCTCCCCTTCGAGCTGCTCGACCTGTCACCGTCGATATGGGGCTTCGGGGTCTCCCATCAAGGTGGCCTCACTCTGGTGTGGTGCGATGTCACTGACGCCTCGCCGCAGGACAGTTGGGTGGTCACACTCACGGGAGGCATCGCGCTGGATGTCCCCGACCCGGTCGGCGCCCTGGTGTGGAGCAACAACCGCAGCCGGCTCGGCGTGCACGGCAAGCACTACTGCGCCGTCGCCCGCGAAGGGAACGCCGCCGCCGTGGTCTACGAGGTGTCCCTCACCCACGTGCTGTTCAACCTGCTCTTTGGCGGGCCTCACGGGCCCGGCTCCTTCCAGTCGCTGGCCGGTCACGCGCGAGGCCTGCTGAACTTGGTGGTGCAGTCCGCCGCCGAGGGAGGCGCCGATGTCACCGGAAGCCTCGGCGGGCGTCTCTTCCCACCCGATGAGGACGGCCTGACCACGCTCTTCACCATCTCCAGCGGCTGACGACCGCCCACCGCGCATGTGTGCCTGGGTCCTCCTGGATTCGTCGCGGCGGCAGCCCCTTGCGCATCTGCTACTCCCGGCACTCTCCGGTCGCGTGCCGGCTTCGCGTTGCTCTCGATGAGATCGTGGCCCTGTCGTGGTCGCCCCACGCCCGGATGAAGCCCCGGATCACTCCGGATGGGCCACTGCCTCTTTCTGCAGTTGCACCGCCGCGAGCAGGCTCAGCTTCGGCTCCGCCTGGCGCAGTGCCTTCACCGCCGCGACCGAGGTGATGTCGCCGGTGAAGCCGACGGCGGCCAGTCGGGAGCGGACCCAACGGGCGCGCAGTTGGCTCTCGGTGGCGGCGGCGGTGGACTCGACGAGTGCGGCGGCGCGTTCCAGACCGGGGCGATCCTGCGGTGAGGCTTCTGCCAGCGCCCGACGCAGGGCCGCCGCGATCACGTCCGCGTCCCGTATGGCCAGCACGAAGTTGTTCTTCTTGCTCAGTCCCATGATTCCTGTCATGAGGAACAGCCTGACGGTCATGTTCTGCGCGCGCCAAGCGACTTGAGGAGCCTCAGAGGAGCACTTCAGCCTGGCGGACCATGGACCCGGTTATGTGCACGAAGTGCGCGGCGGCGCTGGCAGCCAACTGCTGGGCACGGTGTCCTTGAAGGTGGTGCCCGCGTCGCGGTGCGCCGCCATCTTGGCGCGACCAGCGCGACCAACGACCAGCGCGGCCTGAAGGTCGACGCGCCACGTGTGGTCGCGGGAGAGCGGTTTCGCAGGAGCCGGCACGAGAACCTGTTGCTGTGCCGTGCACGCGGTGTTCTTGAGCGTCCCCGTTTCGGGCCGACGGCGACCTCGTCGTTTTCCATCTCGGGTAGTTGCTTGGTGGACCGTTTGGTCTCGGCGGTGCGGTCGTGGCTTTTGCCTGCGCGGCCGCAGATGTACTTCATGAGGGCCGCGTCCCCAGGTTGCGGGACTGTGGGGGCGGGTGCTGCGCACTCTGGGCAGCGGACACTCGTCCCTGTCCGTGACGGCAGGCCTGCTGGGAGTCGCCGCGTGGGTCGTGCGCCTCGCTTGCCCTGGGTCGGTTGTGCCGCCGGGGGCAGCGTTCGCCTGCCGGGTCGGAGCTCGGCGGGTCGGTTTCCGATCTTACAGCACTCTTTTGGCTGTATTCGGGAATAATGTCCGAGTGTCGGTCGTGAAGGAAATCTGTCATGGCAGCAGTAGACATTGGAGCGTGGTGGGGCTACTGTTTTCGTCGTACCCAAGAAGTCGAAGTGGGCACGGCAGAGATGAACTGCCGTGCGAGCAGCGCAGCATGGCGCGACCCGGGCGGGTCGCGAGCAGTACCCGTATTCAGCAGTGCAGTCCAGTAGTCGAAGGTAAGGAGCAGAGCGCCATCAGGATCGCCCGGGCGAGGAAGTAGTCCGCTCGGGTACCGCAAGGCCCCGGATTGGAAGGTGGTCCCCGGTCACGCATTCGCGATCCCCGCAATCTCGCCCTCCAGGGCGGGCCCTGCGGACACGGAAGGCCGGCGCAGTCAGCCGGTAGATGGTGTTGAAAGCTCGGGGCCCGGGTTGTCGTACGGCAATCCGGGCCCCCCGACGCGTCTTTGAAAGAAGAGGTCTATGCCCCCTGCCAGAACCCGGCCCGTCGACAATCTCGACGACGACGACTACCCCGCCTACACCATGGGCCGGGCCGCCGAGATGCTCGGCGCCACCCCCGCCTTTCTCCGTGCCCTCGGTGAACACCGCCTGATCGCCCCGTTGCGCTCCGAAGGCGGCCACCGCCGCTACTCGCGCTACCAGCTGCGCATCGCCGCCCGCGCCCGTGAACTCGTCGACCAGGGCACTCCCATCGAGGCCGCATGCCGCATCGTCATCCTCGAAGACCAGCTCGAAGAAGCTCAGCGCATCAATGAGCAGCTGCGCATCCAGGGCGGCCAGCCGCAGCCGAACACCTCGGCCTGACGAGGGCGCCGGGGCCGGCCGGAACTCCGGCCCAGAGCGGATCCGGCCCCCGTCGCAATCCGCGCCGCCTCACGCTTGGCCTGGAGCCGGTACAGACAGCACGGCACGACAAAAGGACCCCGGCGCCTCATGCCGGGGTCCTGGGGTATCTGGATCAGTAGCTCGCCGCCACGGAGACCCTGGACGTCCGCCTGCGCCTTGAGGTCGCTTTTGTCCGCCGGGTGCTCGGCGCTGCGGAGGAGCGGAGGCCTGCACACGCCCTGCGGCGCCGGCCCGACCGTCACCGAGAGCACTCTCCTGCCTCGGCTCGCCCGCAGCCATGACGGCCCGATGGCGGAGACCGTCCGGACAGAAACCACCGGAGCCCGCGGAGGCCACCCCAGGCGGTCGACGGGCGTGGAAGTGCCGGCGGTTCCGGGAACACACAAATGAAGGGCTGTCCCAAATTCATCCTGGGACAGCCCTTCACTCGTGCGTCCTGGCGGCTCAGTGCTTGAAGGCGCCCTTGGTCTCTTCCTTTGCTTCACGGGCGTCTCCCGTGCTCTTCTTGGCCTGCCCCTCGGCGGCCATGCGGTCGTTCCCAACGGCGCTTCCCAGAGCCTCCTCGGTCTTGCCCTGAGCCTGCTCGGTCTTCGCCTTGGCCTTCTCACCGGCACTCATGGAACACGCCTCCTCGTAGTGTCTTTGCCGCTGTCGCCGTGGAGCCCTGGTGCCCCCACCCTTCCTTAACAAACAAGGCGTCATCGGCGAATGATGGTGCTGACGAAGGGCATCCGGTGGCCAGGAGGTTGATAACAATGGTTCCCCTGCTTCTGGTTCTTCTGCTGGCTCTGATCCTCTTCGGTGCGGGTTTCGCCCTGAAGGCACTGTGGTGGATCGCGGTGATCGTTCTGATCGTGTGGCTGCTGGGCTTCGTCGTCCGGTCCGCTGACGGCACGGGCCGCAAGGGCCGCTGGTACCGCTGGTAGGTGCAGGTCCTCGGTCTGAGGAGCGCTGCTGGTAGCGGAGGTTGACGTGGGGCCCGGCCGGGTACGGCCGGGCCCCACGTCGTGGTTGAGGGCACCTTCCGCTCGGGCGGCGGGGATGGATCGGGCGTATCGGGCGCCTCGGGGGGTATGTGTGCGGTGCATCGGCCTCGCAGAAGCCGCAGTGGAACCCTGCGCCTCCTATCTCTGCGGGGCCGATGCACCCTACGTGGCGCGTTGACCGCCCAGTTCGCGGCGCTACGCCCGGACGCGTCCGGTCGTCCCTGTGCCCGATCGGTGGAGAGGCTCATCCGATCGGGAAGCCGGCGAGCTCAAGGTCGCTGAAGGCGATGTGCAGGCCGTGGGCGCGGCGGGCGGGCCGGGCGGTGGCTGTGCGGGAGCAGGCTCCGTGGTAGTCGTTGGCTGGTGCCGGGGGCCGGGATGCCCGATGCCGTGGTGTATCGGCCGCGATGAACGGCCATCGCCGGCATGGCCGTGTGGTGCATGACGGCAAGCCCCGCGCGGGCGGCACGTGCGTGAGGGCGGCGGCTGTTCCGAGGTGGACGATGACGGCAACGCGTGCCCACCGCAGCGCGGTGCCGCGGACGCCACTTGGCCGGGGGGCGGCTGTCGTCATGGCTTCCGTCCATGTTTCGGGTGGTCCGGCTTCTGGCCGTCAATATACCCGGGAGGGGTAAGGCGGCGACCGCAGTGACAGATGGAAGAGGGGCACAGCAGCCGTGACTACAGGCGCAGGGCGCGGCGCAGGGTGTCGGTGAGTTCGGCGAATTTCTCCTCGGCCCCGGCGGAGTCGGTGCGAGCGGCCCGGGTGACGCAACCGCGCACGTGGTCGTCGAGGAGATTGAGGGCGACTTCTTGCAGAGCGCGGCTGGCAGCGGTGATCTGGGTGAGGACGTCGATGCAGTAGCGGTCGTCGGTGACCATCCGGGAGATGCCGCGGATCTGGCCTTCGATCTTGTTCAGGCGAGCCAGGTGGTCGGGCTTGCGGTCCGCGTAACCGGGCGCGTTCGGCTCACGGGCGTCTCGTGTGAGGGCTGCGGCCGTGGTCATCGGTGTGTGCCTCCTTCGCTCATGCCGCCGCCGGTTGCCCCGGGGGCGTAGCGGCCGGGGTCGGCGTCGAAGACGTCGGCGCAGTGGGTGGAGCAGAAGGAGTGGGTGCCCGTGGCGGTCTGCCGGTGTTCGGCAGCGGTGGCCTGGTCGACCTGCATGCCGCACACCGGGTCGGCGACCGTGCCCAAGCCGTCGTTGCCACAACCCGGCCGGTGCCCGTGGACTGCCCCTGTTGCGGTGCTGTCGGCCGGAGCTCGGTCGGCAGCGGACTCGACCCGGGGCCGGACGGCGGCGGGCCGGGCATCGGGCAGCGGCGGGGTGTGCCAGCGGCGCAGCCGGGAGGCGTTGGTGACAACCGACAGGGAGCTCAGTGCCATGGCTGCGGCGGCGATGATCGGGCTGAGCCGGATGCCCCACAGCGGGTAGAGGGCGCCCGCGGCGAGGGGGATGCCGACGGCGTTGTAGACCAGGGCGAAGAACAGGTTCTGCCGGATGTTGCGCATGGTGGCTCGCGACAGCCGGATCGCGGTGACAACCCCGCCGAGCGAGCCGGAGATCAGGGTGATGTCGGCGGCCTCGATGGCGACGTCGGTGCCGGTGCCGATGGCCAGTCCGACGTCGGCGGCGGCCAGGGCGGGAGCGTCGTTGATGCCGTCGCCGACCATGCCGACGGTGCGGCCCTCTCCTTGCAGGCGGCGGATCTCGTCGGCCTTGTGCTCGGGCAGGACCTCGGCCAGGACCCGGCCGATGCCGACCTGGGCGGCGATGGCGGCGGCGGTGCGGGCGTTGTCGCCGGTGAGCATGACGACGTCGACGCCGAGACGCTGCAAGGCGGCGATGGCCGAGGCGGAGTCCTCTTTGACGGTGTCGGCGACTGCGAGCACACCGGCGGGACGTCCGTCCACGGCGACGAGGACAGGGGTCTTGCCGTGGGCCGACAAGCCGGCGGCGACGGGGGCCAGGGCGGTGGTGTCGATGCCGACGTCGGACAGGAGCCGGGCGGTGCCGACCAGCACGGCGTGTCCCTCGACCGTGGCCTGCACGCCTTTGCCGGTCACCGAGCCGAAGCCGGCCGCCGCGGACAACTGATGGCCGCGGTCGCGCACGCCGGTGACGATGGCCTGCGCGAGCGGGTGTTCGCTGTCGGCCTCGGCTGACCCG
Organism: Streptomyces sp. NPDC058145; assembly: GCF_042884245.1. Taxonomy (NCBI): domain Bacteria; kingdom Bacillati; phylum Actinomycetota; class Actinomycetes; order Kitasatosporales; family Streptomycetaceae; genus Streptomyces; species Streptomyces sp. NPDC058145. The sequence goes on along the minus strand of NZ_JBHVUH010000025.1, from coordinate 35,684 downwards.
GCCAGCCGCAGCAGTGCCGTCTCGTCGAAGTCGTCGGCGGGGCGGACGTCGGTGAGCACGGGCCTGCCCGCGGTGACGGTGCCGGTCTTGTCCAGCACGACGGTGTCGAGTTCGTGCGCGGTCTCCAGGGCTTCGGCGGAGCGGATGAGGATGCCGGCCTGGGCGCCCTTGCCGGTGCCGACCATCACCGAAAGCGGCGTGGCCAGGCCCAGCGCGCACGGGCAGGCAATGATCAGTACCGCGACCGCGGAGACCAGGGCGAGGGTCAGCGCGGGGGAGGGGCCGACGGTGAACCAGACGGCGAAGGCGCCGATCGAGATCGCGATGACCGCGGGAACGAAGTACGCCGACACGGCGTCGGCGAGCCGCTGAATGGGGGCTTTGGACGCCTGGGCCTGCTGCACCAGACGGATGATCTGCGCGAGCATCGTGTCCGCCCCGACCTTGGCCGCTCGGACGCGCAGGGATCCGGTGCCGTTGACGGTGGCCCCGATGGCCGTGTCCCCCGTGCGCTTGGTCACCGGCATCGGCTCACCGGTGACCATCGACTCGTCCACCGCCGAGCTGCCGGAGAGCACCTCGGCGTCGACGGGAATCTTCTCTCCCGGCCGGATGACGAGCACGTCGCCGACCACGACGTCCTCGACGGGGACCTCACTCTCGGTTCCGTCCCGTACGACGTGTGCGGTACGGGCCCGCAGGCCCAGCAGCGCGCGGATGGCCTCGCCGGTGCCGGCCTTCGCCCGGGCCTCCAGCAGCCGCCCGACCAAGATCAACGTCAGGATGACGCCGACGGCCTCGAAATAGACCTCCCGCAGGTTCTGCGGCAGGAGACCGGGGGCGAGGGTGACCAGCAGGCTGTAGCCGTAGGCGGCACTCGTACCGAGGGTGATCAGGGAGTTCATGTCGGCGGCGCGGTGCCGCATCGTCAGCCAGCCCGTCACATGTATGGGCCACCCGGTGTAGAACATCACGGGCGTGATCAGCGCCAACTGAAGCCAGTGATTCAGCATCCACCCCGGTATCCAGCCGACGCCGAACAACTCGTGCGCCATCACCGCGACGAGCACCGGCGCGGTCAGTACGGCGCCGACCACGACCCTGCGGGTGAGGTCCCCGATCTCTGCCTGCCGCTCGGCGGCGTCTGCGGCCTCCGACTCAGCCGCAGTCGGTTCCTCACCCGCCGAGGGAGTGCCGGTGCCAGTCGAAGCAGGCAACGAGGGCGCGGTCGTGCTGCCGTGCCCGTCAGGCGTGGGCGGTGCGGAGTCGTCCGCGGGTTCGACCAGCAGCGTGCCGTGAATCATGTTCATGCCGCAGGCGAAGCCGAAGGAGCCCGGACGGTCGGGATTGAGCCGCACGGTGGTGCGCGTATGGGCCGGCAGCCCCGCACCGACCTGCAAATCGGGGAAGACCACACGGGAGGTGCACTCACCCGCTTCCTGCCGGTCGAAGACCACCTCCACCGGCGTGCCCTGACGGACCTTGATCAGGTCGGGACTGTAGCCGCCCCGCACCGTCACCTCCACCCGCTGCACCCCGCCGTCCAGCCGGGCGGCACCGGCGCGGCGCGGACCGAAGAAGTACCAGCCCAGCGCGCCGACAAGCGCGGCCGAGGTCAGGCCGACGACGATGTCGAGGGCACCCATGGGCTGCTCGCCTCCCTTATCGGCTCCCTTTCTCCAGCCTGCGCCCGGCTACCCCTACCTGGTAGGGGCGGATCGGCCCACCGGTCCGGGTCATCCGGCCCCAGACCGCCGCTCCCGACAGCGGAATGATGCAGGTGGAGGCAAGAAGTGGCGGGGTGCGCTTCCGTATCCGGCCAGAGAACAACGCCGAAACAGGTGAGTTGCGATGATGTTCTGGTACGACCACGGCGTCGGCGGCTGGGGCTGGTTCGCGATGTCGGCCGGCATGATCGTGTTCTGGGTGCTGATCATCACCCTGGCGGTGCTGCTCTTCCGCGCCCTGAACCGGCCCCAGGAGCACACGCACACCCATACCCCGGCCACCCCCTCGGCAGAGGACATCCTCGGTGAGCGGCTGGCCCGCGGGGAGATCGACGAGGACGAGTACCGGCGCCGCCGGAACGTGCTGCACGCCGGACCCCTCACCAAACGCTGAAACCCAGGGTCCGCACCGGTGGCGGCTTGGCGCTCGCCTGCGCAGCCAGGGCGGACTCCGCACCGCGGGCTCTGAGGCACCGCTGCGGCCAGGGGGTGGAACCGCTCTCCGCATCACCGACGCCACTGCGCTTACGGCCCGTGGCGTCGACGCGCCGGTCTGACTACAGCTCGAACTCGAGGTCGAGGAGGTCGGTGAGTTCCACTTCGAGGCCGTGGGCGCGGCGGCCGTTGTCGCGGAAGTAGACCTCGCCCAGGGCTTCGGCGGCGATCTGGCGGAGCTGGTCGTCGGTGAGACCGGCTTCCTGGGCCTGGAAGAGACGTGCGGCGTGGCCGGGTGGCAGCGCGAGGGTGAGGTGGCGCACGCGGGCGTCGTCGGTGCTGCCGGGGGCGGCGGTGTAGCCGAACCGGGCGCGAACGTCGATCATGATGCCGCCGGTGGTGGCCGCGGCCTGCTTCGCCTTGGCCCTGATCTGCGGCTGCCAGCGCGCCCGGACCTCACGCTCGAGGCGGTCGGCGAGCTCCGGGCGGGGCTTTTTGATCTGGTTCTTCACATAGCGTTCGACGGTGCGCTGGCTGATGCCGAGCAGCTCGGCCACGCGCCGGGTGCTGTGCTGGTGCTGCCTGACCAGGTAACGCATCTGTGCCCCGGCGGACTTCGGGACCGGGCGCGTGAACGCGCCCTGCACCGCCTTGTCGAGTCCTTCGCCGATCGTGGCCATCGCCGTGACTCTCCTACTCTCCTGTGTCCTTGGCGGTGACCTCGCCGGTCTTGATGTAGCGGGCGAGGTTGGCGACGTGGCCGTCACCGGCGAGCTGCTCGAGCAGGTCCGCCCCCCACAGCACGCTCTGTGTGCCCTCGTGCTTGACCATGCCGGGAGACACCCCCAGCCGGAACGAGCCCGGCACGGTCTTGCCGTCGGTGTCGTAGGGCAGGACGTCCAGCGGGCTGGGGCCGTCGGCGGCGTACACGGCGCAGTCCGAGAGCACCGCGACCGGATACTGTCCGGTGGCCGCCGCCAGGTTGAGCATCTTGCGGTGCATGTTGATCCGGGCCCGGGAGATGACCGCGGCGCGGATGTCCGGCCGCCACGTCGGGCGGGCGAGGGCGGGCCAGGCCTGCCCCGGCTTCCATCCGCCGCCGCGCGCTTTCTCCTGCAGCTTGCCGATACCGCCCTTGACGGTCATCTTGACGGCGTCCACGACGATTCCCAGCTCCGGATCACGGCTCTTGTAGCCGTCCATCGCCTTCAGGAACTCGTGCGGGGGCAGCTTCTCGCCCACTCCCAACTCCGCCATGGTGGCGACGTAGGCGTCGCGCAGCCGTTTGTACCAGCCGTCCAGGAACCGGCCGCTCTCGGTGCGCACCCAGGCCTCGAGCGGGGCGACGTCGTAGCCGAGCTCGACGGCGTACGCGACCGTTGCGGTGGTGTACCAGGCCGGGCCCTCGGGGCGTTCGCCGGTCGGCGTGAACGGGCTGGGCAGCAGATCACCGTCGAGCTCACGCCACTGCTTGCCGACCTTCACATGGTTCAGGTCGACGGGGGAGAGGTCGACCAGCCAGGAGCCGGGCAGCGCCGCATCGAAGGCCGGGTTGGTGACGTGGACCGGCGGCGAGGCCAGGCCGACGACGGCGCCGTTGGCAGCCGCACCGAAGGCCAGGTTCACGTCGATGCCGACCAAGTAGCGCTTCATGCACTCGGCGTCGGTCAGATCCCGCGCCCAGTCGTAGGCCTCCTCGAACAGCCGCTCGCCGGGGCCACGCACGTGGAAGCGGGGCAGGTGCGCCAGGACGGGGTGCCCGTCGGTCGCCTCGCACGGCGCCGGGTCGATGGGTTCCGCACCCAGCGAGCCGGGCCGGTGCTCGCGGTGCCGCCTGCCTTCATCGTCCGGCTGGCCGGCGCGGGTCGGCGGGTTGAGCGCGGTCATCAGCTGCAGCCCCGTCACAGCGGTGGACCCGACCGGCGTCACGACCCGCTGCGCGTACACGCCCAGCACCCGGGCGAGCTCCGCCGGTTCCAGCTGCGCGGCACGGCCCCATGCGCGGGCGTCGAGGGCGCGCCACGAGGGGATGCACAACTGCACGCAACTTCGGCGGCCCCCGTGGGCGGGGCGGTAGATCCGCGCCCATGGTCCCAGCCCACGCTTGGTGAGCTGCCACTCCGCACGCTGCAGCTGCTTGATGACCTTGTGCCCCTCCGGGAGCCGCCCGGCAAGCCGCTCCTGCTCCGACAGCGCAGCGGGCAGGCCGTAGCGCTCGCACGCCGCGTCGGTGAGCACCAGCAGGGGGTCGGCGTCCTTTCCCGAGCCGTGCAGCCTCTCCGCCCCGAGTCGCGCCTCGGTCAGCGTCCACTCGACCAGCGCGGGCAGGGACTTGGCGGGCACGTCCACGATCAGGCCGCCGATGCCGTAGCCGGTCACATTCCGGTCGGCGTCGGCGTCGAGGACGAGTAGCGGGCCGTGCGCGTACGCGCCGCCAGGCGCGGGCGTCTTCGCCGGGGCAGCCTTTTTCGCGCCCGGGCGGCGCGAGGCCGTCGTCGGCCGGGTGGCAGGCGCCGGACGTGACGTCGCAGCCGGGGCGGGAGCGGTGGCGGGGACAGCGGGCGCGGTGGTGTCGGACGTGGCCGACGCCGTGGCCTCGGGCACCGGGCCCGCGGGCGCAGGCGGCGCCTGCGGTGCCGTGTCGGGGGTCGTCTGCGGGGCAGCGGGGTCCCTGTGGTGCGGCGCAGGGGTGTTCTCCTGCGGTGCACCGGTGCTTTCAGCGGCGGGATAGAGCTGCGTGAGCTGCTTGAGCAGACGCGCGTACGCCTCCCGCTGCGGCGGACGCGGCTCGGTCTTGCCCGCCTCCCAGTCGCCGACGGTCGCGCGACGCACGCCCAGGGCGGCGGCTACTTCATCAAGGGTGAGCGCATGAGCCTGGCGCAGTCGCCTTCGCTCTGCCGGCGGCGGCAGCGGCGACCGGGACGCCACCAGCGCGTCCACTGCGCCGAACAACTCGGACATGAAGCACCTCCGACCCCAGCCTAGCCCACTTATCGCGTACATCTAGCGTGCGAATATTGTGCATTCTGCGTACGGATGACCTGTGGGGGGAGGCCGACCCGGATCGGTCGGCTGCCTGGTACGGGTCATGGCGTCGCGGCTGCCGGTGTCGCTCGAGGTGACCCGCCTGCGCCGCGTGACCGTCCGCCGATCACTGGGCGCATCCGCACGGCGGCGTCCAGGCCGGTGCCCTGAGCTGGGTGCAGGGTGATGTCGCCGCCCGAGGCGTGGACGAGGTGGCGGACGATGGGCAGGCCGAGGCCGGTGCCGTCGTGGTGGGAGTCGCAGGCGCGCCAGAAGCGGTCGAAGGCGCGGTCGCGATCGGCCTGCGGCATGCCGGGGCCCTGGTCGATGATGTGGAGTTCGACCCCTGGCGCGCGGTGGAGGGTGATGGTCGTGCCGGGCGGCGAGACGCACAGGGCATTGGCGAGGAGGTTGTCGATGACCTGCTCCATCGCTCCGGCAATCGCCCACACTCGCCCGGTGGGTCGGCCGGTGACGGCAAGGGCGACGTACTGTTCAGCGGCCAGCGGCTCCCACATGGCGACGCGGTCGGCGATGACGGTGTCGAGGTCGACCGGTTCGGGGGTGGTGGCGCTGTTCTCCAGGCGGGCCAGGGCGAGTAGGCCCTGCACCATGCGGCTGAGGCGATCGACCTCGCCGACGGCTTCCTCGAGGCTGTCGTGGGCGCGGGGGTCGAGGTAGGGCTCGAAGTTCTCCAGGCGCAGGCGCAGTGCGGTGAGCGGGGTTTTCAGCTGGTGGGAGGCTTCGGAGGCGAACGCTTGCTGGCCCTTGAGAAGTTGTTGCAGGCGCGTGGCGGTGTGAGTGAACGACGCTGCGAGGTCGCGTAGTTCAGGTGGGCCCGTAGTGGCGTCCGGCGGGTCGGTGAGCCGGCCGTCGGCCAGTTGGGCGGTGGCGGCCTCCAGGGTGCGCAAGGGACGCGTGATCCAACGGGCGAGGGTGAAGGCGACGATGGCCACGGCGGCCAGAATGCAGGCCCCGGCCAGGGCGAGAGCCCACCAGATGCGGTGGACGCGGGCGTTGACCTCGGCCATGGGATAGGCCAAGCGCAAGGCGCCCCGGATGGTGCTGCCGGAGGAGCCCGGCATGGTGGCCGACAACAGGTCGTCCCCGGTGGCCACGGTCGGCTGGTTGTGCAGGGCACGGGCGATGTCCGGCTGGGCGGCGATGCTGATTCCGGCACGGCCTGACGGGTCGGAGTCGGCCAGGACGATGCCCTGCCGGTCGGTGACGACGACGTGCCCACCGGTCCGGGTGGCGTAGTCGCCGACGATGTCGGGCAGGGCGTCGAAGTTGCCCTTTTCGATGTTCTCCTCGGTGACCTCGGCGAGCATCGAGGCGTCACGTTCGACGCTCTGGGAGGCGCGGGAGATCTCGGCGCGGGCGTAGATCCAGCCAAGGGGGATCTCCAGCCCGGCCAGCACGAGGACGGCCAGGCCGAGGTAGCTGAGCAACAGGCGTCGGGTCATCTGGCGGGTTCCCCGTCGGTACCGGGGACGGTGAGGCGGAAGCCGACGCCGCGAGCCGTGGTGATCCAAGCCGCGTCGCCGAGCTTGCGGCGCAGCGCGGCGACGTGGGCGTCGAGGGTCTTGGTGGGGCCGAAGAAGTGCGGATCCCAGACCGTGTCCATGATCTGCTGCCGCGAGTGGACCGTGCCGGGGTCCTCGGCGAGGTAGGCGAGCAGGTCGAACTCGCGTGGTGTGAGCGGTATTTCGGCTTTGTCTAGGTGTACCTGGCGGGTGCGGCGGTTGATCTCCAAAGCCCCGAGCGGCTGCGGTCCGGGGGTCTCGGGTGCTGCCGGGTTCGTTGGCGGGGGGAAGGCCAGTGTGCCGCTGGTGCGCCGGGTGACCGCCCGGATCCGGGCCACCAGTTCCCGCACGCCGAAGGGTTTGGCGAGGTAGTCGTCGGCGCCCAGTTCCAGGCCGACGATGCGGTCGGCCTCGTCTCCTCTCGCGGTGATCATGATGATCGGTACGGCGGAGCGGGCGCGCAGGCTGCGGCAGACGTCGAGGCCGTCCATGTCCGGCAGGCCGAGGTCGAGCAGGACCAGGTCCGGAGACCCCTCGGTGCCGGCGAGTCCGGCGGCGCCGCTGCGGGCGTGATCCACGGTGAAGCCGTACCGCCCGAGTCCTTCGGTGAGCGGGCCGGCGATTCGGTCGTCGTCTTCGATGAGCAGGAGCCGCATCGCGCAAGGCTCGCACAGCTGTGCCAGGAGAGTTGGGCTGTTCACGGGAAGCCGCCTGGGACGTGGGAGTCGTAGGGACGGTGAGCCGGCGCGGCTGCCGCCCGGCTGGTCGACACGGACAGCGCCAGCGGCCGGGCGACGGGAGCGGGGTGGCGACGACACCGACCGTGGGGAGTCAGTCGTCGGCGTGGTCTTTGTCCTCGCGTCCTTGCTCCTCCTCTCCGCGGTCGTCGTCACCACGGTCGGGCGACAACACGGTCCGTGCCGGCGCGACGGCCGTGTTGGCTCCGGCACCGGACGGTTCAGCGGGGAGCGTCGCGTCCGGCGGGAGGGACGGCGGGCCGGGTGTGTTGATGGCGGAGATCTGAGCGGTGCCGCCGGGGTTCGCGTTGGAGGTGACCGTGTTTCTGACCGTGGACAGCGCGAGGCCGAATCAGGTGAGGACGACGGCCGTGGCGACGGCGGTCAGGGCCGACCGGTTCGGTACCGCCGCATGCCACCCGGTCTCATCCCGCACCGGGCTCCGCCGACGCCTGCCGGCGGCGACCTCCGACTCGTCGGCCGTGGATTCGGTGGGGCCAGTGGAGGTGTCGTCGGAGGACCAAGCGAGGGAGGCGGATGGCGAGGGGTAGTCGAAGGCGTCCTCCTCGAAGCGGTCGCCGTAGCCTCCCGGGGCAGAATCGGGGGCGAAGGCCGCACGTTCGCGTGCACCTGGGCGTCGGACGATGACGGCGTGGCGTTCATGTGATCGCTCGGCGCCTGTTTCCTCCCACCCGGTCGGTCGGCCCGCGCGTCTCAGCCGTCGTTCTCCGTCTCCTCGGTGCCTTCCTGCTTGGTGCCGGTGACCTTGAAGGACTTGTCCAGATACACCTCGACCGAGGTGCCGTCCTCCTTCTTCACCTCCACCGCGTACATTCCGGGCTTCTCCGCGTCCTCCTCCGACTTCACCACCGTGCCGGGGTACGCGGCGATGGCAGCCGCCTCGGCCTTCTGCTTGATGTCGCCGGTCAGCGGCGGTTCCTTCTTGTCGTCGGTGTCACCGGCGGCCTCGCCCGCCGCATCGACGCCGCCCGTGCCCTGGGCGGCCTGTTGAGTGTCCGACTTCGAACTGCCGGAGCTGTCATCGGAGCCACCGCCGCAGGCGGCGAGGGCGATCATCAACACGGCAGCGGGAGCGGCAAGGAGGGCACGTCGGGGCAAGGCGCGCATGAACTGTCTCCAGATTTCGGGGATGCGGTGCTCCGAGGCCGGACCACCGGGGGACGACAACGACCCTAGGAAGACGCTGTCGAGAGCCAGCCCAGCAAACGGAGAGCGGAAGCCCAGGAGATGTCCAAGACTTCGCCGTCGACGCCAGAAGGACCATGCCGACGCCGCCCTCGTCGCGACTGCGGGCGTCGTCGAGGCGCCGTTCGACGATACGCTCACGGCCAGTCACAGCCGCGCCGTGACCATCGTCGGCCACGGTGAGGATCACGGCGTTCGGTTCTGCCTCCACGGTCACAGTGATCGTGGAGGCAGGTGTGCCGTCCGGTCCCTTCGAAACACGCATGGTGTCGTCAGCTGCTCAGAGACGCTTCGGCGGCGGCGACGGTGCCGAAGACCCGCAGGATCTGGTCGGCTCCGGTCATCTCCAGGAGCCGGCGCAGCGGGCCCGGGACGAAGGCCAGGACCACTGTTGCCCTCTGTGCCACGCCATGGGCCTCCAGGAGGATGTTCAAGCCCTGCCGAGTCGCAGACCGACACATCGGTTAAGCAGGACGGCCCGCTCCGCGCGAGTGGTCGCCTGATTCAGCCGCTCACGCTGCTCCGGCTGCGCGACGTGGCCCCCTGCACCTTCACCACCAGGCAGGGGCCTGAGACGGTCGTCTCGACCGAGGAGAGTGCCGAGCGTATCCGGCAAGGCCCATCCGGTACCGCTGGGGTAGCGACGCACTCGCTCACGCCGGCGACCACAGCGTGGACGAGGCTGAAATAGACCCTGCGACCGTCCTGCCGGACCTGCTGCGCTACGACCGCACCGTCGCCGCCTACCGCAACGGCCGCACATCACCAACGAGGACATCGGCCCGATCAGAACGGCTGGGTCGCTTGGTCCAGGCGGACGATGACCATGGCGATGTCGTCGATGGCGCCGCTGGTGAGGTCGAGGCGGGCGAGGAGTGCGTCGGCGAGGTGTTCAGCGCCGAACTCGGTGCAGGTGGCGAGTATGTCGGTCAGGCGGGTCAGGCCGGCGTCGATGTCCTCATCGCGGCGTTCGATCAGACCGTCGGTGTAGAGGATGAGGGTGTCGCCGGGAGTGAAGGTCATGGTTGCCTGGGGGCGGGGAACGTGTTCGGGGCGGGCGCCCAGCGGTGGGTCGGTGGCCCGGTCGAGCAGGTCGCAGGTGCCGTCCGGGTGCAGCAGAACGGGCGGGGGGTGGCCGGCGCTGCTGTAGATGAGCAGATGGCTGTGGCAGTCGATGAGGACTTGAACAGCGGTGGCAGCCAGTGCTCCCTCGATCGAGCGTGCGTACAGCCCCAGGACTTCCAGTGCTTGGGCGGGGCCGTGGACGGTACGGGTGGCGGCGCTCAGCGCGCTGCGGAGCCTGCCCATGACGGTGGCGGCCATGAGCCCGTGGCCGACCACATCGCCGACAGCGACGGTGAAGCGGCCTGCGGGCAGGTCGACCGTGTCGTACCAGTCGCCGCACACGTTCAGCGATCCGGTCGCGGGCAGATAACGCACCGCGACGTCCGGGTGCCGGGCCAGGTCCGGAGTGTGGAGCATGGTTTCTTGCAGGGCGACGGCGATGCGCCGTTCACGGGCGTGCGCTTGTCGCAGTTCCTCGTTCAGCCGCTGCAGCTGCCGTGCCCGGGCATACAGCTCGGCTTCCATGGCCGCTTCCCGGCCGGGGCGGATAGATGGCACGTGCGCGGTGCGGCGGGCGCGGACAACGTCGGTCATGTCCTCGGACCGGTGGATGATCCAGGCGACCTTTCCGTCTCGGTCGAGGACGGGCACGTTGATCGCGGTCCACCACCGCTCCTTGAACACCTCGGGGTTGCCGGCGATCGCGACGTCGTACTTCTGCAACGCCATGTGATCCGTCTGGCCGGAGGACAGGACACGGTGCAGTGAGTCCTTCAGCATCGCCACCCCGCCGGCCTCCGGGTCGGCGGGGTTGTCCGGGAAGGTGTCGAAGAGGTACTGCCCGACCAGCTCGCCACGGCTCCGCCCGGTCACCTCGCAGAAGAGCGGGTTGGCATCGGCGATCACCAGGTCCGTGCCCAGCACCAGGCACGGGCTCGGAAGGGCGGCGAACACCCCTAGGTAGTCGATCTCCGGTGTCACACGCTTTCCCTGCCAGTCGCTCGCTCTTCAATCTACGAAAGATCCAGCTGACCCGCCCGTCGAAACTCGCTCATGGGCAAGGGGTGGCAGCCGCGTACGAGGCGTACGCCGTGATCGGGACCCGCCTAATCGCGGTGTCCCGACGCGGCCCGTCTGGTTTGGCGCCGCGTGGCCGCACTGGCCGGCCGGCAGGCCCCCCCTGTGGCGTACGCCCTGCCCCGCGGCGGTGTCGTTGGGCGGTTGCGACGGCGTCGTGGGAAGAGGGTTACGCATGGCCAACCGGTTCGGGCGGTCCGTGGTGGGCCGGAGGGCTGCGCATGCACGGCGCACCCAGGGGGCGGGATCGAGGGGGACATCGCACGGCGTCTGGCGTGCCGATCCCGGAGGTGCGGAGTCCACCGAGCGTCGACCCGGCCGCGGGTGTCCACCGGGTCGGCGTAGCCTGCGGCCATGACAGCGATCCAGGCCACACCCCCCGGTGAAGCCTTCGAGCTGCTGCTGGCCGGTAGCCAGCGGTTCGTCGCGAGTGCGCTGGAGCACCCGCACCAGGACGTCACCCGTCGCACCGAGGTCGCTCCGTCCCAGAGTCCGTTCGCGGTGCTGTTTCGGGTGCTCCGAGTAGCGCCTGGCCGCCGAGCTCGTGATGGCGAACTGCCAGGAGCCGGATTCTCAGCACTCGCTTGCCAGCTGCTCCATGGGCCCGGATTCAACCACTGGTAAGACATTCACATGACGGGCCTGTCCCTCACGCCGTAGATCGCGGCGTTGCAGATGTGGCTGCAACCTGAGAGCCCGTTCAGGAGGTCGGTCGCCACCGCTGCGGCGACCCCCACCCGCTCAGCGCGCAGCATCGCCGAGGCGGACGAGCAGAGCCAGGGGGCAGCAACCCGACCACCCCGAGCACCAGGGCCAGCCCGATGCCTGCCAAGCAGGGCCCTGCCATCCGACCGCCCGCCGGTCCATGTCACATGGTGAGTAGAGCCCCAGTCCCAGCCCCGATGCCACGCCGTGTCGGCAATACCCGTCCGGATTGTGTGCGGCTTGTGACGGATGGAGAAGCCTGGCTGTGGCCGATGAGTGGTCGCTGGAAACACATGTGGCGGGTGCTCATGCGACGCCCCCGCCGTCGTGGTGGACTTTCGGTGGCTCAGGTCAGAACTGCACACATGCGAGCGGCGCGGCCGCGTCGGCTCCCTGAGCACGGCAAGGCGGACGCCCTGGAGAAGCCCCGCAGGCCAGGTATCACCGGGGTGCTCCGCGATCTCTTTCTGGGCTGTGTGGCCAGCCGGCGTGCCTTGGCGCGGCTGGCCTCCTCCTAACACGACTCACCTCACCGCGTCCGCAGCGACGCGCCGCGACACGAGAGTGAGTAGGCGTCAGGAGATCACTCGAAAGGTCTAATAGTACGTCAATCTGCTTTATTTGCTTAAAATATGATGCTTCGTCAGTTCCTGATGTATGGCCATAAATACCCTGATCGGAGCTATATCCCTGAACTACTGATGTGCCCGTCATGTCAACTGTAGGTACGTTCGTTCACAAGCCGGCTGACGGGCCGGCATCAGACAGGAGATAGCAAGATGAAGCTTCGCTCGACCGCGGTCACCGCTGCTGTTTCGGCTGTCGCAGCTATGGCCGCGACCGGCCTCACCTACGCCTCGGCCGCCTCCGCTTCGGCGCCCCAGGAGGCCCCGGCCGTTGTTGCCGCCGCATCCGGCGGTAGCAACGGGCAGAACGGCAACAGCAAGGGCAACGAAGGCAACAACAGCAAGGGCAACGAGGGCAAGGGCAACGAGAGGAACGACGACAACGAGGGTCGGGGTGACGAGGAGGGCCGCATCCAGATCAACGAGCGGTCGTACTCCACCCACCCCGGCGACTGCATCACCGTGGTCAGCGGCCTGGGCGCGAAGAGCCTGAACATTCGCAACGAAAGCCGCAAGGCCGTCGAGGTCTTCCGCGGGGCCGTCTGCGACAACGGCGCTCCCGTCGCCACCGTCGGGCCCCACAGCTCCAGCTACGGCGTACGCCCGGGATGCGTCGAGGGCATCGACATCGACGATGGTGTTGTGGCCAGCTTCCGGGTGATCAAGCGCCACCACGACGAGTACTAGTCCGCGGCCGACCGCTTACTGTGGAGCCCCGGCCCGCCGGAATCGGGCCGGGGTCCCAGTTTGACCCATTGTCCGACGGTCGCGCCCCGCGCACACCCCTGCCGGTGCCGGATGCCGGGCGCGCGGCATCCGGTGTCCGCGCGGCCATTCCACTTCACCGGCCGCCCCACCTGCGGGTTTCCGCCCGCCAGGGCGTGTTTCCAGGCCGCCGCCCCGGCTGTCTTCCTGGCGCTTTCCCGGCCCGCGAACGGGTGAGGAGTGACATGAGCATCCTCCTGGTGGAAGACGTGAGCGACAGCACCTACGTCCTGGACCGCCTCGCCATCACGTTGACCCCGGCTCTGCCCTGGCTGGGACACCAGGCCTGCTGGGAGATGAACGGCCACCTCAAAGAGCCCGTCGACCTGACCCGGGTCGCCTGCAACGTGATCATGAAATTCGGGCCGGTGAAGATGCTCGAGAGAAACTACAGACTGCCCGACCTGCTTGAGAGCCTGGGCGCGAGGCTCGCGGGTGACCTCAGGCCGGCTGCCGGACCGTGGCAGCAGACGTGGAACCTCCAGCTCCCCGAAGCGGTGCCGGTGGCCGAGCACCGTATCCTGCTGCGCGCTCGGACGGACAGCGGAAGGAATTTCCTGGCACTGGACATCGCCGTGAACTTCAGCCACAGATTCCGCCCATCCCCGGCGAGCGGCAGAGCAGGCTCACGCATGCTTCACGGCTCACACCGACGCTGACTTGGAACAAGCGGAGCGCGCATGTCAAACGCGGCCCTGTATGCAGCGCGAGCGACGGCAACGACGGCACATGATGGTCGCAGTGATCAATCTGATCGTCGCGCGGGCGATCACTACGCGCCTCCCGCAAGCGCGTCAAGCCGTCATCGTTGTCTGACACCCACAGCTGAAACCAATAGCAGTGAACACGACCGGACGAGTGAGGCCCCCAGCGGTCAGTAGACCGCCATGAGCCTGGAATCCGCCCGTGCACTAATCCACCCGAACGGCCTACATCCTCCCGTTTCGGGCATGCTCGGGCATGCGGCATTCCCCTATTTGGCCCACTCTGAAAGCGGACCGACAACCGCCGCGTCCTTCCCCTCTGGGAGGCGTCATGGCCGTGTTCGCCCTGCTTGTCCCGGTTCTACTCATGCTCATGATGTTTGCGCTGGACGCGTTCGAGGATCTCCTGTTCCCCCCGCCCCCCTCACCTCCAGACAAAACACCGGAGTGTGCCTACACGCCCAGCCGCGAGCCGACCATCGAATCCTCAGGCGGGGCGGTCATCCAGCCTGACTGCCCAAAGCGTTTCGTCGTAGCCGCCGGAAGCGTCCAGGCCGAACTCCGCCTCCCCCAACGCCTCAGCACCCGATTCGTCGTAGAGGACTACGGGCAAAGGCGGGTTGAGGAGAAGCTTCTGGCGGCGGATGTCGGCAAGGCTCCTGTCCTGGCAGAGGAGGATTCGACCGATGCCATCCCGCAGGGCGAAGTCGGCCCAGATGCGAGGTAGGGAGACGTCGGCGACGTACGAGATGATCGATCCGCTCTCGCCGTCCCTGTGAAGCCGCCCGCAGTTGCCACAGACGTACAGCGACGAGAACGACGCTTCCACGGCACGCTGCCGCTCCTGGGTGTCGAGATCGGCAGGAGCAGGCCAGGCGATCTGGTCGAAGAGCTCGTCGGGGACGAGCCGGAACTGCTGACCCGGGTTGTGGGCACCGCTGAAGAAGTTGCCGCACCCGCACTTGAAGCCACCCATGTTCCCCCTTCGAAGCGTTTCTACCAGGTCGACACCGGGTTCGGGACGGAAGCCTTCCCCTGGCCAGTTCGGCAGCAACAGCTCCATCAGCGCCCGCAGGTCATGGTCCACGATCACAGTCGGATGCCCACGGCCCGCCAGTGGACACAACCCCACGCACGTCACGGCCGAGCAGCCACGCTCGATAAGAACGGCGGGGCGTGAAGTTGATGGCGCCCTGTATCCAGGCAGTCGATCGCCTCTGCGCACAGCGTAGTTATGGCAGACCCGGGGCAGATGTCAGGTACGACTACCGGCTGATCTACGTCAGCGCATGCCGATGGCGGACAGCTGGGGGCCTTCCCCGTGATCGTGGACACCGGTTGTCATGCGGCGGTGGCCAGCGTAGTTGAGCGCCGTTCGTAGGTGATCGGGCTGATCTGGCCGAGGCGGGAGTGCCGTCGGCGGATGTTGTAGCGGGTCGCCCAGCGGAAGACCGCGGGGCGGGCCTCACTGGCCCCGTTCCACCGCTTGCGGCCCTGGAGCGTCTCGCGCTTCATGGTCGCGTTCAGACTCTCCGCGGCGGCGTTGTCCGCACTTGTGCCGACCGCGCCGCGCTATCTGGTCACGCCCAGCTCCGAGCAGGCCTGGGCGAACTCCTTCGCCACATGGTGCGCCCCGTTGTCGCTGTGAAATATCGCCCCGCGCAGGCCGTCGGCACCCCGGGCTCTCGCGGCGGCCTTGAGCGCGTCGGTTATCAGCTCGGTGCGCATGTGGTCGACGATCGACCAGCCCGCCAGGCGTTTCAAGCACAGGTCCAACACTGTTGCCAGTACGGGAACAGGCGGTCTTCGAGAGCGGGCAGCCCGAACATCATGAGAGGCAGCACCATCGGGACGAGTCGAGCTATCACGATCACGGAGCCTCCCTGCGAAGCCAGCGATCACGGCTGCTACCTGGCGGCAAGCTGGCCGCGTTCACCGTGCGACCGAACGGGTGATGGTTGTCGTAGTCGTACGGATGTACCACCGGGCGGCGGCGGACTGCGGCGGCTTGTTCACCGTCGGGTGTCGGCGGCCAGTGCCGGTACCCGACGCCTTCACCGGTCGGCGCACTCCCGTTCACTCAGCGTCATCGTCGGGGGTGCGCGGCCGCACACCTGCCCATAACGTCGCAGGTGTGGACCAGCCAGGGAGTGAACATGAGTCGAACCAAGCGCAACAGGACCCTCAGCGTGTCTCGTAAGCGCGCACCGAGAATCGCGTCCCGCATCGTGACGGCATCGACGGTGCCCGAGCCCGAGTCGCCGTGGCCGGCGCCGACCCGTGATCACACCCTCCCGCACGCTCCACCGCGCCGGTCCATCCGCATGCGAATATCGGAGAACAACCCCTGGTCGGTCACGGTGATGAGCTTCCTCTTTCTGGGGGGCCTGGGGGTGTGCGTCCTCGGCGCCGTGCTCGCCACGTCGGTGATTGTGGACATCGTGGCCCCGGGCGAGGGGCCGACGCTGTCGCAGACGCTCATCATCGCTTCAGTGGCCGTCGCACTGGAGGTCCTCCTAGGCACCGGCGTGGCCTGCCTGTGCGGCTTCATGTACAACTACACCGCGCGACACACTGGCGGCGTCGAAGTGGCCCTGACCGACGATCTCAACGATCCGACACAGGCAGGAAGCCAAGGAGAAGAGGCGCAAGATCCGCAAGAGGCGCTAACTCCCGACTGACGTCCGCAGGTGACAGCAACGGCACCGGACGCGGGCACCGGTGCACGACCTGGCACGTTCGACCCGGCCACCCGCCAACACCGTTAAGACGCGCTTGGATCGAAGTCCTGATGCGGTGCTCACCTTCCGCTCCGTTCAGGGTGGGGGAGCGAAGCCGGCGAAGAAGGAGCCTGAAGCCGTCGGGCTCTGGCCCTCGCGCAGGGCGCGCTTGATGACTTGGGCAACGTCGGATGGCAGTACCGCCGTACCCTCGCGTCCAATCCAGTTGGTCACGCCGAGGGGAGGGTTCGGCGCCGCCGGGTCCTCCTGCTGTGGCTGGGGCGAGGGCCGTAGGTCCTTGGGGGCGGGCGCGGAGCCGTTGAGACGGGTGTCGGTTCGTCGGGGTTGGGAGCCCGGCAGGTGGCCTGGGCGCTCGGTGGGGGAGTGGCCGGGGAATGGCGTTTTCGTCAGCTGAACGACTGCTGTAGGCAGCGCTGGCGGGAAGCCCGTCTTCTGGTGTGACGCGTGGACCGGCGTACCTGCGAACTGCACGGATGAGACGTCCTGTACCAAGGCCTGTTCAGGGACTGCCGGCGAGTAGTGCGTGGCCGAGTGGGCGGAGTGTGTGGAGTACTGCGGTGCCGATGCGTTCGGTGGTGATGAGGCCGGCGTTGCGCAGGATGCTGGCGTGTTGGCTTGCGCCGGCTGGGGAGATGCCGGTGCGTTCGGCGAGTGCGGTGGTGGTGGCGGGTGTGCGGAGGGCGGCGAGGACGGTGGCTCTGGTGCGGCCGAGGAGCGGTATGAGTGCGTCCTCGTCGGTTGGTGTGGCGTCGGGCTGGGGGTGCATGGGGTAGAGCAGGACGGTCGAGTCGTCCGGGCGGTAGCGCATGACTGGTGTGGTGGCGAAGTAGGAGGGGATCAACAGCAGTCCCCGTCCGCACAGTTGCACGTCGACATCCCAGGACGACGGCAGGTGGAGAGTCGGTGGCTGCCATCGCCACGACGGGCCGAGTGTGGTGAGTAGGGCGTCGACTCCGCCGCGCAGGAGCATTTCTGCGCGCAGGGCGCGGTCGGCGGTGGCGGCGGCGGTGACGCGGGGCCATAGGGGCGCGATCGACGTGGCGTGGTAGTGGTGCAGGTCTGCAGCGAGTGCGTGGCGTGCCTGCGGGCTGCCTTCCGCGAGCCGGCGGAGGCGGTCGCCCGCTGTCGGAAGGTGTGCGTGTGGAACGCTCACCCCTGTTGCGGGCACCGTTAGTGGCGACAGGTCCTCGTGGAGCTGCCGGTCGGGAGTCGAGTAGGCGGATTGCACCCCGTCGGCGAAAGAGGTGACGGAAGGCTGCAGCAGGAAGTCGGGGAGGTACGCCGTGTGGCGGACCAGGTCGAGGAGGATGCCCGCCCGGTCTGCGGAGACACCGCCCATCTCGCGTCGCCACCGGGCCAACTCGTTGCGTCGGCCGACCTGCTGTGACGTTGCCCCGAGGAGGAAGCGCACGCTGAGCGCTGTTTCGAACAGTGCCTCAGGACGCGGTGCGAGCGTGATGCGTCGCAGGTCGTCGGCCGAGAAGTGAAGTCGGATCACGGCACCGATTATCGGTTCGATTCAGCCTTTCAGCCACGGTTGAAAGGCCGGGCGTGTGTGTCCGAGTCAGGTCAGGCTGGGGGCAGTTGGTGCAGCAGGCCCTGCACGACATCGTTCGGGAGGTGGATGGATGCGCGTCATGACACGTCTGTTCTGTCTGGGGGCTTCGGTGCTGCTTGCGGCGGCCGGCCAGGCTGCTCCCGCGGGCGCTCGAGACCTTCCCGAGGTCTACGTCGTCTCGCGGGATCCTGGCATCCTGCCCGAGGGGCTCGCGGTGGAGCCGGACGGCACCATGTATGTGACGTCCGAAGGCACCGGCCGGCTGTTCAAGGGACGCATCGGTGACGCCGAGATGCGGCCTTTCGCCGCTGAGGGCATCGTCGATCGTCCGAGCGCGCTCGGGGTGCACACCGATGCCCGCCATCGCATCTTCTCGGTGGGCGGCTCGATCCTGACGGTCCACGATCGAAGGGGGCGGCTGGTTGCCCGCCGTACCGCCGAGGACGGTCCCCTCGGCGCCGCGAATCTCAACGATCTCGTCATCACCAAGGACGCCGTGTACGTCACCGACTGGGCCAATCCGGTGATCCATAAGGCTGATCTGCGCGCCGGTCGCCTGGGCCCACTACGGCCATGGATCGACATCCGCAGCGCTGCTCCGCAGTTTCCGGCGCAGTACTGGCTGCTCAACGGCATCACGGCTGACCGCACGGGCAGGACGCTGCTCGTGGCGTCCAACGGAACGGAGGCGGTGTGGCGGGTGAACACCGGCACGAAGGCCGTTGAAGAGGTGCAACTTGGTGGGAACTCGTTCGGGGCGGACGGCATGCTGCTGCGCGGCCGACATCTCTACGCGGTGCTCAACTACGGTGCACCGGCGGGGGTTTACGTCGCCGAGCTGAGTAGCGACCTTCGCAGCGGGAGGGTGGAGTATCAGATCACCGGTGACCGGTTCGACCTGCCGACCACCCTCGCTCGTCACGGCTGTCGCCTCTACGTAGTCAATAGTCAGCTCGACGAGCCACCGGGGCATCCGCCCTACACCATCTCGGCGATCTCCGATCCCACATGCCGGTAGCCGGCACCGCCTGGTGCGGAGGGGCCCGGCAGCTCGATTGAAGATGGATGCGCGAGTCGGGCGGCTTGAGGGAGCGAGAACGGCCATCCGGGACGAGCCGGCGGGTAGCGCATCAGGCGCATGGTGAAGCGGTGACGGGGGTGGGCGCGGGCGGTCTGCCGACTCGCGCTGACGAGCAGTACGGCGGGCGCTCATCCCGAGCGGCTCGGAGCCGGACACGGCTCCGATGCCAATTGGGTCCGCTACTCCGATGCCCGTTCCGGGCGGGACTTTCCGTACCGCCCCGGTTGGTCGCCGTACCCGGGGAACTCGCCGGTAGTCCAGCGCCGACATGCCACGGGGGTCAGCCGTTGAGGTTCTGCATCAGCTCGGGGGCGTAGCGGTCGCCGGAGACGATGCCGCGTGGGGCGACGGCGTCGATGGCGGCCAAGTCCTCATCGGTGATCGCCACGGTGGTGGCGGTGACGTTCTCCTCCAGGTAGCGGCGGCGCTTGGTGCCAGGGATGGCGACCGCGCCCTGGTGCAGCACCCAGGCGAGAGCCAGCTGGGTCGGCGAGACCTGCTTGCCGGCGGCGATGCGGCGAACCTCGTCGACCACGGCCAGGTTGCGGGCGAAGTTCTCGCCCTGGAAGCGCGGGTCGGTGCGGCGGAAGTCGTCGGCGGCGAAGTCGTCCGGGCTGGTGATCGCACCGGACAGGAACCCGCGTCCGAGCGGCGAGTAGGCGACCA
Organism: Streptomyces sp. NPDC058145; assembly: GCF_042884245.1. NCBI lineage: Bacteria > Bacillati > Actinomycetota > Actinomycetes > Kitasatosporales > Streptomycetaceae > Streptomyces > Streptomyces sp. NPDC058145. The sequence continues at coordinate 16,041 of NZ_JBHVUH010000025.1, read as the reverse complement.
GGCCGATCCCGAGCTCGTTCAGGGTGGCCATGACCCCGTCGTCCTCGATGCCGCGCTCGAAGAGCGAGTACTCGGTCTGGACCGCTGTGATCGGGTGGACGGAGTGGGCGCGGCGAACGGTCTGCGGGGCGACCTCGGACAGGCCGATGTAGCGGACCTTGCCGGCGGCCACCAGCTCACCCATGGCGCCGACGGTCTCCTCGATCGGCACCTGCGGGTCGACCCGGTGCAGGTAGTAGAGGTCGACGTGGTCGGTGTCCAGGTGGCGCAGTGAGCGGTCCAGGGAACGACGGACGTACTCGGGGCGCCCGTTGCGGCCGATGAGCGTGCCGTCGTCGGTGAACTCGATGCCGGTCTTGGTGGCGACGACGGCCTGCTCGCGGCGGCCGGCGAGGGCCTTGCCGAGGAGCTGCTCGTTGATGAACGGGCCGTAGCTCTCGGCGGTGTCCAGCAGGGTCACGCCCAGTTCCAGGGCGCGGTCGATGGTGGCGAGGGACTCGGCCTCGTCGGTGCTGCCGTAGAAGGCGCTCATGCCCATGCAGCCGAGTCCTTCGGCGGAGACGGCCAGGCCCTGGCTGCCGAGGGTGCGGAGTTCCATGTGATCTTCCTTGCTGTTGCGGGTCATCCCGCGGTGTGTGAATGGTTGGTTGTGCGGCCCTCGTGCGGACCGGGTGCGGCCGGGCGCCTGCCGCCGGTCGAGGTCGGGCGGGGCGCGGCGGCGGTGTGGCGGCGGCGGGCGGGGATGAGGTGCACCCACTGGGACCCGGCGCGGTCAGCGCACCCAGGTACCGGTGAGGTTCTGGACGGCGGAGCCGTCGAGGTCGGCGAGGGCGGCGGAGACGAAGTCGCGGGCCCACTGCGAGGTCTGGATGCGGAAGGGCGGGCGGGCGACGGTCAGGGCGTCGACGATCGGGGCGGCTGCCTCTGCCGGGGACTGGGCGTTGCCGAACGACTGCAGGGTGCGGGTGACGTAGGCCTCAAGCGCCGGGGCGTAGGGCCCGGCGCCGGCGAGCAGCGTCGGGACATCCAGGCCGAGATTGGCGACGAACTCGCTCGCCACCGCGCCCGGCTGGACCACGGTGACATCGACCCCGACGGTGGCGGCGACCGGCGCGAGGGACTGCATGAAGCCCTCGACGGCGAACTTGGCCGCACAGTACGCCTCGTTGAAGGGCTGGCCGACGACGCCGCCGACGCTACTGACGGTGATCACCCGGCCCTTCGACGCACGCAGGTGCGGCAGGGCGGCCCGGGTCACCGCCACCACGCCGAAGAAGTTCACCTCCATGGCCGCGCGCACGTCGTCCACGCTGCTCTGCTCGATGGTGCCGACCTGGGCGGCGCCGGCGTTGTTGACCAGCGCGTCCAGGCGGCCGTGCTCGGCGACGACCTCGTCCAGGCAGGCGGTGATGCCCGCAGAGTCGGTCACATCCAGCCGCTTGACCTGGATCCGGTCCGCGACACCCGCCTCGGCTGCGGCCTTGAGTAGGGCCCCGGCCTTGCCGATGTCGCGCATGGTGGCGATGGTCGCCCAGCCCGCACGGGCGGTGCCGACGGCGGCAGCCAGGCCGATACCGGAGGACGTACCCGTGATCAGAACTGTCTTCGGAGAGGTCATGAGGGTCTTCCTTGCCTGGGCAGCACAACGGGCCGAAACCCGTAACCGGGGAGTTCCCCAGTTATCTGGCAACGGTAAACGGGGAACTCCCCGGTTGTCCAGCTAGACTGGTCCCCCGACGAAGGGAGCAGTCTTGACCACCAAGCCGAGCGCCTTGCGCGCCGATGCCCGCCGCAACCGGGAGCGCATCCTCGAAGCGGCCGTGCGCGCCTTCTCCGACAAGGGCCCGGACGTGGCGATCGACACGATCGCCAAGGCCGCAGGCGTCGGCTCGGCCACGCTCTACCGCCACTTCCCCACGCGCGAGGCGCTCATCGAGGCGGCCTACCGCAACGAGCTGGCCCGCGTCTGCGACAGCGCCGCGAAGCTACTCGCCGACAACCCGCCAGACCGGGCGATCCGCCTGTGGATGGACGACTTCATCGACTACGTGGCAGCCAAGCAGGGCATGGCGGACGCCCTGCGGGCCGCGGTCGCATCCGGCGCGGACCCCTTCGCCGAGACCCTCGACAAACTTGGCACCGCGCTCGGCACCCTGCTGCACGCCGGCGCCGACGCCGGTCTCCTGCGCCCGGACATCGACCCCCTCGATGTCGGCTTCAGCCTGGCCGGCGTCGCCCTCATCACCAGCGCTCCCGACCAACGCGAACGGGCCGGCCGCCTCCTCGACCTGCTCCTCGACGGCCTCCGGTACGGAGCGGGCGGGCCGGCGTCCAGCCCGTGACCCGCCTCCGGCCGCGGTCCCGCCCTCGTGGCGAGGACAGGGCGCATGCCACTCCCTGCCTCAGGGGCTGGACCTTGCTACATGACATGGCGACCACACTTCAGGCCCCTACATCGGTCTCGGACGGCATGCGGTCTCTGAAGTGTGGTTTCCGCGGATCATTCACTGGTCCGGAGGTTCCCCGGGAGGCCTGGGGCCGTGATTGGCACGTGGGCTTCATCAGCAGGTTCTTACTGATCGTTTCAGAATGAGGTGCGGAGTCGTCTCAAGCAGATGATGCTGCAGGCTAGTTGGAGCAGTGCGAGGTGGAGATCGGCGCGTATCTCGTAGCGGATCCGAAGCCGCTTGAACTGGTGCAGCCACGCGAAGGTGCGCTCGACTGCCAAGCGGGTCTTCTTCGGTCTGATGCCGCGGGCCCGGAGAAATGCGGCGGTACTTGTCGTAGTCGTAGCCGCGGTCGGCGAACAGCCGGCTCGGCCGGTGACGCGGCCGCCCGCGGACCCCACGTATGCGGGGCATCGCGTCCAGCGGGGGCATGAGCCCCGGGCGAAGGCCGGTGGAACGAACTGGCGAATGAGCGGGGCGGCAAGGGCGCCCACCGGCTCGTCCGCCCGGCGGAGTCGATCGCCATCGCCGATGTCATCCGCGTCGCGGACGGCCCCTGGTCTCGGTGCGGGGAGTGCGCCCACCCGAACTCTCCTACTGCGGTACCGCGGAGTCGTTGCTGCCGCTGTAGACCGCCATGCGCGCCAACATCCGCAAGATCCTCGGCTCGGTCACCCTGGCCCACGTGGCCGCGGCCACGCTGCCCGACGAGTTGTGAGCCTCGCGGAGGGCCCCGAGGCCTGGACGAGTCCCTGACCGACGTCCGGTGAACGAAGCGGGCAGAACTCCGGGACGGCCAAGCTCATCCAGACGCGGGCGCCGCGCAGACCGTGCTCGCAGGTCCGCGTCCCGCCCCGTTCGCACGGATCAGCTCCACCGCGCCGGGCGTGACGCGGACCTTCACCCCCTGGAAGCGGCTCTTGGACGAGAACGTCGACGCGCGGGTCTTCTCCGGTATCCACACGAGGTCGGCCGACGTGGTGGGGATCGCGCTCGGCACGAGCGTGGCACGGTACGTCCTGCGGAACACAGGACGCCTCATGGCCGCACGGCAGGTCGCGGTCACAGCGCCCGCACCGCGTAGGCCCTGACGTCCGCGTCCGAGTCCGTCGTCGCGGTGGCCAGGGCGGCTCGGGCGTCCGCGACGGCACGGTGCTGGGTCAGGGCCAGTACAGCGGCCTTGCGGACATCGGCGTTCAGGTCGGTGAGGGCCTTGGCGAGGGCCGGGACTGCCAGGTCGGAGTCTGTGGCGGACAGAGCGGTGGCGGCGCCGGCCCGGACCTGCCAGGCCAGGTCTGACAAGGCTGCCTTGGCGCGTGCGGCCAGGGCTGCCGGGCAGCCGGTCGAGCCGAGAGCCTCGTAGGCTGCCCCCCGCACCAGGGCGTCGCGATCGTCGACGAGCGCTGCGAGGGCTGAGCGGGCCATGTCCGAGCCTGTGCCCATGGTGGCCAGGGCCTTGGCGATCGTGACGCGGACCTCGCGGGACGGATCGACGGCGGCTGCGCGGGCCACCTCTACGGAGGCGTCGACCGACACCAGCGCGCGCACGGCCGCGATGCGTACGGCGATGTCGGAATCCGACAGGGAGTGCGCGAACAACTCGGCGTCACCAAGCCGCAGGGCACGCAGCACGTCCAGTGCGGCGGCACGGACGGCGGGGTCGGCCTCGGACAGGGCGGCGGCGAGGCCGTCGCGCAGGGCCGGTTCCGGCGGCAGCGTCTCGACCAGTTCGCGCAGTGAGGCGACCGCGGCGGCGCGGACGCCGGCGTCGGGATCGGTGAGCACCGATGCCAGTGCCGGTCCAGTGCCCGGCGGCACGATCTCCGTCAGAACCGTGACGGCCGTCCGGCGCACGCTGGACTCGGGGTCCGTCAAGAAGTCGGCGAGGACGGAGAGATCAGGGTCGTCCTCCGCAAGAGTGAGGAGTTCGAGCAGGCGAGGTGTGGCCTGCGCGTCCGCGTCGGCCCGGGGGCGGGCGGCTGTGTCGGCCACGGTGGGTTCCTGCCGCGACGCCACCGGCGCCGCTTCCCGGGCCCCTGCCGTCGCCACATGGTCCGGGTGGACCTCGCCGAGGTGCCGGGAGGGGCCGCCGGCCGGGGTGAATGTGTCGACCGGGACCAGGTAGGGAGCCACGGGACGGGCCGTGAACTCCATCGCACCAGAGGGGGACTTGTGCAGATCGAGGTGGTGGAACCAGGACGCGTCGTCACGCCGGGGGTGGTCGATGCGGTCGTGGTAGAGGCCCCAGCGGGACTCCGTACGGGCCAGGGACGCCCGGGCGGCCATCTCCGCGCAGTCGCGGATGAAGGTGACCTCGGCGCAGCGCATGAGTTCGTGCGGGGAGCGGGCGCCCATCGCGGCGATGTCGTCCCGCATCCGCTCGAACGCCTCCAGGGCCAGGGAGAGTCGAGCACCCGACTTCGGTGGGGCCACGTAGTCGTTGACGAAGCGGCGCAGCTTGTATTCGACCTGGGGCTGCGGTGGGCCGTCCGGGTTGCGCAGCGGGCGGTAGACCAACTCGTGCGCCTCGCGCAGCTGATCCTGCGGCAACTCGCCTTCGTAGGCCTGGTGCTGGGATGCGTCCGCTCCGGCCAGGTCACCGAAGACGAATGCGCCGATCATGTAGTTGTGCGGCACGCAGGCCAGGTCGCCGGCGGCGTACAGGCGGGGGACGGTCGTACGGGCGTGGTCGTCGACCCGTACGCCCGAGGCCGAGTGGCCGCCGCACAGGCCGATCTCTGAGATGTGCATCTCGACGTCGTGGGTGCGGTAGTCATGGCCCCGGCCGGCATGGAAGGTGCCACGCGTCGGGCGCTCGGTCGAGTGGAGGATCGACTCCAGGGCCGAGATCGACTCCTCTGGAAGGTGGCTCAGCTTCAGGTAGACCGGGCCCCGGTCGCTCGCGATCTCCGCTGCGAACTCGGCCATCATCTGGCCGGACCAGTAGTCCGAGTCGACGAAACGCTCGCCGTTACGGTTGACCTGGTAACCGCCGAAGGGGTTGGCGACGTAGGCACAGGCGGGGCCGTTGTAGTCCTTGATCAGCGGATTGATCTGGAAGCACTCGATGCCGGTGAGTTCGGCGCCCGCGTGGTAGGCCATGGCGTAGCCGTCGCCCGCGTTGGTGGGGTTCTCGTAGGTGCCGTAGAGGTAGCCGGAGGCGGGCAGTCCGAGTCGGCCGCAGGCGCCGGTCGCCAGGATCACGGCGCCTGCCCGCACCACCGCGAACGCGCCCGTGCGGGTGTTGAAGCCGACCGCCCCCACCGCCCGCCGGGCCTCGCCCTCGCCCGCCGTCAGGACCCGCACCGGCATCACCCGGTTCTCGATGCGGATCCGCTCGCGCATCTCGCGCCGCCGCAGTTGCCGGTACAGGACCTTCTTGACGTCCTTGCCCTCCGGCATCGGCAGCACATAGGAGCCGGAGCGGTGGACCTGGCGGACCGCGTAGTCCCCGTGCTCGTCCTTCTCGAACTTGACCCCGTACGACTCCAGCCGCTGCACCATGGCGAAGCCGCGGGTGGCGGTCTGGCGGACGGTGGACTGGTCGACGATGCCGTCGTTGGCGCGGGTGATCTCGGCGACGTAGTCGTCGGGCTCGGCGCGGCCGGGGATGACCGCGTTGTTGACGCCGTCCATGCCCATGGCGAGTGCGCCGGAGTGGCGGACGTGCGCCTTCTCCAGAAGGAGGACGTCCGCACCGTGCTCGGCGGCGGTCAGGGCCGCCATGGTGCCGGCGGTGCCGCCGCCGATGACGAGGACGTCGCAGGTCAGTTCCTCGGCGTCGGCGAGGGCGGGGATCCGGAGGGTCTCGGAGGGGGTGTTCGCGCGGGGGTTCACCGGGGTGCCTTTCACGTGCCGAGCGAGGTGAGGAGGTCGCGGCGCAGGGCCACGCGGGCCGCGTCGTCGTGGGCCGTGCGGTCGCGCGGGCGAGGTACGTCCCGTACGGCGAGCAGACGGCCGGCGCCGAGCAGGGCCACACGGTCGCCGAGGAACAGGGCCTCGTCCACGTCGTGGGTGACGAAGACGACGGTCGCGCCCGTGCCCCGCAGCACCTCCACCAGCAGGTCCTGCATGCCGGCCCGGGTCTGGGCGTCGAGGGCGCCGAACGGCTCGTCCATGAGGACGGCGCGCGGACGCCCAGCCAGGGCGCGGGCCAACTGGGCGCGCTGGCGCTGCCCTCCGGAGACGCGGTGGGGCAACTGGCGGGAGTGGTCGGCGAGTCCGATCCGGCCCAGCCACTCCTCGGCCTGGACGCGGCGCTCGGAGCGCGGGACGCGGCGGATGGCGAGCGGGAGTTCGATGTTGGCGCGCAGGGTGCGCCAGGGGAGGAGGGCGTCCTCCTGGAAGATCAGGGCGCGTTCGGCGCAGGGACCGGCCAGGGGGCGCCCGTCCTGGCCGATCTCTCCGGCCAACGGGGGGAGCAGGCCCGCCAGGCTGCGCAGCAGGGTCGACTTGCCGCATCCGGAGGGGCCGACGACGGTGAGGATCTCGCCCTGCGCGATGTCCAGGTCGACGTCGGCCAGGACAGGCGCGTCGGGGCGGCCGAGCATGGCGGCGTGGAGGGTGAGCCGGGTGCCGGGTACGGAGGACGGCGCCTGGTCCACCGTACGGAGGTCGGGCTTGATGTCAGACGAGGTGCTCATCGCGTGCCTCCTCGGTGTCGGAGGGCTGGTCGGTGCTGGCGGCGGCGGGCTGGGCGGGCGCGAGCGTGCGCGGCGCCGTTGGCCGGGTTCCGGGGACGTACGACGTGCGGGGCAGCCAGCGGGTCAGACGGCGGCCCAACAACTCGACGGTCGTGGAGGTGAGCCAGCCGAGGACGCCGATCGTGACCATGCCGACGAAGACACCGGGGTAGTTGACGATCGTGTAGTCCTGCCAGGTGCGGTAGCCGACGCCGTACTGACCGGAGATCATCTCCGCGGAGATCACGCAGATCCACGAGACGCCGATGCCGACCGACAGGCCGCCGAAGATGCCGGGCAGCGCGCCCGGCATGACGACCGAGCCGAGGATGCGCCACCGGCCGCCGCCCATCGTGAGCACGGCCTCCTCCCACACGGGGGTCAGCGCCCGGACGGAGTGCCGGGTGGAGACCAGGACCGGGAAGAAGGCCGCGGTGAAGGTGATGAAGACGATGCCCTGTTCGTTGGAGGGGAAGAGCAGGATCGCGACGGGCACCAGGGCGATCGCCGGGATCGGGCGGACCATTTCCAGCAAGGGGCCCAGCAGGTCCCCGGCCAGCCGCGAGCGGGCCACGAGCACGCCGACTGCCACGCCGAGCACCGCCGCCAGCAGAAAGCCCGTGACGATGCGGGTCAGGCTGTCGGTGAGGTCTGTCCAGTAGTCCGCCCCGGCGAGGCGGTCGGCGAAGGCGTGCCCCACGTCCGTGACTGTGGGGAACTGCGAGAAGCGCAGCCACAGGTCGACGTCAAGGCTGGTCAGCAGCTGCCAGAGGCCGAGGGCGGCCGCGACGGCACCCACCCGCAGCGCGTACCGGCCGATCGGCGGGAGCGGACGCCGGTAGCGGCCCGCCTGCGGCGCGGGCCCGCTCATGCGGCACGCTCCAGGGCTTCGCCGTACGTGATCACGCGGGCACCGCCGTGCGCAGAGGCATACGCCCGCGCGGTCGCCGGCGCGACGAACGGCAGGAGCTTCTCGCCGTCGGCCACCCAGACCGCCTTGTCGGCGAACCACAGCGTGCCGGTGGTGGCGTCGGGCACGTAGGCGGCGCGGATGCCGTCGGAGTGGGTGGCCACGTAGGCCAGCAGCTGCGCTGGGGAGTTGAAGCCCTTGGTCTCGTGGGCGCCCTTCGGCCATGCCTCGCTCGCGGCGGCGGGCGGCATGGCGGCGAGCCGCTTCGCGTACGACGCCCCGAGGGCCTTCTTCACGTAGTGGTCGTCGACGAAGGAGTCCACGTCGATGTCGCCGGTCAGCTTTGCCGCCTTCAGGACCGACACGTCCTGCTTCAGCGCGGAGACGAGCTGCGGCTTGACGGCCGGGTCGAAGGTGGAGATGCCGTGGGCGCCGTTGTAGAGGTAGACGACCTCGGCGGGCAGGCCGGTGGCCTTCGCGACCTTCTCGGCGGCGGCCACGGGATGGGTGCCGAGGTAGTCGGTGGCCTCGGCCTGGGCCTTGAGGAAGGCCTCCAGCACGGCCGGGCTGTTCTTGGCGAAGTCCTCGCGGGCGGTGACGCCGTGGAAGGTGGGCAGGTACAGCTGGGCCCCGTCGTAGAGGGCCTTCGCCTTGCCCTGGTAGGCGAGCAGGCCGGGCCAGGCGACGAACTGCGACAGCGCGTCCGCGCGTCCCGCGGTCAGGGCCGACGCCCCCACAGCGGGCTGCTGGTTCAGCTTCTCGATGCCGTCGTTCGGGTCGATGCCGGCGCGCTGCAGGGCCCGTACGAGGGTGCCGTCGGCGGCGGAGCCGACGCTGGTGGAGACCTTCTTGCCCTTCAGGTCCCGCAGGGAGGTGAGCTTGGAGTCGGGTGGGGTGACGATGGTGTTGAGGCCGCCGCGGAGGTTGTAGCCGGTGACGGAGACCAGGTGGGTGGGACGGCCGAGTTGTTTACCGCGGGCGGCGTTGATGAGCAGCGGGAAGTCGCCCATCGAGCCGATGTCAATCTTCCCGGCGGTCATCTGGGCGGTGATGGGGGCGCCGGTGGCGTAGTCCTGCCAGTCGACCTTGTAGGTGCGGCCGTCGTGGAGAGAGTTCAGCTGCTTCTCGAAGGAGCCGAGGGAGCGCAGGAGTGTGCCCGCGGTGACCGTGTTGATGGTCTTGGACTGGTAGCCGACGGTGACCGTGACGGTGGATCCGTCACCGCCGGCCGCCGCATTGCCACCGCAGGCGGTGAGCGGTGCGAGGAGCAGGGCGGCGACTGTGGCAAGTGCTGTACGCTTCATGGGAGTTCGGCCTCTCACCGGAGCAGGTAGGGCATGTTCACCGTCACGGCTCCGGTTGGACAGCGGGCCGCGCACGGGCCGCAGTACCAGCACTCGTCGACGTGCATGTACGCCTTGCCGCTGCTGTCGTCGATGGCGAGGGAGTCCAGTGGGCACATGTCCACACAGAGCGTGCAGCCGTCGATGCACTTCGACTCGTCGATGGTCACGGGCACGTCGGCCCGCTGGGGTGCCAAAGGCATGGCTATCTCCAGGAATGTGCGCGAGCGGGTGTTCACAGGGACCGGTGCAGCAGCCCGCTCATCGAGATCCGGTCGCCGCGGAAGCGGATGAATTCCAGGTCGACGGGTCGCCCGTCGGCGAGGTACGTGAGACGTTCCAGCATCAGGACGGCCGCACCGCGCGGTGCCTGCAGTACGGCGGCGGAGTGGGCGTCGGTGCTCACCGCCTCGAGGCTGATCTCGGCGTGACCGAGAGGGGTGCCGGTGAGCGTCTCCAGGAGCCGGAAGATGTCCGTGTTCTCCAGGTCCTCGCCGAGCAGGTCGGATCCGACGTCGAGCGGGATGTACGTGAGGTCGAGGGACAGGGGTAGGCCGTTCAGCCGGCGCAGACGTTCGATGTAGAGGACGTCGGTGCCGGGTGGGACGTGCAGGCGGTCGGCCACCGGGGAGGGCGCGGGGACGGGGCCCATGGTACGGACCTCGTTGGTGACGTGGCCGTGTTCGCGCAGGGTTTCCGCGAGGCCCATCAGGCGGTCGAGTCCGTGGGGGTACTTCTGGGCCACGACGACCGTGCCGACGCCGGGGAGGCGTTCGACCAGGCCCTCCGCGCGCAGGAGGTCGAGGGCTTGGCGAACGGTGTTGCGGGAGGCGCTGTAGTCCGTGGCGAGGGTCGTCTCGTGAGGAAGCGCGCCGTCCGGGAATCTCCCGGCCAGGAGCTGGTGGCGGAGCAGGTCGGCGAGTTGGCGAGCCCGGTCCGCACGCAGCCGCCGCCGCGCACGGTGGGCGGCGACGGTGGTCGCGCCTTGGCCGGCGTGGTCTCGGATACGGTCGGTGGGTGCCATGCTTCGGACCATACCTATTCGGTAGGGAAAGCGGTGTTGCTGGAGTGTTGCGCCACCTGACACGTGACCAGATGGCTCCCTGAACTGGGGTTTCGTCTGACAGACGGGAAGATCTGCCAGCGCCGGGGCCTGCCCACGAGAACCGACGAGGCGATCAGCGCGAGATTTCGCAGAGCTGATGCACCTGCGTTCCAGAGCACACAGGGCCCGCCTCCTCCACAACACGACAGCACCGGCTCGCGTGCGGCGATGACCCTTATGCGGCGGACCGGTGCCGTGTGCGCGTGGCTGGGAGGTCGGGCGCACGCTCCCTGTCGACCGGGATCCGTTCACTCAGCGGGCGACCAGCAGGCCAGGTCGGCGCCGTCTACCAATTCCGCTTCCCTCAACTCCAAGAAGCTCTTGCGAATCACCATGCCGAGTACTGGACCACCCTCACGGGTCAACCTGTCCCGGATCGGAACGAGAAAGATGTGAAGAATAACGGTAGGGCCCTCCTTAGAGGAATGTCCCCCTGGACGATTCTTTTTGCGGTAGTCGGGCTACTCTTGGTCCTCTCCTGGGCAGGTACTCGCGACATACTTGCAACACTGCAAAATCACGGCAACCTCGGCCCCTCCGATGCGCCCGTAGTCGTCACCACAATCGTCTCCCTAGCTACAGCTATTGGCGCCTTGATTGGGGGGACGCTTACAGGATTCTCGAAATACGTGCAAGCTCGAGGACAGGCTGATGCAGAGCGGACCCGGGCCGATGCGGAGATGCTCCGAGCACAGGCCGATGTCATTCGTGCCAGGGCGGGCTTGCCTTCGCTGGAGACTCCCGTCGAACGGAGAAACTCCGCCACGTCAGTCCGAGCCCGCAGAATGAGCTTTGCGGCGGAACAACGGGCAGAACGCCGATGCCGGGCCCCCCTTGGGTTTCCCTCGGCGCTGGTCCAACGGTGCGGATCGGGGTAGATGCTGGAGACGCCCGGCGGCATGCATCGCTGATGGACGCGTGGGTGCCGTGACGTTGTCCGTGGCAGTGACGGAAGGAGCAGGCCGTATGGCGCGTACGCGTACCGATGCGAGCACCAGGCATCCTCGACACGAGCGCAGAGGGGAGGCACGGCTGCCGGCAGTGGTTGCGACGCTTGCCGCGATCGCTCTGTATCTGGTCCTACCGCAACGGTTGTTGGTCGCTCCGCGTTACGTGCTGCCCGCCCTGGAGTGCCTGCTGCTGATTCCGCTCATCGCGATCAACCCGAAACGCCTGACGAAGCAGACGAAAACCTTCCGGGTGCTCTCGCTGACGCTCGTAGCCATCATTGCGATCAGCAATCTCCTGGCGCTGACCATCTTGATCCATGAACTGGTGTACGCCGGAGTGAAGGACGGCCGCTCACTGCTGGTGGCGGCGCTGCAGGTCTGGCTCACCAACATTATCGTTTTCGGCCTGGCCTACTGGGAGCTGGACCGGGGCGGCCCTGTCAGCCGCACCCAGACGCCCCGTTCCGCGTTGCCGCTGGCGGACTTCCGTTTCTCACAGGACGAGAACGACGACGCCGTCCAAGAAGTCGCCGACGGCGCCAGCGGTGCCTCGGACTGGGTTCCCACCTTGGTGGACTACCTGTATGTGTCCGTCACCAACTCCACGGCGTTCAGCCCGACCGACACCATGCCGCTGTCGACCCGCGCCAAAGTCATGATGAGCATTCAGAGCATCTCCGCCCTCTTGACCTCCCTCCTCGTGATCGCACGAGCCGTGAGCATCCTGCACTGACACCCGCGCCCTAGTACTCCAGCCGTAGATCGTGATCTTCATGCTTGAGCGGCTTGTCGCCAGTAGTGGCTGCTCTGGGATCGGGCCTGGTGGCGGCGTCGCCAGACGGACCAGCCAAGCCGGTGGAACAGGGTCAATGGCGCGTTGGATGACAAGCGTGATGAACAGTCGTTGGATCTCGTTGCAGGTGAGCGGTATCAGCTCGTCGGGTGAGGGATGACGGTTGTGTTCGTTCGCGCGGACGACGGCGAGGAAGGCGTGCGCCAGCATGGCCAGGGTGACCCAGCGGGAGCAGGACGGGTAGCGGCGGACCTGGTGCTCGTCCAAGGCCGCCAAGCCTTTGCCGGACTGGAAAAGCTCCTCGACCCGCCACCTTGATCCAGCGACGCGCACCAGGGTGGTCAGCGGTACTGCGGCCGGCGAGTAGCAGCGGTAGTACGCGAGTTCGCCGGTGCTGCGGTTGCGGCGGATCAGCAACTGCCGGCTCCCGGGCCGGAGGTCGGTGAGGTCGATGACGGCCCAGTCGTAGAAGCGGTGGCCCTTGGCTCCGCTCCCTGCGGACAGCTTCTGCCAGGCCCTCTTGGGCACCTTCCTGGCCAGCATGTCGGCGCGGAACTTCCCGGCGCCTGTGGTGACTTCGTGCGAGCAGGCCACCGCGAGGACGTAGCCGGTGCCACGTTACTCCAGCGCGGCGCGCAGCCTCGGGTTGCCGCCGTAGACTTCGTCTCGCGCGACCCAGGCGGCCCGGTGGTCGGCGTCGAGGAATCGGGTGACCATGCGAGCGGCCAGTTCCGGCTTGGTCGCGAACTCCGTCTTGTCACCGAGGCCGGCTGCCCGGCAGCGGTCGGGGTCGGAGGTCCAGGAACGCGGAACGTACAGTTCCCGGTCCACCGCGGCGTGCCCGCGCCGCCCGGCGTGGACCAGATAGACGGCGACCTGGGCGTTCTCGATCCTGCCCGCGGTGCCGGTGTACTGCCGCTGGGCACCGACGGTGTCGGTGCCCTTCTTCACGTCGCCGGTCTCGTCGACAACCAGGACTGCCTCGTCGTCGTGCAAATGCTCGACCACGTAGGCGCGCACGTCGTCGCGGACCTGGTCGGCGTCCCACTTGGCCCGCCCGAGCAGGTGCTGCATGCCGTCCGGGGTCCTGTCCCCGGCTCACTCGGCGATGGTCCAGCAGTTCTTGCGCGGCAGGTCCGACAGCAGGACGAGTACCAACTTCTGGGCCCGGCGCCGGGATTCCACCCGCGTGAACCGTCCCGCTATCCGGCTCATCAGGCCCTCGAACGCTTCCTGCCAGCGGGCAGGGTCTACGCTGTGACCTGCGGCCACCGTATGATCGTTTGTCTTCACGCGCCGATGATCAACGGTAGCCGCACCCGTCTCCACAGGGCATCAGGGTCGCGCAGCGTCTGCCTGCCGTCCTGTATCTGGAGGACTTGTGCAACGTGGCGAAGTCTGGTGGGTTCAGTTCGACGAGCGGAGGCTGGTCGTACTTCTGTCGGGAGAGGACACGTCCGGGATCCGGGTGATGCAGGTCGTCGCTCCCGCGAGCGTCGACATCAGCGGTCTGGGCATCGAAGTGATCGTGGGCGCCGCTGAAGGACTGCCGTTCGAAGGCGTGCTGCGGCTCGCGTTCCCGCGTCCAGGCTTCACCCCGTGCACGTGGCTGACCACTGTGTCCCGGGACGACCTGATAGAGCGGGAGACCGTCCTGTCTTCCACGAAGCTCAGCGAGATTGACGAAGCCCTCCGACTCGCTGAACAAGCGCAGGAGCGGACTCCGGCAACGACCGCGAAGCTCAGCGAGATAAGGGACGCCCTCCGTCTCGGTGAACTCGGGGAGACGAAGGAGAAGCCGACGCCCGCGACAGCGTGGGCGATCTCGGGCGAGATGATCCACGCTGGCCACCTGCCGCCTCGGCGCCCCTTACCATCAAGATCACGATCTACGGCTGGAGTACTAGCCCTCACAAACGGGCGGCACAACTTGAGGCATTCGTAGCGCAGCCCGGCGTCGAGCACGGCGATCGCGATCGGCGACTGGTCAGCAGGCCGCGCAGCGCCGGGCCCAGTTTCCCACCGCTTCCAGTCCTCGGCCCGGCACAGCGCGGCCAGCCAGCGGCAGCCATCGCCCCGGGCACCGGCACGGCCCGCACCCGCAGCCCCAGGCCGACCCGGTGGCCGTCCTGGTGGCGCACCGAGACCGGGTCCTCCCAGCTGTCGGCCACCAGCCGGCCCTCGACTGGCGCCGTGCGGCCTTCCACGCCGTCCGTGCCGTCCGGGCCCTGCAGCACCGCGGACACCGGCTGCTCGGCCATGTCCGCGGAGGCGTGCCCGAGCAGCTTCTCGGCCCGCGGGCTCCAGCACTTGATCAGCCCCGACCCGTCCGCCGTCACCAACGCGGCCGTGGTGAGGTCGAAAGGATCGTTCACGCTGTGTTCACGCTGTCGTCGTGCGCCCGGCCCGGCACGCCCATGATCTGGTCGCATCTGAAGAGGGACCCCGACCCCAGGCTCTCATCTCACACAGCCGGGAGCGAGGTCTCGCCCTCAGGCCAGGCAGGTGAGGGGGCGTCCGCCGTTGTAGGCGACCATGTCGCCGAGGGCGGCCGCTGCGTCGATGGTCCGGCCGAGCGGGCCGTCCTCCAGCTCCGCGTACGCTCGGTGCAGGTTGCCGACGATGCGCTCGGCGTCGAGCAGCCCGGCGTACTCGCCCAGGTCGGTTTCGCGGGCGGTCTCCAGGGGCGTCAGTCCGGCGTCGCGGCCCGCTCGGGCGGTGCGCTGCACGAACCGTAGGTAGCCGAGCACCTCGTCGACCAGCTCGGGACCGGCGACCCCGCCGTGGCCGGGGACGATGGTCGTCGCGCCCAACGGCTTGACCACCTCTTCAAGCACCTTCACGGCACCGGCCACGGAACCCTGCAACAGGAAGGGCGTGCCGCCGTTGAACAGCAGGTCGCCGCTGAACAGGACCCCCCGTTCGGGCAGCCAGACGATGGAGTCGTTGGTGGTGTGGGCGGGCGTGCCGACGTGGCGCACTTCGGCGCGCAGGTCGTCGGACCACACCGTGACGCCCTCCGTGTAGGTGAGGAAGGGCGGTTCGATCGTGACGTCACCCCACTCGACGTCGGTCCAGAACGCGGCTGCCGCGCCCGGCTCGCCCCACTGCAGGACGCTCGTCCGGGTCGCCTCGTGGCCGACGATGGTGGCGCCGTCGAACAGGTGGTTGCCGAAGGTGTGGTCGCCGTGGTGGTGGGTGTTGATCAGGGTCCGTACCGGCTTGGACGTGACGGTGCCGATCGCGTCCAGGTAGGCCCGCGTGCGCCGTACGGTCGAGCAGGCGTCCACACTGATCACGCCGCGCCGCCCCACGAGGAATCCGGTGTTGTTGATCCACCAGCTGCCGTCGGGCTGTATGTAGGCGAAGACGTTCTCGCTGACCTCCTCGACCCGGGGCGGGGGAAGGAGGTCTACGTCGTGGTGGACACTGCTCACTGCGAACTCCTGTCGTGAGGAAGGGAGTTTCCCGGAGCGGTCACGGATCTGCCACACCCGGCCGGGCTCGTCGAACTCTGCGGGGATCATCGCACCGGAGATCCACCGACCGGTAGCCCGACTTGGGGCGCCTGGCGGCCGGCGCCTCAGGGGCGCCGGGTGAAGTGGGTGACCGGAGTTCTTGAGCGCAGGCCCCTGTCTTCAGGGAGGGGTTGGCTCGTCCTCGGCGGGAGCCGCGCAGCGGTGGAGTTCGCTGCGTTGTCAGTGGCCGCCGGTACGGTGATCACATCAACTGGAGGGGGTGTATTCATGCTGTCGGGCCGCAGATACCGGCTTGATTTGACGGCCGAACAGGCGCAGATGTGTGAGGAGTT
>NZ_JBHVUH010000024.1:1253-55175 GCF_042884245.1 Streptomyces sp. NPDC058145 | reverse complement strand
TACACCGCGCACGCCGACGTCAATGCGGCCATCAACATCAAACACGCGGGCGGGCAGCCCGTGTCAGCCTGTGGAGACCTCGCCGCCAGGCGGTCCGTGAAGCAGGAACCTGAAAGCCGGGCGACCGGCCCAACCCCCTACATAGGGGAACCCCCCTCGTTCACGAGGGGGAGGACGTCAATGGGCGCTCCAGTCGTTCGCCGTCCACGGTGATGTCGACCGCCTCGTTGTAGAACGCGAGCAGCCCCCTGACCGCGTCCACCGCGGGCAGCGGATCGGCGTAGCTCCACAGTACGTCGGCCGGGACGTCGTCCCCGCCGCGCCAGGACCAGTACGCGGCGGTGCCCTTGTAGGGGCAGCCGGTGCTGTGGTCGGTGGGCTCGAACAGGTCCAGGCGGACGTCCTCGCGGGGAAGGTAGTAGCGGGTGGGCAGGCCCGTCTCGAAGACCAGGACCGGGCGGCGGGTGCCGGCGACCGGTGTGCCGCCGATCTCGACCTGGACGTGCCGGCTGCTGGGGAGGGCGTCGACCCGCTTGTGCGGGTCGCGGGGGTGGACGAAGATCTCCTCTTCCTCCTCGTACCAGTGGTCGAGTCCGGTGCCGGTGCGCCGGGCCCACTCGAAGGCGATGTGGTCCGCCAGGGCGTCCGAGGGGAAGGTCCAGGCGGCGTTCGCCCGCGACTCGCCGCCCGCCTCCAGGTCGTAGAAGACCATCGATCCGGTGTGGGTGCCGGTGGGCGGGTTCTGCGCCGGACGCAGCAGGTCCTCGCGGACCTCGCCGCGCGGAAAGGCGTACAACGGCACCGGTACGCCGGGTTCCCACACGAGGACGGGGTGGCGGCTGTCGACGACCGTGGCCCCGGCCGTACGGCCGCGCACCCAGCGGCCGCTGGGCTCCCAGAGGATGCCCTCGGGAGTGCGGTGCGGCGGCCCTGAGACGTTGTTCGTGGTCATGTCCGGTGCTCCTTCCGGCCCGCCGGCGGCCGCCCGATATCCGGTCGTGCCAGGGCGCGCCTGCTGGAATGATCCCGTTGCGTGGTCACTACCCTGTGACCCTAAGACAACCATTCGGCCGGTGCGTTGGACGCGCGCCGGCCGGGGTCGCCGATGCCGGGGACCGCTCCCCGGGCTGCGGTGATCTTCCTGTCCAGGAGGACCCCCCGCATGTACCGACGCATAGGCAACGCTGTCGTCCGACATCCCGTCTGGACGATCGTGGCCTGGCTGATCGCCGCGGTGGCGATCGTCGCCACCGCTCCCGGCCTGCCTTCGAACAGTGACGAGAGCAGTTTCCTGCCGAAGAGTTACGAGTCCATCAGAGCGGCGGACCTGCAGCAGAAGGCGTTCCCCAGCGCCTTCACGCCGTCCGCGATCGCGCTGTACCAGCGCACCGACGGCGGCCGGCTGACCGACGCCGACAAGCAGGATGTCGCCCGGATCACCACCGAGCTGGGCAAGAAGCACATCGACCAGGTGCAGAAGGTCGTCCCCGGCCTGCCGTCCAAGGACGGCAGGTACGACCTGACCCTGGTCCAGATGGACAGCAAGAAGGCCGGCCAGCCCGAACAGGCCGACGCGGCCAAGGTGTTGCGCGACGACGTCAAGCAACTCGCCAAGGGCACGCACCTGGGGGTCAAACTGGGCGGCTCCGCGGCCCAGGCACTCGACCAGCAGGACTCGTCCAAACGCGGACAGGCACTGATCGGCATCGGCACCTTCGTCATCATCCTCGTGACACTGCTGATCATCTTCCGGGCGCCGATCCTCGCCATCCTGCCGCTGATCCTGATCGGCCTGGTGTCCGCCGTCGCCAACGGGCTGATCGCCTACGCCACCAAGCTGTTCGACCTCCAGGCCAACAGCTCGATCTCGTCGATCCTGATCGTCGTGCTCTTCGGCGTGGGCACGGACTACTTCCTGTTCCTGATGTTCCGCTACCGCGAACGCCTGCGCGCCGGCGACGAACCCAAGCAGGCCATGGTCAACGCGGTCGACCGGGTCGGTGAGGCCATCGCCTCGGCCGCCGGGGCGGTCATCATCGCCTTCCTCGCGCTGGTGCTGTCCACGCTCGGCTTCCTCAAGCAGATGGGACCGGCGCTCGCCATCGCGGTCGCCGCCACGCTGGTCGCGGGCCTGACCCTGATCCCGGCCGTGGTCTCCCTCATCGGGCCGAAAGTCTTCTGGCCGTCAAAGTCCTGGCAGCGGGAACCGGAGAACGCCCGCTTCGCCGCCCTCGGCCGCGGGGTGCAGCGCCGCCCGGCGCTGACCGCCGGACTGTCCGGACTCGTCCTGGTCGTGCTGTCGCTGGGCATTCTCAACTTCAACGCCACCTTCGACCTGGCGTCCGGCTCCATGCCCAAGACCAAGGAGTCCATGGTCGCCCAGGACGAGATGCAGAAGGCGTACTCGGCGGGCGCGGCCGCTCCCACCGACGTCTACCTGTCCAGCACCGACGGCAAGCCGCTGGACCGGGGCGCGTTCGACTCCTACGCGCGCAAGCTCCGCGCCGTGGACGGTGTCGCGGACGCCCGGATGACCCAGGTCAACAAGGCGGGCACCACCGCGGACTTCACGGTCACGCTGAAGTACGAGGCGTCGACGGACAAGGCCATCGACGCCGTGGGCCGGGTACGCGACGTCGCCCACGCCGACGCCCCCAACGGCACCGAGGCCCTGGTCGGCGGCATGTCCTCGATCTACAAGGACATCGACGCCGCGGTCAACCACGACTACCGCACGGTCTTCCCCGTCGCCGCGATCCTCATCATGATCATTCTGGGGCTGCTGCTGCGCAGTGTGGTCGCGCCCTGGTACCTGATGGCCTCCGTGGGCCTGGGCTTCGGCGCCACCCTCGGTGCCACCGTGTGGATCTTCCAGAATGGCCAGGGGCATTCGGGCCTGATGTTCATGCTGCCGGTGATCATGTATCTCTTCGTGGTCGCCATCGGCACGGACTACAACATCCTCATGATCGCCCGGCTTCGCGAGGAGGCCCGCGAGGGCCGCGAGCCGCGCGAGGCCGCCGGTATGGCACTCCGGCACGCCGGGCCGACCGTCGCCGCGGCCGGCTTCATCCTGGCGGCCACCTTCGCCACGATGATGCTGGCGGGCAACGCACTGCTCACGGAGATGGGTTTCGCCGTCTCCTTCGGCATCGCGGTCGCCGCCTTCGTGATGTCGATGTTCTTCACGCCCAGTCTCACCGCGCTCATCGGGCACGCGGCCTGGTGGCCGGGGCACGGTGACCGGGCCCCCGGGACCGGGACCGGCTCCGCCGGCGCGGACCCGGCCCACGGGGGCGAGGGCCGCGACAGCGTCGCCCACGATCCCGCGGGCCGCGGCAACTAGGACTTGTCCGGCCGATCATGTGACTGCTTCTTGCCCGAGTCGTTCCTGTGGCATGGGGCGGGGTGATCTGACGGATGCCGAGTGGGAACGGCTGCGGCCGTTCCTGCCGGTCAGCAACGGGCGTTGTGGCAGGTGGCGGGACCACCGGCAGGTGATCGACGGGATCCTGCACCGGGTGCGGACCGGGGTGCAGTGGCGTGACCTGCCCAAACGGTTCGGGCCATGGAAGACCGTCTATGAACGCCACCGCCTGTGGTCGGCCGACGGAACCGGGGAACGTCTGCTCCAGCAGGTCCAGGCCGCAGCCGACTCCGCAGGCGAGATCGACTGGGACATCTCGGTCGACTCCACGATCATCCGCGCGCATCAGCATGCGGCCGGCGCCCGCACCGACCCGCCTCCTGCGCGGAGATCAAAAGGGGTCGAAGAGATGGAACACCAGGCCGAGACGCCGTGGCGGAGTCTCGTCGCCCGCCTGGTGGAGGTGGTGCTGGATGTGAGGGCTTGGGCCGCTCGCGCGGCGGGTTCACCAGCAAGCTCCACCTGAGCGCAGACGGCCGCTGCCGCCCACTGTCCCTGGTTGTCACTCCAGGTCAGCGGGCAGACTGCACCCAGTTCAAGCCGGTCCTGGAGAAGATCCGAGTGCCCAGACGTGGCCTGGGACGGCCACGCAAGAAGCCAGACAGCCTTGCAGCCGACAGGGCTTACAGCAACGGCCCCATCCGCGAGTACCTGCGACGGCGGGGAATCCGGCACACGATCCCGGAGAAGACCGACAGCCAGGCTGCCCGCCTGCGCAAGGGCGCGCGCGGTGGACGGCCGCCCGGCTTCGATGAGGATCGCTACAAGAAGCGCAACACCGTCGAGCGGGCGATCAACCGCCTGAAGCAGTCCCGGGCGGTCGCCACTCGCTACGACAAGCGCGGTTACGTCTTCCTCGGCACCGCTACCGCCGCGGCCGTCGCTATCTGGCTCCGAACCTGAGCTCCTACGCGACCCAGCAGTAGACGCTCTGATTCTGGCGCCGGGCGCTACTGACAAGAGCAGCCAGATCACCCACGATCCCGTCCGCGATCTCGGTGTCGATGACCTCGCCGTCCTCCGCACGCAGCTGAGCCCACGCGGCGGCGACGTCACGCAACCTGGAGTGCCCCGCGTCCGCAAGTGCAGTGGTCAGGCGAGGCGAGATCGCGAAGACGACGCACCCGTCGTTGTCTTGCCCAGCGACGATGCGAGGCTCACCGGCTTCGACGAGTTCCTCGAAGCTGCCGCCAGCCAGGAGGCATTCCCACTCGACCACGGCTTCTTCGGGATCGAAGTTGCCGAAGGAGAGCGACTCGAATGCCCGTCCCGGCCCAGTCTTGAGAGCCAGGCCCGCTGACGTGTCGTCCGGCGCCGCGAAGAACTTCACGATGATGCTCACCTGGGCATCATGCCCGACTATCCAAAGCCATGATCGGCCGGACAAGTCCTAGCGGCAGCGCGACGAGCGGCCCCGCCGGGCGGCGTTCCGGCGGGGCCGCTCCCGTTCGTCCGGGGCCTGAGGGCTTCCGGGGGGCAGGGGCAGGGGCAGGGGGAGGGGCAGCAGGGACGGGGCTGGGCCTTCTGTGGTGGAAGTGGTCCTGCGGAGGGGGCCTGGGCGCCCGGTCAGCGGGCTTGTGGCGCTGGTAGTGGCGGGCCACGCACATCCGGTTTCCGCACCGGGCCGACGGCACCAGCGGCGGCGCGGATGGGTGGCCACGAAGAGCATCACGCAGTCGTCGGCCTCGCACTCTCGGATCCGGGTGATGGCGGGATCGGCCAGCAGATCGGCGGCGGCTTCGGCGAGACAGGCGGCCAGCCGCGCGCCCGGTGTGCCGTCGCGCCGCTGGGTGGCGGCCACCGCCGACCCGGTCAACACCAACTCGCTGATCGCGGGCGCGGCGCGCTGCGCCCGGTTCAGCGCCGTCAGGTCGGCGGCGGGTGGCTCGGCTCAGATCCTGACCTGGGCGAGCGCGCGGGCGCCGTGTCCCGCACGGTCAGGTCGGCCTGGTCGAACGCCTCCCCGGCGTCGGCCACAGGACGACATCATGGACTGGATGCGCGGGCTCACCGGGCACGCCGCGCGTGTCTTTGCCTCAGCGCATGGCCAGACGCCCTGACACGCTTTCAGAGGAAGACACGCGCCACCTCCAGCCACTTCTGAGCGTCCTCGCCGGTCGCCGTCATGTCGGTCTCGGACCAGGGGCGACGCCGGGTGACACACAGGCAGAAATCGATGGCGCCGCCCTGTACCCGCTGCGCGGCAGCCTCGGGGCCCCACACCCAGGTCCGTCCGTCAGGTCCTGTCAGCTCGACGCGGAAGGGGTCCGCCGGCTCTGGCAGTCCGACGGCGGCGAAGGACAGCCCCCGTCCCAGCACCCCGAGCGAGGCCACGTGCTGCAATCGATCCGTCGGGCGGTGCGCCACGCCCACCGCATCGAAGACGTCCTGCCCGTGTGCCCAGGTTTCCATCAGACGAAGTGGCGCCATCAGGGCCGGGGTCACCTTCGACATGTACCAGGGGAATGCGTGGTCCCATGGCGTGTCGCGCAGTGCCGCCGCCAGTTCCGCTCGACCGGCCCGCCACTCGTCCAGGAGCACCGACCGCGGTTTGGCCGCTCCCACGGCGGCGGCCCTGTCTGCGTACCCGCTGCCTTCGGCTTCCGCCCGCCTGAGCTCGGCGTCGAACGCGTCCGGAGTACGTAAGGCGCTGAGTGCGTTCGCGTCCGCCCACGCGAGGTGGGCTATCTGGTGGGCAACCGTCCAGCCCGGTGCCGGTGTCGGTATGGACCAGTCGTCCACTGCCCTGACCAGGACGTCGAGCTCGTCGCCCTCAGCCACCAGCGCGGGCAGGACACCGGCGTCACCTACATTGGGGACGGCGAGGTTGTAGTTCAACATGTGCGCCATGGTCCCACTCCTTCCTGACCATTACCGGCGTGATCGCCTGGTCAGGCGCTGCACTCGCACCACGAGGTTGCGACGACGGCTGGTGTCGCCTCGGCATGTTCCGCTCCCTGCCTGACGTGCCGTCGGGCAGGGATCGGATTCGGCGGAGTCGGCTCGGAGTTGCCGGGGTCGGCGCCGAGGGCGAGCACCCGCTGGGTGCCGTCGAGGCCGTAGTGGTCGCCGAGCAGGGTGTAGGACTCGGGTGCGTAGCGGGGCCGGTAAGCGGCGTAGTACGGCGCGGCGACTGCTGGTTGCCCCAGCCCGCCTGTCCGCTCCGGGCGCCTGCTCGGCGTCGGCCCCGGGGCCGACGCCGTGGCGGATACGGCCGCCGCGACCGGCCGTTCCTCGACGCCGTCGCCGACCGGGCCGCGCGGCGGACGCCGGGCACTCCGGACGACGAGCACGCCGACTTCGGCCCGCTCGCCGGCGCCGCCCAACTCGCCACCGTCCTGGACTCACTGGAGCGGCTCCCGGACCATGCCGAGGTGGTCGCCGGAGGCCTGGCACTGCCCGGCCCCGGCTTCTTCCACCAGGCCACGGTGGTGGCCGGTGTCCGGCAGGAGGACGAAGTCGTCCGCGGCGAGGTGTTCGGTCCGGTCGTCACGATCCAGCCGTTCACGCGGGAAGCCGGGGCGTTTGGGATGGCGAACACCGTTCCGCAGGATATGGCCGCAAGCGTATGGACCCGCGACCATGACCGGGCCATGCACGCGAGCCGAGCGTTGCATACCGGCATCGTCTGGATGACCACCCACGGCACGACCGTCTCGGAGATGCCCCGCGGCGGAGTGCGTCACTCCGGCTACGGCAGCGATCTGTCCCTCACCGGGCTGCTCGACTACACGCAGGTCAAGCACGTCACGCTGTGAGGGGACGGCGGGCGCGCCGCACCGCCCCGGTTTCCTGTAGGGGGCATCAGTATTACCGGCGGACTGTGGCCGGATCAGGCATCTGACGGGTGTTCGGAGGTGGCGATACTCGGGAGGCCGGGCAATCCGCCCGAACTTACCCTCCGGAGGCCGTAGATGCCGCAGTCCAGTGTTCACACCGCCGCCGTGCTCGAAGCCTGGCTGTCGGGCGCCGAGAGCGCCCAGGGCCAGATCAACCCTGCCGGCCCGCTGTACGTCGGCGGCGCCGCCACGGAGGCCGCGCTCACCGACCCCAGCGACTCCCTGTACGGCTTCTGTTCCAGCCCGAGCGGGTCGCACGGCAGTTGGTGCTGCTGATCGTGTGACTGGGGGGAGCCGCGCGCGAGGCGGCGCGGCTCCCCGTCCTGTCAGGGGGGGCCAGCAGGGCGTGGACGTGGTGTGGAGAGGGAGGCGGCGAACGGTGAGCGGACCGGTGGCACAGCGGCAGGAGGCGGGCGAGACCGAGTGGTTCGCCCGGCCCGTACGAAACATCGCCCGCCCGTGGCGGGACGAGCTGGCCCGGCGGCTGGCTGCCGTGGACGACCTGGACCGCGCGGAACGCGCCACGGTGCTGGAGGCCGGTCACACCGCGCTGCTTCGGTCCCTGCACGCCAAACTGTCCCGCGTGTTCCTGGTCGAACTGCACGCGCTGCGCATGACGGCCGGGGGCGGACCCGTACCCGAGGACGCGGCGGCGGGCACCGACACACGGACCTGGACCGAGTTCATTGAGCAGGCCGGCGAGGACGGCTACCTCGACCGGCTGGCGGGCCGGTACCCGACCGTCGCAGCCCGCGTCGCCTCGGTGGCCCGCCTGTCGGTGGCGGCGACGACCGGTTTCGCGCAACGGCTGGCCGAGGACCGGGTGTTGCTCCGCCGGCTGCTGGGGGCGCAGGCGGGCGAGTTGCGCGCCGTCACGTTCGGGGCGGGTGACAGCCACCGGGGCGGCCTGACGGTCAGCCGGGCCGACTTCGCCGGCGGGACCGTGATGTACAAGCCGCGTCCGCCGGAGACCGACGTGGCGCTCGGCGGGCTGCTGGACGAGATCTACGCGGACTTCCCCGGCGCCCCGGAGCCCCGGGAACGCATCCGGGTGCCGCGCATGCTGGGGCGCGGCGGTTACGGCTGGGCCGAGTTCGTCGGCCACCGCTACTGTGCCGACGACACCGAACTCGCCGCGTTCTACCGCAACATCGGTCACTGGCTGGCCGTCCTGCGCTTCACCGGCGGCACCGACATGCACGCCGAGAACATGATCGCCGCGGGCCCGGTGCCCGTGATCGTGGACGCCGAGACGCTCTTCGACGCCCCCGCTCCCTTCCCGCCCAGCGGCCGGGGCGACGCGGTGGACGTGGCGGCCGCCGCGATCCGCCGCACGGTGCTGCGCACCGGGCTGCTACCCGTCCGCGGCACCGGCTTCGCGCTCGGCGGGGTGGACATCTCCGGCGTCGGGGCGCTGCCCGGACAGCAGCCGCTGATCCCGAACCCGGTGATCGCGGACGGCGGCACCGCGGCGGCCCGCTTCCAGGTGGACCTGGTGGTCATGCCCGGCGCGGGCAACCACCCCAATCCCACCCCCGTGCTGAGCACGTACTGGGACCGGGTCCTGGCGGGCTTCAAGGAGATGACCGCGCACCTGCGCCGGCCCGGGACCGACCCCTACCGGCTGTTGCGCCGCTTCGAGGGCGCCCGGGCGCGCCGGATCCTGCGGCCGACGCAGGCGTACGTCGACATCGGCCGGATGCTGTGGCACCCGGCGTCGCTGCACGACGAACCGGCGGCCGTGGAACGGGCCCGGGACATCCTGCGGCGCAACGCCGAGGTGTTGCCCGGCGCGCCGACGGACCGGGAGACGATCGACGGCGAGATCGCGGAACTCCTGGCCGGCGACGTCCCCATGTTCACCTTCACCGTCGACACGGCGGCCGTACGGGCCACGGTCGAGGACTGGCGTACGGCGGACCTCGAGCTGGAGGAGTCGGTGATCCAGGACGCGCTGGTGGGTGCCTACCTCAACGAGCGCTCGCTGCCCGCGCGGGTGCAGGAGGCCGCGCACGATCCGCACGCACGCGACGCGGAGCGGCGGCGCCGGGAGCTGGCCGCGCGGATGGTGCGGCGGTTGTGCGACGGTGCGGTGCGCGGCGAGGACGGCACGGTCACCTGGATCAGTCCGGTCTTCACGCCCGCGGGATGGTCCATCAGGGTGCTGCCCGCCGACCTGTACACCGGGCAGGGCGGGGTGGCCCTGACCCTCGCCGAGTACCTGACCGAGGCGCGGGCCGGCCGGGCCGACGAGGTGCCGGGCGTCGCCGAGACGTTCGAGGGCGCGCTGCGGGTGCTGGCCGGTACCGAGGAGCGGACGCCGACCCCCTCGGCTGGGGCGTTCAGCGGCGCCGCGTCCCAGGTGTGGACCTGGCTGGCGCTGCACCGGGTGCTGGGCGAGGACCGACTGCTGGAGCGGGCGGCCGGCCGGGCCGAGCTGCTGGAGGGCCCGCTCGTCGACGACGACATCGAGGTGGACCTGCTGAACGGGGCGGCCGGCGGCATCGTCCCGCTGCTCGACCTGGCCGGGGCGACAGGGCAGGACCGCTGGCTGGCCGCCGCCGCACACATCGGGCGCAGGCTGACCGGGCTGGCCAACGTGGACGCGAGCGGCGCGCGCTGGACGACCCGGCTCAACCCCGAGGGCATCGGGGGCTTCGCCCACGGCGCGACCGGCATCGGCTGGGCGCTGGCCCGGCTCTCCCTGAGCGAGGCGGGGTCAGCGGCCGAGCGGCGCGACTGGAGCCGGCTCGCCGAGCGGGCCTTCGCCTACCAGGAGTCCCTGTGGCGGCCCGGAGCCGGCAACTGGCAGGACGTCCGGGTCGGCGCAGAGGAGGACTTCTTCACGAGCTGGTGCCACGGCAGCGCCGGGATCGGGACCGGCATGCTCGACCTCCACCGGCGCACCGGCGATCCGGCCCACCTGGACATGGCCCGGCGGGCCGCGGCCGCCTGCGCCGCCGAGGGCTTCGGCTGGAGCCACACACTGTGCCACGGGGACCTGGGGCTGTGGCAGTTCCTCACCGCCATGGAGTTCGGCGAGCGCGCCGAGCTGGACGGCGAGATCCTCACCAGTCTGGAACAGCGCGGCCCGGTCGGCGGGCTGGCCCGGGAAGCCTTCTCCCCGAGCCTCATGTCAGGGCTCGCGGGCGTCGTGCACACGTTGCTGTGCATGCACCCGGTGGCTTCCCTGCCCGATCCCCTGCTCCTCGACTGACCGGCCGGGGGCCCGCGGATCAGCCGTCGTCTGGCATGACCCGGAGGATCTTGCCCTTCGGGGTGGCCGCGATGTGCCCGCTCTGGCAGTAGGCGTTGCTGAGGGGACGGACATGCCGGTGGGGGCACCGAAGGTGTCGTCCGGGAAGTTGACCTCCCGATGACGGGAGTCGACGCCCTGGACCTTCAGTTTGCGCTTCGCCTCGGCCGGCAGCCCCGGCACCTTGTCCCAGTCGGCAGACCTCTGCGGGACCCTCCGTTCAGCCGGCAGCGGGTAGACGGCCAAAGGACACAGCAGCGAAGCCAGCAGGCCGCACCATCTACCGGGACGCGTGCCGCACCGCCTGGACGACCGGACGTCAGATCGAACCCGGCCCACCCGGACCGTTCCACCAGCCGCCCCACCCGCGGAAGGTTGGTCAGTTGACGGCTCATTGCGCCAAGCGTTCGCGACCAAGCGATCGGAGAGGACCGGCTCCTGGGCCCGCCCCCGTTACAGCCTGGCCTGGCATGCGTGGATTGCCAATCTGAGAGGTGCAGGCCACGCGATCCAATCCACCATGTTGCGGATATCGTCCTGGCATGACACAGGGGTTCGATCTTGCCGCGTCGCTCGCCAGAGGCGTCGAAGACCGCACTGGTGCATGGACCTTCGTCCGGGGCTTCGCCGCCCACTGGGCCGGCGCCGCCCTGGGACGCGATGACGGATGGACGGAAGCCGATCTCGATGCCGCCGAGGAGAGGCTGGGTCTCCGGCTGCCGACGGCGTTGCGCGAGGCGTATGTGCTGTTCGGACGCCGACGGGATCTCACCAGTAACCACGATGTGCTGCTCCGCCCTGCGGAGCTGTATGTCGATGATGCCAAGGAGGCCCTGGTCTTCCGTCACGAGAACCAGGGAGCCGCCTCCTGGGGCGTCCTCCTCGACAGCCTCCAGGATGACGATCCTGCGGTGCTCATCCGGCTTGACCTTGCCGACAAGAGCGCCGGGCGGTGGGAGGGCTGGCTGGAGCGTCTGTCCCTTTGCTTCGTGGAGATCATCTTGTCGGAGTCCGTGCAGGCCGATGGA
This sequence comes from Streptomyces sp. NPDC058145, assembly GCF_042884245.1. Lineage (NCBI taxonomy): Bacteria > Bacillati > Actinomycetota > Actinomycetes > Kitasatosporales > Streptomycetaceae > Streptomyces > Streptomyces sp. NPDC058145. The sequence continues at coordinate 43,625 of NZ_JBHVUH010000024.1, read as the reverse complement.
GAAGTCTGCGACTTCCTCGACCCGGATGACGACAGCCTTGAACTGCTCGAGGCGAACTCCGTCCGACTGCCCTTCCCGGCATATCCCATCGGTGAGGAGACCCGGTGGTTCCTGGGCCAGGACGTCCTGTTGCGCGATGACGACGGCGCGGCCATCCTGGCCCGCGGCCGGACTGTAGAAGACCTCGACCGCCTTCGTGACCTGATGCCGGGTGACTGGCTCAACGACTGCCGCTGACCCTGGCCACCCCGCATGATCCGCAGCACCCCTCTGCTCGACCTGGTGAACACCGTGGACCCCAAGCTCGTCGCAGTGGAGACGCACAGAACCTGATCCCTGGTCAGAGGAGGTATGGGTAGAGACCGACCTTCTCGCGCTCGATGAAGAGCTCGACCCACTGATTGGCGACGCCTTCGGGCAGCGGATCGACAAGGTCCAGCAGGATATTCGTGCCGTCGAAGTCCAGCAGGGTGGCACCGTCGTCCGTGACGCTCAGACGTCCCCGCAGGACGACGCAGTGCCCGCCGGTGCGGAGCCCGGCGCCGATACCAACAGCGGGTTTGGCGTTCCACCCCCAGACGATGTCCTCGTCGATCGTCCACTCGACGTGGTACTCGCCGGGCTTCGCAGCAGGATCCCCGCACCAGCGGACCGCGGTGTGACCGAACGAGGTCCGGACATCCGCAAGCCAAGGACCTCCGTGAAACTTCGCGACCTTCCCCAGTTCGATCAGCACCGCTCGATCATGCGGCATCCGCATTGCTGCCGGAACCCGTGAGGTGCCGGCGCTGCCTGACACGGGTTCGTCGGAACATGTGCGCTTGGCGCGGCCCCGGGCGACGCCCGGGGCCGCCATGGTGCGCGCCGCGGACAGCTGGGTGTACGCGACGGTCAGTCAGGCGGCGGGCGCGGTGTGGACGCGCTGTCCGTCGATGTAGGTGAGGTGGACACGGGTCTCGGCGATGGCCTCGGGCGGAACGCTGAAGGGGTCCCGGTCGAGTACGACGAGGTCGGCCCGGTTGCCGGAGTGCAGACTTCCGGCGTCGTCGAGGTGGTTCACATAGGCACTGCCCGCCGTGTAGGCGGTGAGTGCGGCGGTGAGATCCAGGGCCTGCTCGGGCAGGAAGGGCTTGCCGGCTGCGCCGGGCAGGGTGCGGTTGACGGCTACGTGGATGCCGGCCAGGGGATCGGGACTGGAGACGGGCCAGTCGCTGCCGGCGGCGAGGGTGGTCCCGGCGCGCAGGAGGTCACCGAATGGATACTGCCAGGCTGAGCGTTCTGGGCCGAGGAAGGGGATCGTGAGCTCGTCCATCTGGGGCTCGTGAGCGGCCCAGAGGGCCTGGATGTTGGCGGTGGCTCCCAACTGCCGGAAGCGGTGAATGTCTTCGGGGTGGACGACCTGGAGGTGGGCGAGATGCGGGCGGGTGTCACGGTAGCCGTTTGCGGCGCGAGCCGCGGCGACGGCGTCGAGGGCTTCGCGCACCGCGCGGTCGCCCAGGGCGTGGAAGTGGACCTGGAAGTCGGCGGCGTCCAGGGCGGTGACGTACTGCTTGAGGGCTTCGGGGTCGACAAAGCTCAGACCGCTGTTACTGGTGGCGCATCCGCAGCCGTCGAGGTAGGGGGCGGTCATGGCCGCGGTGTGGTTCTCCGCGACCCCGTCCTGCATGATCTTGACCGTGGAGCAGCGGAGATTGCCGTGGGTGAGGCGTTGCCGGTTGTGCAGCAGGTCGGGGATCTGTTCTTCGCCCACGGACCTGCGCCACCACAGCGCGCCGGTCACCGAGGCGGTCAGGGTGCGGTCACGGGCCGCGGTGAGATAGGCGTCGGAGGGGTCGGGGTAGCCGTCCGCCCCGCACAGCAGGGCGTCCTGCCAGGCGGTGATGCCGAGGCCGTGCAGGAGTTCCTGGGCGCGCAGCAGTCCGGCCAGACGGTCGGCCGCGGTCTTGGGCGGCAGGTGGGCGCCGGCCAGGGCCACCGCGCCTTCCTGGAGCATGCCCACGGGGGCGCCGGCCGGGTCGCGTTCGATGCGGCCGTCCTGCGGGTCGGGGGTGGCGGCGGTGATGCCTGCGATGTCCAGGGCCCGGGTGTTGACCCAGGCGCCGTGGTGGTCCCGGTTGAGAAGGTAGACGGGCCGGTCGGGCACCAGGGTGTCGAGGAATTGCCGGGTTGGTATGCCGCCCTCGAAGCTTTCCATGGACCAGCCGCCGCCGGTGATCCACTCCCTGTCCGGGTGGGCGTCGGCGTAGGTGCGGATGCGGCGGGCGTACTCGTCGGGGTCGGTGGTCCCGGTCAGGTCGCACTCGCCGAGTTCGATGCCGCCCATGACGGCGTGGATGTGGGCGTCCTGGAAGCCGGGCAGCAGCAGACGGCCGTGCAGGTCGACGACCTCGGTGCAGGTTCCGATGAGGTCCTTGACCTCGTCGTGGCCGACGGCGGTGATACGGCCGTCGGTGACGGCCAGGGTGGTGGCCCGGGTGCGAGCCGGGTCCGTGGTCAGGATCGGGCCGTTGGTGAAGACAAGGTCCGCGGCGGGCTGGGACATGAGGTGGGAAGATCCAATCGTCGGGGTGTGCGTCGGAGTCGGAATGGCGCCGGGGTCAGGACAGGGAGTCGGCTTCGGTGGCCGGGACGGTGACGTTCGGAGTCGTCCGGGTGAAGGCGGGGGCACGGCGGTACCACTTGGCGACCGCGGACACCACGAGGCCGGCCACGAGGATCACGGTGGGGCACAACAGGTTGAACCAGCCGTTGTCGACGCTGACGGCGAAGGTGTCGCTCAGGGTCGCGTAGTACAGCGCGAGGTAGGCGCCGAGGGCGAACAGAAGGACGGCGCACACGGACGGCACGAGGACGGCCAGGACGGCTTCCCCCGGGCTGGTGCGGATGAGCCCGCGGAAGCGCAGGGCGCAGGCGATGGCCGTGAGCCCGTAGTACAGCGCGACGAGGATGCCGATGGCGTTGACCGCGGCCAGGATCGCCTCGTTGAGCTTGGGAATCAGCACGGTCAGGACGGCGACGGCGGCGGAGATGACCGCGACGATGACGGTGCCGGCGGTGGGCCCGCCGCGCCGGGCGCTGATGCGTGCCCAGACGGGTCCGAGGGTGCGTTCGCGGCTCATGGCCAGGGTCAGCCGGGCGGTGGGGATGATGCCGGCCTGCAGGGAGGCGACGGCCGAGAACATGAGGGCGATCAGCGGGAGGGTGGCCCAGGGCTCGTCGGCGAGCCGGGAGGCGTAGTAGGTCAGGCCCTGGGGGCCGGTGTCGCTCATCTCGGAGGCGGTCATGACCCGCTGGAAGGCGACGGCTCCCAGGAGGAACAGACCGAGCATGGTGAACAGGGCGATGTAGCTGCCCCGGGCCGCGTCACCGGTCTGCTCCGTCTCCTCGGTGACCGAGAACGCGGCATCCCAGCCCCAGTAGAAGAAGACCGCCAGGACCAGGCCCTGGGCCAGGGCAGCGGGCGAGTCGAAGGCGAACGGACTGAACCAGGACAGGGAGAAGGACTGGTCGCCCGCGATCAGACCCCAGCAACTGAAGACCAGCAGCACGGCGTACTCGAAGACGAGCAGGTAGGTCTGCAGACGGGTGGCCTTGTGCACGCCGGTCACGGCGGTCACGGTGACCGCGGCCAGGACGAGCAGGCCGATCAGGGTGCACTGGAGAGTGGAGTTGGCGTCCAGGTGCCAGCCCAGAAGACTGTTGACGCCGGCCTTGTGGGCGCACTGCACCAGGACGGAGCCGGTCACGGACGTGGTGTAGGCGAGGAAGACGACGCCGCCGGCGAGCGGGACCCAGCCGGCGATCATCCCGAGCCACGGGCCCATGCTGCGCCCGACCCATACGTATCCGGCGCCGCAGTTCGGCTCCGCCTTGTTCAGGCGGGCGTACGCGCTGGCGATGCCGAGCATCGGCAGGAAGCCGAGCAGCAGGATCAGCGGAGTCTGCCGTCCGGTGATCGAGGCGAGCACGCCCAGGCCGATACCGATGCTGGTGGTCGCGGCGGTACTTGACGCGGCCAGTACGACGCCGTCGACGACGCTTAGCGATTTCTTCAGCTGTGGGGACGAAGTGGTGTGTTCCATGGGCAACCGGTCCAGGGTGGCGGGACGCACGCGCGGCGTCCGTGAGCGGGGGAGGAAGGGGTACCGGTGCGGCGGCTGGGCCGCGGTGGTGCGCGGACCGCCGCCGCGTTGCGACGTTGGAGTGGTGGATACGTCGGACCCGCCCAGGCGGCTGTGCCGCCGGACTGCCGGTCAGGTCGGCCCGGACCGACCCGACCCGCGCAGTGACCGTCGGTACGAGCCGCACGGACGTGTCGCGCTGGTGGAGCCACATCAAACAGCTCTGGACTTTTAAGGTCAATCGCGTTGTCATAAGAGCGGTCTGCCGCACGTTCCCTCATGGATCGGAGTCCGGGTGAGCACCTTCGATGACGCGGATGACGCCGTCCCTGCCAACCGGCTCGCGGCCGGGCGGCGGCGCCGCACGACGCGGACGGGCACGGTGCTCAGCCAGGAGCTGATCGTGCAGACAGCGATCCGGCTGCTGAGCCAGCACGGCCACGACGCGCTGGGCGTGCGACGCCTCGGCATCGCGCTGGGGGCCGACCCGTCGGCGCTGTACCGCTACTTCCGCAGCACCGACGACCTCGTCCTCGCGGTCGCGGACGAACTGATCGGGATGAGCCTCGAAAACGTGCGGCCCACCGGCGACTGGCGTGATGACCTGCGCCGTATCGGGATGAACCTGCATCGCACGTACACCGCTCACCCGCACGTCGCGGTGCTCGCGGCCTCCCGGGTAACCCGCCGCCCCAATGAGATGAGAGGAGTGGAGCTCGGGCTGGGCATCCTGCGTGGCGCCGGCTTCGGACTGGAGGACGCGGCCCTCTACTACCACCGGTTCATCGACTTCACGCTGGGCTTCGCAGCCATCGACGCGGCCGCCAACGCCCTGCCGTCGGAAGCCGGTGCGGCCGACCGCGCGGCCTGGCGCGAGGTGTACGCCTCCCTGCCCCCCGACCAGTACCCCCGCATCGCCGAATCCGCCCACACCCTGGCACGGACGATGAGCGCCAGCGCCTACCCCGGCGCTCTGGAGATCTTCCTCGACGGACTGGAGGCCGCACTCGACCGGAGCGCCCAGTGACCACGAAATCCGGTCCTCGATCGATGTGGTCGGGAGTTACGGGGGTGTTGTACTGCCCGGTGGCCCCTCGGCGCCCACATGTCTCGGCGACGTGTCCGGTTGCCGGGGTGTCGGTCTGCGGGCGGTGTTCGGCCCAGACGGTATGGACGCGCCGCAGTGCGGGATGTCGGCGCCACGTCCACCCGACCTTGGTCCCGAGCGGATCACTTATGTCGTTCGGACGGCATGGAAGCGGCCGTGCCGTCGGCATCATGGGACGGGGCAGGATCGATCAGCACGCCCGCATTCAGGATCCCGGCCGGGTCGAGCGCCTGCTTCGCGGCGCGCAGAGCCAGAGCGAAGGGTTCCGGGCGCTGGCGGTCGTAGCCGGGCCGGTGGTCGCGGCCGACCGCATGATGGTGGGTGACGGTCGCACCGTGGTCGTGAAGGACGCTCATGGTCGCGGACTTGATCTCGTCCCACATTGCCACTTCCGAGCCGCGTCTGCCCGGTGCGATCACGGTGAAGTAGGGCGCGGGGCCGTCCGGATAGACGTGAGTGAAGCGGCAGTTGACCGTGCCGGCCGTGCCCGTCACCTCCTTCAGGATCTCGGCGAGCCCACTGCGCGTCGATGCGTACAACTCCGGTGCGCGGTCCCAGGTGCAGGCTGTTTCGAAGGTCTCGCTGATCACGCTCATACGGGCGAGTCCATCGCGGAGATAGGGCATTCTCAGAAATGCCGAGCGCCAGGTGTTCGCGGCGGTGTCCGCGCCGCCGGGTTCCCTCGCGGTGGGTGTGCCGCCGTGGTCACGTGCGAGGGTGAGGAGGGCGGCCAGACGTTCCTCGACGCGGAAGTGCGCCGATTCCTCCCCCAGGACGAGGACACTTTCACCCTCTTGTGTGATGCCGGCGAGGGCGGCTTCCCCCGGATCGAGGAGTCGGCAGTTCGCCGGATGCAGGCCCGACTGCGCGATGGCGCGCACCGCGTCCATGGCGGCGTGGATGTCGTCGAAGAGAACCGTGGCCGAGGTCTTGTGACGGGTACGTTCTTGGAGTCGCATCCAGGCCTCGGTGATCACGCCGAGCGTGCCTTCGGACCCCAGGAACAGCCGGTCGGGGGAAGGGCCCGCGCCCGATCCCGGCACCCGGAGCGACTGGTTGACGCCGACCGGGGTCACCACGCGCAACGACTCCACGAGGTCGTCTATGTGGGTGTGGAGCGTGGCGTAGTGGCCGCCCGCCCGTGTCGCGAGCCATCCGCCGAGAGTGGAGTACTCGAAGCTCTGGGGGAAGTGTCGCAGGGTCAGTCCGTGCGGTCGCAGCTGCGCCTCCAGAGCGGGGCCCAGGACACCGGCCTGGATCCGTGCAGCGCGGCTGGTCCTGTCGACCTCCAGCACCCGGTTCATCGCCGAGAGGTCCAGGGACACCACGCCGCGATGCCGGTCGGCGCGGTACTCGACTCCGCCGACGACCGAAGTGCCGCCGCCGAATGGCACCACGGCCACCTCGGCGCTTGCCGCCCAGTCGAGGATGTCGATGACGTCCTGCTCGGTCCGGGGGTGGGCCACTTGGTCCGGTGCCGCCGAGAGGTCCCCACCCAGTGCGCGGACCACGTCGCGGTACGCCTTGCCGTATGTGTGCGAGGCGCGGTCCCAGGGCGCGGCCGACATCAACGGGGCGAGCTCCGTGGGCGGTTCCACGCGCACTTTCGGCAGGTCGAGGGTGGAGACGTCGGGAACGGGGAGCGGAGTGTTCGCCGCGCCGGGGAGCAAGCGCCCGAGCGCGGTGCACTCGGCGTCTGACAGTGCCTTGTTCTCGGCGCCCCAGCCCCACCAGGAGCGGCGGGGGGCAGCGCCGGTCGACGACGCCTTCCTGGTTGTGCTGTCGGCCACGATAATTGACCTTCCAGTAATTTACCCCTTGGTAATTTACTGCAACGTATAGTTCCGTCATGGCAACCGCAAGATCCTCGACTCCACCGGATCCACTGGACGGCGATCGGGAACGCAACCGCCCCGGAACGCGCGCGGGTACCAAAGGCGTACCGCGGGCCTACCGGGAACAGCAGATCCTGAGCGCCGCCGTGGAGGAGTTCGGAAGGCACGGATACGCCGCGGCGTCCATGGCGGAGATCGCCCGCCGCGTTGGGGTGACGAAACCCCTGCTGTACACCTACTTCGGTTCCAAGGACGGCCTCTGCACGGCCTGCCTCGACCGCATCGGCCCGCACCTGCTCGAGACGATCGAACGGGCCATGGCCTCGAACCCGCCGGAGGGCAGGCTGCCCCACACAGTGCTCACCGCCCTCTTCCGGGCTCTGGAAGGGCAGCGGCACGCCTGGTTCGTGCTGTACGACCGGACTCTGCCACCGGGCTCCGAACCCTGGTCCGCGGCCCGTCGCCATCGCGAGGCCATCGACGAACTGGCGGCCACCGGCACGGCCGCACTGCTGCAGGTCCAGGGAAACGATGATGCCCTGGACGCCGACGTGCTCAAGCACGTCTGGACGGGTACGGTCAGCGCACTGCTCGGCTGGTGGATCTCGCACCCCGAACTGTCCGCGCAGGACATGAGCGCACGCTGCGCTCGCCTCCTCACGGCCATCCGCAACGGTGCCTGAACACGGCTGAGGACCGCGTGCTGCTGAAGGGAGAGTCGGGTGCTGCATTGGTCCGTGGCAATGAAGGGTCGGTGTAGGCGAGGTGGGTGCCGCAACTGGGCGGCGCCAGTATGGGGGGCGAGGTCGCCGTCAAGGACGACGGCAAGCAGCCGCAGGGCGGCTTCGGCACCGTGCACGAGAAGCGCAGGCGAACGCCGGTAAGCTGCGGCGGTGCGTACGGTCGAGGTTCTGTTGGACGAGGCGGCAGAGCTAGGCGTTCGGGAGGCCTGGCGGCGGCTCGCCGACGCGGGGCTGCCGAGTCAGGCGCGCCACCGCTCACCGACCAACAGTCCGCACCTCACCCTGGCTGCCTGCCCGGAGCTGACCGCCCCTATCCGCTGGGAACTCGCCGAAGTGGCCGCCGCCCTGCCGCTGCCGGTGCGGTTCACCGGCCTGGTCCGCTTCGAACGGCCCACCTCGGTACTGGCTTGGGCGCTGGACCTCGACGCCGCGCTGGCCGGTTTGCACCGCCGGGTGTGGGATGCGGTGGCCTCCGACAGCCCGCCCGAGGCCCTCAACCCCTTCCACGACCCCGCGCGCTGGAGCCCGCACGTCACCCTGGGCCGCACCCGGCGCCCCGGTGCCTTCACCGGCCGACGCGTCCCCGAAATGCTGCCGACGCCGCCGCTGTCGGTCCAACTCATCACCCTGCGCAGCTACGACACCGAGACCGGCGCCTTGGAGGTCCTGGAGCCCCGCATCTGAGCTGGTGGCGCCGGAGTGGGGGAGAGGCCGAGACGGTGCCGGTGATCGTGACGGGGTGCTGCCAGTGTGCGGGCTTCTCCCGGATGGCGTCCGTGACCGGCTCGGGCCCCACCTCCGAGCAGCAGCGCTTGGTGGTCGCGGCGCCGGTCGAGAGTGTCCAACAGGTCGGTGGCGGTTTGGGTTCCGCCTCTTTGGTCTGCGCCGGTTCCAGATGAGGATGCTCGCGAGACGGAGTGTGGAGGAAGATCGCTTGACCTTGCCCTCAAGGGCAAGGTTTACCGTTTCTTCGAGGTGAGAGGCATGCGGATAGGTGAGCTGGCCCGTCGGGCGGGTGTGACGACCAAAGCGGTGCGCTACTACGAATCCTTGGGTCTGCTCGCGCCGGTGCGGCTGACCAACGGCTACCGGGACTACGACGAACACGACGTACGACTCACGCAGGAGATCCGGGCGCTGGGCCGCCTCGGTATCCCTGCCGAGGGGACCCGTCCGTTTCTGGATTGCCTCACCCTGGGGCACCGGCATGTGGACGACTGCCCGGCCGCGCTGGCCGGGTACAGGGACGCCATCACCGATCTCACACAGCGGATCGACGGCCTCGTCGCACGCCGGGCGGTGCTGGTGGCGCGCCTGCACGAGGCCGCCCACCGCGGCCGCCTCTCACCGGCCACCGAAGGAGAAGAACCGATGACCAACTACACGAGCCTGCCTGCCGGCCTGCCCGCTCCTGAGGACGACGGCGCCGCTGAACACCTGCCCGGTATGAGAATGCCGCATCTGGAGCTGCCGGCCACAGACGGCGCGACGGTCAACCTCGCTGCGCTGGGCACAGGTCGCACGGTGCTCTACATCTATCCGCTGACGGGCCGCCCCGACACCGATTTGCCCGAGGGCTGGGACTCCATCCCCGGCGCCCGTGGCTGCACCGCCGAGACGTGCGGCTTCCGCGATCATCACGGCAACCTGCTCGCGGCCGGTGCGGCTCGGGTGTACGGCCTCTCCAGTCAGGACACCGACTACCAGCGTGAGCTCACCGAACGGCTCCACCTGCCGTTCCAGATGCTGTCCGACGTGGCGCGGAGCCTGGCCCGCACACTGGAGCTGCCCACATTCACCACCCGCGGGCTGACGCTGTACAAGAGGCTGACGCTGATCATCAAGGACAACGTGATCGAGCACGTCTTCTACCCGATTTTCCCGCCGGACAAGCACGCCGACCAGGTCCTTGCCTGGCTCAGCGACAACCCCCTGTGAACGTCCACTCGAAAGCCTTTGGAGGCTCCCCGTGCACACCACCGTTTACCTGCTGCGGAGCGCTTTGGGGCTCGGTGGCGGGCTGGTGTTCGTGTGGGAGTTGAACCGCCAGGCTTCGGGGCGGGGCTGGAGAGGACCGCGGGTCCTCTCGGCGGTGGCTGCTGTGCTGCTCGCGGGGTTGCTGGCCATCTGAAGGCGCCAACTGACATGCCCCTCATACCGGCAGGGCGAGCTAGCCCGCCCGCTCCCACGGCCGCAGCTTCTCCGGGTTGCGGACCACCCAGATCCGGGTCACCCGCCCGTCGGAGACCTCGAACGAGGCCACGGTCGCGACGACGCCGTGACGTTGAGCCACCAGCCCCGGCTTACCGTTGACCGACCGCTCGAGGAGTTCGAGACCCGGAGCCTTGTCGCTGATGGCGACCATGTACTGGGCGATGCGCGCGCCGCCCTCGACCGGGCGCAGAACGGTGCCGACCATGCCGCCGCCGTCGGCGGTCATCACGGCGGCCGGGTCGAGAAGACCGACGAGGGCTGCGATGTCCTTGCTCTCCCATGCCTCTTTCACAGACCGCACCACGTCGGCCTGCCCGGTCGTCGTCATCGGAGTATGTGCGGCGCTCACCCGCCGCCGGGCGGAGGCCGCCAGTTGCTTGCAGGCCGCACGGGTCCTGCCGAGCACCTCGGCGATCTCGGCGAACGGGTACCGGAAGACATCGTGCAGGACGAACGCCACCCGCTCGGCGGGAGTCATCGACTCCAGGACGACGAGGAAGGCCATGGCCACCGACTCGTCCAGAACGATCTGGTCGGCGGGGTCGGCGCCGCCCGCGGGCTCCCACTCGGTGCGGTCGGGCAGCGGCTCGGGCAGCCACGCGCCGACATAGCGTTCACGGCGGGCCCGCGCCGAGCCGAGCAGGTCCAGGCAGATGCGACTGGTGACCGTCGTGAGCCAGGCACCGGGGGACAGGATCTCCTCCTGCCGGCTTCGCGGCAGGCCGTACCAGCGTGCGTAGGCGTCCTGCACGGAGTCCTCGGCCTCGCTCACCGAACCCAGCAAGCGATAGGCGACATTGAGCAGTTGGCGTCGCTCACCGACTATCTCAGCCGTCTTGGCCTCCACAGTCCCATGCCTCCCGCTGCCCCCTCGCCTTACCTTTCGCAGGCCCACGTCGTCGGGCTGGTGAGACCTTATCGACCCGCTGCCCGCCAGGGTGGAAAGAGGGGACTGTGACATGGCCACTCAGGTAACAGGGAACGGACGACGCAGCGCTTCGTTCCTGCAGATCGCTATCGCTCTGCAGACCCTGACCATCTTTCTACAGGCAGTCTCCGCAGGGCTGTTGCTGACCTCGTCCTATGGACAGACGCTGCACGGGGTCGGAGCCCGTGTGATGTATGGGGCGTCAATGCTGTACGTGCTCGCGGCGGTGCTGGCGTGGAAACCGGGCGGCGGCTCGCCTCGGCCTGTCTGGCACGCGTCGGGATTCCTTGTCCTCGCCTCGGTCCAGGTCGTGCTCGGCATAGCGCACGTCCCCTCGGTCCATCTCCCCCTGGGGGTCGCGATGTTCGGCCTGAGCGTGCTGGCGCTGACTCGCCGCTGAGGGCTGGTACGGCGGCGCGGGGATGGACCAGTGCTGTGACCGGGAAGGATTGCCGGGCCGGCGGTTGGGGCAACTGCGTGAGCAGGGACGTGCGGCGCATCCGTCGGCGGAACCTGGACGTGATCGCGATGATGCACCCTCCTCACAGCAGTCACGTTTCCCCTTACGCAGAGGGGTTACTAAGGATCACGACGCTCCATGCCTTGCACCACTGCCCCGGCGTCACCGAATCAGCGCTAGCCCATGGGTGATGCGGCAGGTTGGAACGAGGAGAGGACGGCATCGGTGCTCGCAGCCAATGAGGAAGCCTGGGAGACACGTGCAGCCTGCCGAGCCTCTGACCCGGACGTCCTGTTCGTCAACGGTGCGGCGCAGAACGAAGCCAAGGCAATCTGCATCGGCTGCGTGGTGCGCATGGAATGCCTTGCTCATGCCCTTGACCGACGTATCGAACATGGCGTCTGGGGTGGGATGACGGACCGCGAACGACGTGCCCTGCTGCGACGAAGGCCCACCGTGTCGTCCTGGCGTCAGCTGCTGGAGGCGGCCCGCACGCAGCATGACCGGCAAGCGAGCCCTGGCGGTGGCGAACACTGGACCGCAGCCGGCTGACCGACCACTCCGCGCCGGCGAGACGGTCGTGCGCGCGAGCGGTACGTCCGGACACCCTCTCGCCCGGACGCCCTCGCTGCGGTGGGCCGACATGGCCCGTGGTTCATGGGGGGAGGGCTACACCTCGGTGCGGGTGCGCCCCAGGCGGAGGGCGGAGACGAGGAAGAAGACGCCGCCGAGGAAGGCGTAACCAGCCAGGTTGTTCAGGGACGCGCCCTCCTTGCTCGCCTGAGCGATGAACCAGGCACCGGCGAGGGTGGAGATGGAGCCACTGGCGATCATCGCCCACTGGCCCCCGAGTTGGCGTCGGGCGGCGGCGACGATGAGCTGGACGATGCCCGCGGTGACGGCCCAGGCACCCCAGACCCGCAGGACGGCGGGGATGCCGGAGGTGGCGGCGACGGCGAGGCCGATGCCGGTGAGGGTGCTGAGCACGATGTTCACGTACAGACCGCGCACCGGCTGGTCGTTCACCTGGGCGGACCTGATATCGATGACCGCGCACGCCACGTCGAACAGGGGATAGATCACCAGCAATGTGCCAGTGAGCGCGCCCAGTGTGTCGGCGGTCGAGAACAGAAGGACGGCCCACACAGCGGCGAACAGGAAGCGCATGAGGTACAGCTTGCGCAGGGCTACGGGAACGCTGGTGGGAGCGGTTTCGGCAAGAGTTTTCATGGAAGTTCCTCTCGGTGAAAGCGTGTTGACGTCAGTCGGCCGGGTCATCGGGTGCTCCCGTTCGCTTCCTCGATCGGATGTATCGGGTGTGCACGCAGAGCCACAGAGGCACCGGCATCGTTGAGGGAGAACGTTCGGTCTCATTGAATATCCAAGACGGCGCCGACGGCATCTGTCAAGACCGAACGTTCTCCCTTGCGAGTGGGTTACTGTGGCCTCATGAGCGAGGGAGCAGGGGGCGGCAGCACGTCGGCGGCGCGAGCGCGGCTGCTCAGCACGGCAACCAGAATTTTCTACGCGGAGGGAATCCACTCCGTCGGCGTCGACCGGATCATCGCGGAGGCGCAGGTCACCCGCGCCACGCTGTACCGGCACTTCGCGGGCAAGGAAGAACTCGTCCTCGCCTACCTCCAGCAGGCCGACCGGGGAATCCGGGCGGGGGCCGAGGCCGCTCAGGCGGGCGAGCAGTCGGCAGCCGACAGGGTGCGGTCGGTCGGCCGATTCATCACTGAAGGCATCCAGGGTCCCGGGTTCCGCGGCTGCGCCTTCCTCAACGCGGTAGCCGAATATCCTGACCCCGCCCACCCGATCCACCAGGCTGTCCTGGCCCACCGCACTTGGTTCCTGGACACCGTCACCGAGTTGCTGGCGCAGGTCGGGGACGCTCCCGCCGACGAAGACGGCCGGCACCTCGTCATGCTTCGGGACGGCGCCATGGCCGCCGGCTGCCTCTTCGACCCGAAGTTGATCTCCGGGACCTTCCTGCTCGGCGTCGAAGGGATCTTGAAGACCCGCGGAGCCTGAGCGGCCGTATGGGCGGCAGACAGGTACGGCGGACAGGTCAGGAAGCGCAGAGCGCTGGAACTCGAAGGGCGATGGGGTTCCGCAGGAGGAGATGGTGGCGGTTCGACCCCGGCCGAAGTCGCTACGCCGACCGCCTGAGCACCTAGACCTTCCGCCTGGTCAGGCAGAAGGGGTGACCGGCTGGATCAGTGAGGACCAGCCACCTGTCACCACCGGGTTGATAGTGCGGTTTGGCCGCGCCCAGCGCCAACAGCAGAGCTTCACCCTCGTCGGGGTCGTCGACCGCGAAGTCGAGGTGGAACTGTTGTGGCACGGTCTGGTCGGGCCAGCGCGGAGCTTGATAGTCATCGACGCGTTGGAACCCGATGAAGAGCCCGTTGTCGCCGTTGAGTCCGGCGAAGTCACCGTTGGATTCGGGATGGCACTCAAGCCCGGTGGCCTGTGCGTAGAACGCGGCCAGCGCCTCCGGGTCAGGGCAGTCGAGTGTTATGGCCGTCAACTTCATCTGCAAGGGCATGGGGCCCCACCGTAGCGATCAGCTCGTACAAAGTGATCCCCAATGGGTGGCGCTCATTGGTCCGCCTGAGGCAAGCATCGTCCGGCCGGGCGCCTTCAAGCTGATCGAGCCGCTGAGCCGGGGCGGGCTGGGCGAGGTCCGGCGGTCGGGACCGTGAAGGCGCGGCCGCTGCCCACGACCGGGGACGGTCCGCCAGGACCTGAAGCAGGAGCGGCCCTGTCCTGTCTTCGAACCGACCGCGCCCATCCACCCAAACTGGCTCGACGTAAAGGCCGTTGGTCTAGCGTAGGTGGCTCCTGGCTTGGGTAGCGGTGCTTGTCAACGGTCTGTGGCCGGGGGAGCGAGGAGGCACAGTGGGGGTTGTGGCGCGGTTGCCGCTGGAGGGCGGGGGCTCGGTCCTGCTGGAGGGGGGACGGGAGCCGGACGGGCCGGTGAAGGTGGGGCGGCTGGCGGACGCCGTGCAGGATCTGCCGCACACGGTCCAGCAGGCGCTGCGTCCGGTGGCGGGCCTGGCGCGAGCGGCGCTGGAGCAGCTGCGCCAGGCCGGTCCGGACGAGGTGGTGATCGAGTTCGGCGTCGATCTGGCCGCTGAGGCCGGTGCCGTAATCGCCAAGAGCGAGACGGGCTGCCACCTGACCGTCACGGTGACCTGGCACGCCTCTGCCTCGCCGGACGATGCCGGCCCTGATAGCGGCGGCGCGTGACGGACGTGGTGCGCCCGCCGGGCGGGTCGGCGCACGGGTTCCACCACGCGGTCGCCGAAGTCCGCAGCGCGAGCGGAGCGGTGGCGGGAGCGGGCTTCCTCATCGGTCCCCATCTGCTGGCCACATGCGCCCACGTGGTCCAGAAGGCCGGGTTCGGCCCCGGGCAGCGGGTGCCGCTGTCTTTTCCCGCCCGCCCCGAACTCGGCCGGCACGGGGCCGTGGAAACCAGCACCTGGCGGGACCCGGACGCGGAGGACGTGGCGTTCCTGCGGCTGGAAGGCACCCCGCTCGACGTGGCCGCGCTCGCGCTGGGCATCGCGGAGGACTGCGCCGACCACCGCGGCAGCACCTACGGCTTCCCCCAGCAGGCCAGACAGGGAGGGCACTTCGGCACGTTCAAGGTCGGCCGCATGCTGGAGGGTACCGTCGAGCGAGGGGCGGTACCGCTGCTCCAGCTGTACGACGCCAACGACCTGACCGAGGGGTTCAGCGGCGGCCCCGTCGTCGACGACATCACCGGGCTGGTGATCGGCATGACCACGGCCATCACTCACCCCGACCGCCACTCCCGCGGGCTGGAGATCGCCTACGCCACCCCCGCCCGGACCCTGCGCGACCTGCACCCCGAGCTGGTGGAGCACGCGGTGTGCCCCTACCCGGGCCTGGAGCCGTTCACCGCCGACGACGCCGCGGTCTTCGGCGGTCGTACCACCGCCCTGGACGCCGTCCTCACGGCGTTGCGCGGGCCCGCCCGGACGCTACTGCTGCTGGGACCGTCCGGATCGGGCAAGTCCTCCCTCCTGCAAGCCGGGGTACTGCCCGCGCTGGCCGAGGGAGGGACGGTGCCCGGCAGCGACCGCTGGCTGCCCGTCCTGATCCCCAACCCCGGCCACGACCTGCTGCTCGCCGCCGAGCACCACGGCCTGCCCGGCGCCGCCACGTACGGCATCGAGGCCGCAGCCGACCGCCTCCTGGCCGGCCACCCCGACCGCACCCGCGTTCTGCTGGTCATCGACCAGTTCGAAGAGCTCCTCGCCCCCGCCACCGCACCGGGCGACGGGGGCGGTATCGGTGCGGCAGCCGACCAGCTGGCCGGACTGGCCGCGTCCTGGGCCCCGCTCACCGTGGTTCTGGCCATGCGCGACGACTTCTACGCCCCCCTTGCCTCCCGCGCCCCGGCCCTGCTGGAGGCCGCTTCCCCGCATCTGAACATCCCCGCCACCCTGAGCGAGCACGACCTTCGCGCCATGATCGAGCACGGCGATCGTGGCCCACGAATCGAGAACGGCCTGACCGCCCGGCTGATCGGCGACCTCATCCCCCCTGCCGACGGCACGCAGCCCCGCAGCGCCCGGAGCACCCCGGTCACCTGCCTGCCTGCCCTGCAGCTGACTTTGCGCCAGCTGTGGGAGAGCCGCACCTACGGGGTCCTCACACATGAGGCCTACGAGCGCATCGGCACTGTGACCGGTGCCCTGAGTACCTGGTGCACCGCCGAGTTCCGAAAGCTGCGGCAACGCGACGGCGCCAAGCAGATCCTGACCACCCTGGTCCAGCCCGCCGACCCCGACCACGCCACGCCCGCCGCCCGCCGCCGCCTGCCCTTGTCCACCCTCCGCGACCTGGCCACAGGCCCCCACCCCGGCCCCGATCAGAACGATTTCGACACGGCCCTGACCGCCCTCGCCCAGCACCGGTTCATCACCATCCGCGTCCCCCGGCCGGGCCCCGCACCCGCCGAGCCGGCTCAAGGCCACGCCACGGGAGAACAACCCCAGCTGGTGGAGCCGCCCGAACCGGTCGCAGAGCTCATCCACGACTCCCTCGTCCGCGACTGGCCCCACCTGCACGCCTGGGTCACCGAGGACCAGGACTTCCACCGCTGGCTCCGGCGCGCCGAGGACCGGCACACACGCTGGCTCCGAGGCGCCGCGGACCGGGCCGGCCGTCAGAAGCGGCCCCGCGAGGCGGACGAGTTACTGCACGGCAGCGACTTGGCCATCGGCCTCGACTACGCGCGCCGCCGCGGCCTGCCCGCGCACATCCGCCGCTACCTCGCCGTCAGCCGCCGCCGTGCCCGCCGCCGCACCTCCATCCTGGCCGGGCTGCTCGCCCTCGTCCTCGTCGCCGCCGGGGTGGCGAGCCTGCAGTGGTACGACGCCGCTGTCGCGCGCCGAGAAGCCGAGTCCCGCCAGCACGAGGCCGAGTCCCGCCAGATCGTCACCGAATCCGACCACCTCACGGTCACGCACCCCGAAGTCGCCATGCTCCTGGCAGCCCATGCCTACCGCACCAGCCACACGCCGGAAGCCACCGCAGCCGTCCGCGCCTTCGGGACAGCCCCCTTGCCACGCGCCCTCATCGGCCATACCGAGTGGGTGCGGGCGGTGGTGTTCAGCCCTGACGGCAAGAGGCTGGTCACCGCGGGCGAGGACGGCACCGCGCGCCTGTGGGACACCGCCACCGGCCGCCCCCTGCACACCCTCACCCACACGGACTGGGTGAACGCGACCGCCTTCAGTCCTGACGGCACGATGGTGGCCACCGCGAGCAGGGACGGTACCGCCCGCCTGTGGGACACCGACTCCGGCCGCCCCTTGCGCACCCTCACCCACAACGGGAACGTGCGGGCCGCGGTGTTCAGCCCCGACGGCACGATGCTGGTCACCGCGAGCAGGGACGGTACCGCCCGCCTCTGGGACACCGACTCCGGCCGCCCCCTGCACACCCTCACCCACAACGAGGACGTGCGGGCCGCAGGGTTCAGCCCCGACGGCAAGAAGCTGGCCACCGCCGGCAGCGAGGGCACCGCCCGCCTGTGGGACACCGACTCCGGCCGCTCCCTGCACACCCTCACCCACAAGGGCCCGGTGAACGTGACCGCCTTCAGCCCCGACGGCACGACGCTGGTCACCGCGGGCGAGGACGGCACCGCCCGCCTCTGGGACACCGACTCCGGCCGCCTCCAGCGCACCCTCACCCACAATGAGAACGTGCGGGCCGCGGTGTTCAGCCCCGATGGCAAGAAGGTGGTCACCGCGGGCGAGGACGGCACCGCCCGCCTCTGGGACACCGACTCCGGCCGCTCCCTGCACACCCTCACCCACACAGGCTCCGTGAACGTGACCGCCTTCAGCCCCGACGGCACGACGCTGGCCACCGCCGGCAGCGACGGCACCGCCCGCCTGTGGGACACCGCCACCGGTCACCTCTCACGCACCCTCACCCACCTGGACAGCGTGAACGCGGCGGCGTTCAGTCCCGACGGCACGATGCTGGCGACCGCCGGCAGCGACGGTGCCGTACAGCTGTGGGACCTCACCGCCGGCCACCCGCTGCGCACCCTCACCGGCCTGCACAAGGACCCGGCCAAAGCGGTGTTCAGTCCCGACGGCAGGACCCTGGCCGCCGCCGACGAAGACGGCACCGTGCAACTGCGGGACACCGCCACCGGCCACCTCTCACGCACCCTCGCTGGCCAGCACGGCGTGAACGCGATGGCGTTCAGTCCCGACGGCACGATGCTGGCGACCGCCGGCAGCGACGGTGCCGTACAGCTGTGGGACCTCACCATCGGCCACCCGCTGCGCACCCTCACCGGCCTGCACAACCCATACAAACCGGTGTTCAGTCCCGACGGCAGGACCCTGGCCGCCGCCGACGAAGACGGCACCGTGCAACTGTGGGACACCGCCACCGGCCACCCTCTGCACGCCATCGGTATCGGCGCCGGTTCCCTGTTCGCGATGGCGTTCAGCCCGGACGGCCGCACCTTGGCCACGGGTGGGCTCGCCTGCCCCCTGCGGTTGTGGGACACCGCCACCAGCCAACCGCGGCGCACCCTCCCCATGACCGGTGTCGTGTATGAGATCGTGTTCAGCCCGGACGGCCGCACCCTGGCCACCGCCAGCGACCGTGCCGACCTGTGGGACACCGCCACCGGCCGTCCCCTGCACACGCTCACCGGTCACACCAGCACCGTGCTCGCGGTGTCGTTCAGCCCTGACGGCACCACCCTGGCCACGGCGAGCAGGGACGGCACCGCCCGCCTGTGGGACACCGCCACCGGCCGCCCCCTGCACACCCTGACCGGCCACACCGCCAACGTCTCCTCAGCGGCATTCAGCCCTGACGGCACCACCCTGGCCACGGCGAGCAGGGACGGCACCGCCCGCCTGTGGGACACCACCACCGGCCGCCCCCTGCACACCCTGACCGGCCACACCAGCCCCGTCCTCTCGGTGGAGTTCAGCCCAGACGGCACCACCCTGGCCACCATCGGCGAGGACCACACCGCGCGTCGCTGGGACACGGACCTGCCCGGCCCGGCAGAGGCCACCGCCAGGATCTGCAAGGTTGTGGGGCGGGACCTCACCACCAGCGAGCGGATCGCCTATCTCCCCTCAGGAGAGACCGGCCGTGTATGCCCAACCTGACCTGCGCCTGCACGGGATGCAGTTCCCCTGATCCAGGGTGGGGGCGCCACCACCAGAGTCAGGACCGGAGTCGAAGCGGGGCCCCGCCCTGGAGGACATTCAGCCCGGCCGTCGGGTCCGGCTGGTCAACATCAAGCCCGCCTCCCTGAACGGACTCACCGGCACTACGCAGCGCAACCCCAGCAGTCGCGTCACCCGCCTGGACGCCCTCTTCGACGAGACAGCCGGGTCGTCCACGGCGGCGGGCCCGTTGTCGTGCAGCCGGTGAAGGATCCGCTCGGCGGCGAGAGCGGGATCAGCGCCGGCGGCGCACTGCTCGGCACTCAGACGGTTCGTCAGACGCAAAGGGGGGCCCAACATTCGGTGGCCTGCGATGGGGCGTCCCTCAGGACCTCGGGCAGGGGTGGGTGGTCCCGGGTCAGCACGGCCCTGGATTGGGCGGGGGCATTCGCTCCACCTGAAGCAGGGGCCCGCCACCGACCTGGCGATCGCCCTCGCGCTCGCCTTGGCGGCCAGGGCTCGACGGGTAGCAGGGATGGATTGCGGGTGGTGACCAGCCGCACGCAGCGGCGGCCTGCCTGTTCGCTGCCCCATAACGTTTGATCAGCCGCCGCCGGGAATCACTGATTGTCCATCTGGCTGCGGCAGCCGGAACGTGGTGCGAGGCCTGCCTGTTGTCGTATGTCGGTGGGCCACCAAAGAAGCTCTCGCGCCAGACTCAGGTGATCAAGCGCAGAGAGAAATTAGACTTGGGAGACCCACTATGTCCAAAAGCGCATCGTCACAGTCCACTCTTGTACCTCGCAGGGTGCCGTACGTCGCAGTAGTCGGGCCTGAGGCGGCAACGCCATCCGAGGTTGAGACGGCTCATCGACTGGGAAGGCTTCTGGCGCAGCAACACTGCATCGTGGTCTGCGGCGGACTCGGGGGAGTCATGGAGGCAGTGTGCCAGGGGGCGCAGAGCGAGGGGGGTATCACGGTCGGACTCCTTCCAGGAGCTTCGCGGGCAAAGGGAAACGCCTTCCTTTCAGTAGCTTTGCCGACCGGCCTTGGTGAACTGCGCAATGGCCTGGTCGTAAGGAGCGCTGACGCTGTGATCGTCGTAGGCGGCAGTTGGGGAACCCTGAGTGAATTGGCGCTGGCTGTACGAACGAGCAAGCCCACGATTGTAATCGGCGGATGGGAAGTGCGAGTGCCTGGCAAGTCTGAGATTGCAGAGCTACGGATGGCTGTTTCGGTGGAGGATGCGGTAGGGATGGTGGTCTCGATGGTTGGCCCCGGCACCGCAACAGGTGAGGTCGTATGATGCCTTTACCTAATGAAACAGATCGTGCAGATCTTTGGCACGCCTACGATCGGGCGCAGGCACACTATGATTCTGACCTGCAGCTTTTCTCTAGCCGGATGACCTCTTTCTGTTGGTGCAGAGTGCCCTCGTGGCTGTTGCCGCAGGCGGCACTACGCGTCAGATGGGGATCAGTCGAATCTCGATGGCGGTCTTCAGCTTAGTGCTTTGTATCGGTTGGCTATTGGTGGCGTTCAGTTCCTACCAATGGATCAAAGTATTGCGCGCCCATATGTCGGAGATTGCTGAGAAAATAGAATCGACAGTGGGCGTTGCCCCATCTCCTGCAGTATTCCGTCGCCCTGTCCGGCAATCATTACTGAGTGGTGCATCTTTCGCCGAGACAGTACTGGAACGCGTGTCATGGTATGTGCGGCCAACTTTGGTTACCTGCTGCCTTCCAAACCGACTTCCGTAGCGTCGGTACGAGACTGTGGCGGGGCTGAGGAACTGGCGTGCGGCCAGCTGCGTGATGGAGGCTGGTTGCGTGAGCACGGCGAGTACCCCAGCACGGGTGGGGCCGAGCAGCCTGGCCAATTCAGCGGAAGGGGCTGTTGGAGCGAGGGCGCCGGCCATAGCCTTGTCGCGCACGGGACGGATGAGAATAAGGGGCCGTGCTTCCGTCACGTGTGGGGCCCACTACCACGGTCGGTCGGGGCGCGATGAGCGATGACACGACGACCACGAGGGGCACCGGCAGCGGGATCCGAAACCGACCCTCGACACGCAGGGTGCCCTCCGCCCACCGGATGTCGGGAGGCGGGGAGTTGAAACGCCTGGCCGCTCCCTGGCCAATATGCCGGCGCATCGGTCGACCTCCGTGTCGAGAGTGTTCTTGGCGGCCTCCCGGTGCGGGCGAAGGCCAGCGCCCAGTAGCGCCGTAGCTCGTCCGCGGCTTTTGGGACCACGTATATACCACCTCGTGCCATGGCTCGCAGCACGCCCATAGGCAGTTCGGAACCGGCGAGCCACGGATTGGCCTCAGGGAGCCTTTTCCATGCTCAGCCTGAGCTGGTCAGGTGGAGGGTGAGGACGGCTTGGACGAGGCTCGTGATCCGGGTCGTCGAGCAGCGGAGCTTGCGGAGAAGTCGCCAGGACTTGAGGGTGGCGACGGCCTGTTCGACCAGCGCCCGGATCTTCGCGTGGGATCGGTTGACGGCCTGCTGGCCGGTGGACAGGCGGTCCCATCGGCCGCGGTAAGGGACGCGTACCGCGCCGCCTGCGCCCTGGTAGCCCTTGTCTGCCCAGCAGGTGATGCCGGCCTCGGTGAGAGCGGCGATGATGCCGTGCTCGCGAGCGGCCCGGACGTCATGAAGGGCACCGGGGAGGCCGGTGAAGCCCACAGGAGACGGCCCTTCGGGTCGGCGATGACCTGCACATTCATGCCGTGCTTCTTGTGCTTGCCCGAGTAGAATGGCCGGTCGACAGCGATCCGGTCGATCGGCAGGAGCGTGCCGTCCAGGATCACGAACGCCTTCCTGCGCGCTGTGATCATCGCTGAGGCCAGGGGCGGGGCAATGGCGGCCAAGACGTCAACGGCCTCGCGTATGTAGCGATACACGGTCGCGATACCGACGCCGAACCCGGCGGCGAGTTGGACGTAGGTGTCCCCGCACCGCAGGTGGGCAAGCACAAGCAGAGCCTGCCGGCCGACGGGAAGCCGCCGCCAGCGCGTCCCGATCTCGTGTCGCCCAGCCCGCAGTTGCTCACTCAGGTAGCGCAGGGCGCGGCTGGACAGATCGATCGACGACGGGTAGGCAAGCAAACGAAGCTCCTGACCAGGATGGGTGATCTTGGTCGTGACCCCAACTACCAGGAGCTTCGTCGCGTTGTACAGCTGGCCAACTCGCCCACGGCGCGATCAGGGTGGGAAAATGCCTTGAGAGAGGTCTAGGCCTGTTTGTCGATGCTCACCCGGCTCAGCCAGCCGCCCGCAGCGGGCATCCGGTGCCAACACGTGCGTCGAGCTCGGCCCGCAGGGCGGCAAGCTGCGCCATACGCGCATCGATAACCTTGATCTTCTCCTTCAACAGCGTGGACAACGCCTCGGCGGTGTCGGGCGCGTTCCGCAGTTCCTCGCCGGTCTGTGCGATCTCGGCCAGCGAGAAGCCGAGCGTCTGTGCGGTGCGGACGTACTGCAGCCAGGGCACTGCCTCCGGCGGGAAGTCGCGATAACCGTTGGCCAGACGCCGCCCCGTGACGAGACCGATCTTCTCGTAGAAACGGATGGTGTCCCTGGTCAGTCCCGCTTGCGCGGCCAGCTCCCCGATACGCACGGCTCTCCCTGAACTGCGGACTTGACCTTGGACAGTACTCCACTGTTTACCGTCGTGGCGTCCGTGCAGGAGACCAGCAGGAGCCTCGCCGTGTTCCGTCTTTTCGCCCCTTCCCACCCCGCCTATCTTCGCGTCGTACGCACAAGTGCTTGGTACGACCTCGTGGTCACAGCCGGTTTCGCCACGCCGTGGACCTACGCCCTGGTGCACGACGCGCTGTCGAAGATCGGTGACGCGTTCGGGCTGGGCGCCCTGCCTGCCCTCGACCCGATAGAGATCCTTTACGCGAATCTGATGGGTTCAGTGGTGGTCGTCTGGGCGCTGCTCCGGATCATCAACCCGCTGCCAGTGCACGGACTGTTCGACGGCATCGCGCGCACGCTTTTCGCCGCGTGGCAGGCGTATGCGCTGGCACACGGTGCCCCGCGCTGGCTGTGGCTGTTCTTCGTTGCCGAGGTGGCGTTCGGCGTCGTCCAGCTTGTGCCGTGGTGGCGGGCTCGACGCACCGACCTTATGGACCCCTCTGCCGGACAACCGCTCGGCGACGCGGGCCGGTAATACCCAGACGAGTGTTGGCCGAAAACCCATTCGCCAGTGGCCTCGTCACTCCGCTAGGAGCAACTGCCGTGCCAGCGCACCAGGTTGGAAAAGGCTCAGGGACCGGTTGCAGGCCCCAGGGCAGCAGCGTCGCGACGATTTCATGCAGCGGCGAGACGGCGAAGCGGGAACGGGCGAGCCCGACGGCGTTCACGGTGAGCTCGATCACGCCCCTCCCGCTGTCCGGACGCGCGGTCCCGCGACCACAACCCTTCGAACCTCATCGAATCGTGGCACAAGACGTCGCGGTGGTGCGCCCGATGAGCGCAGGCTGATGGCTCACAGTTCAGTGGCCGATGGAGCCACCCATGGTGATACGGAAACCAACGGGCAAACTGGCTCCTTTCCGCATGTCAGAAAGGGAGACGTGAAGTTGCGCAAGCACTTGACCGTAGGCCTGCTCTCCGCTGCGTTCATCGGCAGCACCCTGATAGTCGCGCCGACCGCCCAGGCCGCAGTCACGTCCTGCTACGGCAGCGCGAAGTCGTACACGAAACCGACAGGTGCCAGGTGGTACCCCACCACAGGCCGACTCACCACGACGAGCAACTGCGCCGACATCAACATCAAGACCAACCAGTCCGCCTATGTGGAGGTGTGCTTCTACCCGACGTCAGGGGGCAGTACGTGCAACTCCTACAAGTACGCGCCGGCGGGTCAGTGGACTGTGGTAGCCACCGGTGTCAAGGACGGCACCCCGTTCCAGTTCTACTTCGCCTCGGACGCGTATAACTCCGGCGTCTGGGCCGGCTAACGGTCCCAACGCGTCTGCAGCAGGCAGCCGTTCGGTCAACGGCTGCCTGCTGCTCCGCGCGTGGTGGCTTGCCCGCCTGACGGCCCGTCCCGTTGTCGGACTGCCCATGCGCCTGCAGGGCGTTGTCACGTTGTTGGACTTGGGGGCGTCTGACGGTGTGTTGGGGCGTGGGGGCTTGCGGTTCTGGTCCGCGTTCAGGCCGTTGCGGCCGCGCCGACGACTTCGGTGACGTGGTCCCAGATGGCGAAGCGAATGGTCATCGGGTCTCCTTCGTGGATACCCCGGCCTTCAGGCCGGGGAGGAAACGAAGCTCTCGCGTAGCGGGGCAGGGAAAGGCGAATCGCCGCCAGGGCGATTCGCCGTCTATGGCCACCGGCCGAACCGCCGCTCACACGGGAACTGATAGGGTGTGAGCTATGACGCAGCAGGTCAAGCGGGCGTTCAAGTACCGCTTCTACCCCACGGACGAGCAGGCAGCTGAGCTGTCCCGCACGTTCGGCTGCGTCCGCCTCGTGTACAATAAGGCGTTGGGGGAGCGCACTCGCGCGTGGTACGGGGAGCAGCGCCGCGTCTCCTACGTGCAGTCGTCGGCGGCGCTGACGGAGTGGAAGAAGACCGAGGAACTGGCCTTCCTGGCGGAGGTGTCCTGCGTCCCTCTTCAGCAGGCGCTGCGCCATCTTCAGACGGCGTTCGGGAACTTCTTTACCAAGCGAGCGAAGTATCCGCGCTACAAGAGCCGGAAGAAGTCCCGAGCGTCGGCCGAGTACACCCGCAGCGCGTTCAAGTGGCGTGACGGGAAGCTGACGCTGGCGAAGATGGCCCAGCCACTGGACATCCGCTGGTCGCGTCCTCTGCCCGAAGGCGTGGAGCCGACGACCGTGACCGTGTCCCGCGACGCGGCCGGGCGTTGGTTCGTGTCCCTGCTGTGCGAGGACACCATCATGCCCGCGCCCGCAACCACGCAGGCCGTCGGCATCGACGCCGGGATCACGTCCCTGGTGACGCTGTCCACCGGCGAGAAGATCACCAACCCGAAGCACGAACGCCGCGACCGCGCCCGCTTCGCCCGCGCCCAGCGCGAGCTGTCGCGGAAGGCGAAGGGCTCGGCCAACCGCGAGAAGGCCCGGGTTAAGGTCGCTCGCATCCACGCGCGGATCGCCGACCGGCGCCGCGACTTCCTGCACAAGCTGTCGACTCGGCTCGTCCGTGAGAACCAAACGGTCGTGATCGAGGACCTCACCGTCCGCAACCTGCTGAAGAACCACTCGCTCGCGCGAGCCATCTCCGACGCGTCGTGGACGGGACTTCGCTCCATGCTGGAGTACAAGTGCGCCTGGTACGGGCGCGAACTCGTCGCGATCGACCGCTTCTTCCCCAGCTCGAAGCTGTGCGGGAACTGCGGCACGGTCCGCGAGAAGCTGCCGCTGAACGTCCGCGAGTGGACGTGCGACTGCGGCGCCGTGCATGACCGCGACGTGAACGCGGCACGCAACATCCTGGCCGCCGGGCTGGCGGCGTCTGCCTGTGGAGACGGTGTAAGACCTCAACGGGAGTCCTCCCGGACGGGGCGGTCGTCGATGAAGCAGGAACCCCAGCGGGCGACCGCTGGAATCCCCCGCCTTTAGGCGGGGGAGGAAGTCAACGGGCCTTCCTTTCTGATCCGGTCGTCCGCTCTGCTGCCCTGTTCGCCGGCGCACTCGGGCGGGACAGGGGGCGGGCTGTTCCTGGGCAACGAGAGATGCAAGGGCGACTAGGCGCGGGCAGGCAGGTGTCAGCCCTCATCGGCGAACGGAAGGAGGGTTTCCGTATGCGGGCGGGTCAGAGACTAGGTCCGCAGCACGTCGTGGTCTAGTGGCCGAGCACCAGTGAACTGGGCCAGTGAACTGTGCAGGGACACAACAGGTCGCGATCGCTCGACGCTGATCGGCGAGCCACCTCAGTCAGAGTCCGCCAGCCGAATTTCCCGCCTACCAAGGCCTCACAGAACGACGGTGCCGAGACGTGCGGCCCGCAGGGGGAACTACCGCTACTGAGGTTGAACTCGTGGTGTCGCAGAGGCTGACGGCTCGTCGGGCGTGCGGTATGGCCGGGGCATGCGGTATCCACAAGGGGGCGGGCTGACCGCCGAACGCCAGTAGTTTCTCGAGGTGTTACGACTCAAGGCGGCCGAGAGGTTCCAATACGGCAGTTGATCAGCGATCCGGGAACACGATCCCCCTGGCTGACAGCACGTGCCTGAAGGGGTCGGTCCTCGCTGCGGTAGGAGGCGACGTCGAATCCGCTGTCGAGCCACTCGTCGAAGATCTCGTCAGTTCCAGGCCGGCCGGAGCCGCTCGCCTCAGCCGTGCAGAACAGCGTCCGGGCAGCGTCAAGGCCGATGGTCACCAGGCCCGCGCGGTCCGGCTCTGCGACTGCGGACATGGCGGGTCCGGGCGTCGGCTCAGGCTTCTGGGCCTGTCGCCCCGTCGGCAATTCGGGGATCGCGTCGGAAACGGGCACGGGCGGTCAACCCTCCGGAGTCGATGGACCCCGGTAGTGCACACCCGCACCCCGGTGATCTGCGGTTTCCCAACGCACCGCGCGCTGGCCGGTCGTCACCCGGGGCATCCGCGGCAAACGGGATGTCGTCCAGCAGCCGGGGCTTGACGCTGGAACTCGTGACCGGGCGCGAAGGTAACATCCGTCTGGATCTTGCACAAGGTGATCCACAACGCTTTACCCCTTGACCGGTGGTGTGGCAACATTCCGCTCGGTCACGACGCCCATCGCGCCGAGGACCGACTCCCACGGTGCTGTGGGAGCGAGCACCGATCTCCCTGCCGGTGGGTAAGGGGGTCCTTCGTCCACAGGAGGCCCTCATGCAGGTCATTGACGCTGCGACCACACCCCCGAACGAGGAGCTCTACCGGCGGACGGTCGTCGATATCCGAATGCCGGACCGAACGGTACGGGTCGAACCGCGTCCGCAGGGCATGGCCGAGGGCCCTTTCCCTGAACTCCTGGGACCTGTCGGCACCGCCGCCCTCCACGTCGTCACGGCGTGCGACCTCCACGGCCGTCCCACCCTCGCCGAAGACAACGCCCGCACCCAGGCCCGGCTCCTCGACGAGCTCGACCGGCAAGGGCTGGCGCCCGCTGCGGGAGGCGATGGGCACGGCACCCACATCGAGCAGAGCGTCGCCATCGCCGGCCGGAGCGACTCGGCGGCGCGTGAACCGGGGCGGTGCGTGGGCCAGGACGCGGTCTTCGCCTGGCCCCCCCGGCGCCTGGTCTTTGCTGTCCTGCGACGGCGGCGCAACGGACATAGGCGCCGTCCTCGTGCGTGACGCTATTGGGACCATCCCCGCGGGTGCGGGGAGCAAGCGAAGGGCGCCTGGAAAGGCTCCCGCACGTCCTCCTACAGCACCTCCGCCTGCCGGGCCAGAGACAGCGCCGGTCAGTCCGCCCGTCTGAGCAGCGGCCGCGCCATCGGAGGACAGCGCACGTCCATCGCTGCGTGATTCATACGCCCCCCTGCGTGCGGGCCGTCCGACTCGACATCCGAGCCCGGCGACCCGTGCCGTACCCCCGAACAGCAACCACCTCGAGCCAGAAGGAACCCCATGGCCACGAACCGACAGATGAGCCGCGCCGACTACGAAACCATCTCCGCGGCCATCGCTGAATCCGACGACCAGGACTTCCACGCCCGCCGAAACATCGCCTTCAACCTCGCCGCTGCCCTCACCGGCACCTCGGACCGCTTCGACCCCGTGCTCTGGCTGGGCCAGTGCGAGGTCGGGCCAGTCTCCCCGGCCGACGTGGCGGGCTGGACGAAGCGCCTGGAACTGCGCGTGCTCTCCATCGGCAGGCGGCGCCGCAACAGCCTCAACATGGGCTACACCGACACGGAGCAGTACATCGACGCCGACGACAACCCCCTGGATCTGGAGCACAAGTAGGGACCATCCCCCGCGGGCGGGGAGCAGAGGTGGCCGCCCATCTCCCTCAGCTCCTGCCGCAGGGGGCCCGTTGTGGCGCATGTCGGATCAGTTGTTCGATGGCCCGGCGGAGGCCGCGCTGGAGGGCGCCGTCTATCCGCCGTTCGGCGGCATCTGGCGTGTCACGTCCTTGATCACCTTCTCCGACGCGAGAGCGGCCGCGCTGAGTCCGGACGAAGCACGCCACGGGCGTCGTCCCCTTCACTTAGGGCGGCGCCCGACGGGCCTCCTGAACGACTCTATGGCCGGACCGGGCCTCGCGTCTGCCTCCGACCGACAACCTGGCTGATCGCCCGCGGCTCGCGGACCGTAGGGGAACGAAATTCGACCGCTTGGCGACGTTAGGGACAAGCACACACCTCCGCGGCATCGGCCGAGGAGCCATCACACAGACTTGAGGAGTGCTGCTGTGGCCCCGCCCTCGCGATGCCCGCACTGCGCCGCATCACTCGAGACCGAACTACCGGCGGGTGCCGGGGCCTCGCCTGAGTCCCGGCGCCATCCGGTGACCAGCCGGGTCTTGCACGTCATCGTCCACGAGGTGTGCCCCGAGCCGTCGCTGTACGCCTGCCCCGACTGCGGGGGCCGCTGGCCGCGTGGAAGGCCTGCCTCGGCCGATCCTCTGCGCAGGCGTGTCCTGCCCTATCTGCGGGTGCGGACGAGGAGCGCCGTCCGCATCCGTCCACCCCGTCAGACGACGCCCGACAAGGAAAAAGAGAACTCCGTGCCCCTCGAAGACACCATCAGCTCCTCGTACGCCCGTGTCGAGCGCAACGGGAGCTCTGGCACCTACTCGATCGTGGTGATCTCGGAGCAGCCCGGCAACGCCGACACCCTGGAGGTGCTCAACGTGCCGGACCTGCCTCCCGCCATTGTTCCGGGCGACGACCCAGAGATCGACGCCCTTGTCTGCGACGCCGCCGAGGAGGTGCTCCTGGACGCCTCCTATGAACTCACCTCGGACTGGCGAGCCGGAAACGGTTGCTACCTCGTCGGTGTCGCCATCCCCGACCGGGTCTTCGAGGAGCAGGATGAGAGGCTCAGGGCGGCGGCTGCGGCCGTTGAGGGCCTGGAGTCGCTCGATCGGACCGAGGCTGAAACCCTGTTTGAAACGGCCGAAGTCACTTCCGGCGGGGACCTCGGTTCGACCTACGAGCTCGAAGAATGGCTGGGGGAGGAGGTCAACGTGGCCTTCTACCGGACGGTGGACGGCCGCCTGCTGGCACGTTCCGTTGGCCGCTTCGAGCGGCCCAGCACCAAGCTCTTCAGCGCCCGCTTCAAATCGGCGTCGCTGGTGTCGGTGTTCCCCAACCCCCGCCCGGTGCAGGCCGTCCTTGATCAGTCGCAGGGCGACTTTGATGAGTCGGACGACGACTTCGAGGACGAGGACGAGGACGAGGACGGACGAGCCTCGCAGGGAGCCGATGGAAACGGGGACAAGGATGTCATCCTGCCGTTGAACGCGAATGCGGATGTCTCCTGGCCACCCGTACAGCGCCTCAACCCCCGCAGAGCACGGCAGTTCCTTCTGGCAACCGTGTATGACAGGGACCCCGCGGAACTGCGTTGGTACGACCAGTTGCTCGTACGAGGACATGCTCTCGCCTTCTACGCGGGTGCCGGCCCGGACCCCCGCGAACTGATCATCCGGCACTACGGCGGTCCCCGGCCAAGTGTCCTTCCCGTCCAACCGCCGCAGACCTTGGGGGGTGACGACGCATACAGGCTCGTGGCCATCTACGACGGCCCCGCCCTGTTCGGCAAGGGCTGGCGGCATGCCGTCTCCACCATGCCGCTCGAGTCGTTCCTGACGGTCTGTGTGTCACCCGTAGACGGCGAGGAGGCGGAATATGCGCTCTGCGTACGTGACGGGGTCCTTCAGCTGCTGAAGGACCAGGGGCCGGCTCAGGAGGCGGTGACCGTGCTGGGCACTTACGAGCCCGGGAGCGATCCGGTGGCCCTCGCCCTCGCCGTGGTCCCGGACCTGCTTACCTTCCCGCCCACGGCCGCCGTGGACATCTCGACCTCCGCCCCTCATGCTGTGGCCGATGCCATCCGCTTCACCGCCAGCCCCGCAAGGAACACTTGGGAGGAGCTGTACGGAGAGGACTGGGACGACTACGAGTGCGCGAACGAGGACTTCATCCGCCGACACGACGACCTGATACCGCTGCGCCTCGACGTCAACGGCACATCGCACTTGGCCGCCACGGTCGACGGTGACTGGGTGGTGATCCCCGTGGACGACGAGGAGATCCAGCTGAACCGTGGCTTCCTCGAGGTGCTCTGCGACTTCGAGGGCGGCGGCATCTCGAGCGGCCGAGGAAGCCAGAGCATAGGAGAGGTGCGACCGGGCCTCAACGCGTACTGGGAGGACTTCTCCGAGGAGAACTGGGACAGGGATCTCACGTTGTCGAGGGGAGACCTGGTTAGTTTCGCCGTCGAACAGGCGGGCAGCTCCCGGTTTGTAGCCAACATCGTCCACGCCCTGATCGGTGGTCTCGATGAAGCTCCCGAGGCCGCTCTCGAGGGGGATCTCGAGAACTACGAGCACGTCACGGTATTCGGGGGCTTCGAACCAGACGACGGGGAAGGTCTGACGTTCTTCCGTGCACTTGGTGACCGCTACGGTGACGAGTCGGCGGTCCGCAGGCGCATCGACGAGTACCTCGCCGAGGTCGCACGGCCGGACAACGGGCGTCTGAAGGGTTGACCATGCGATCCGAGAGGCCCGCTACGTCCTTTGGTTCATCGGCGCCTTCGCGGAGGCCGAGATCGTGGGTGCCTGCGAGAAGCTCGCGGACCCGGACGCACCGGCCTGGGCGAAGACGTACGACACTAACGTCGAGGCGTCCGGCGTGGGCGCGCTTCCGCTGGTCATCGGGGCAGCTCCTGTTCTGGGAAGGCAGCGTCTGGTGCCGTCGCGTTTCGTGGAGTGGCGAGTCGCGCCCCTCCGACTGAACGGCCGGTGGGTGCAGATGCACCGTGATTCCGAATAGTGGCTGCTCGTCATGTCGGCCCGGTCCGAGGCACGGCCTGCGTCCGGGTGTCACGCGCGAACGTGAGCGTTTGAGACCAGCCATTCGTGCAGGTGGCCTGTCGGGTTTGCCCCCCGGAGAAGTCTGCCGCGTTGTGACGCTCCAGCACGTCGCTGGCCGCCCCGAACACCGCAAGAGCGCTCTGACCTTTTCTTTTTTCTCTCTCCGTGCCTCCTGACGTGTTTTCGATGGCGCATCACGTGGAGTGCGTGGCGATTCTGGAGCCTGCGGACAAGGGCGCCTGACCTCGGGTTCGTGAGCCAGGCGCTTGTAACAATCAGGCGGCGACGAGCTCCTGCTCACGGTCCGGCGTCTTGACCTCGGGCTTCTTGTTCGGTAGCGAGAGCCGGAAGACCTTGCGCCAGGCGGAGAACACCTGTTTGAGCAGCGGTCCGGTGACGTACTCCAGCTCGTACTTCTCGAACAGCGCGCGCACCTTCACTGCGACCTCGGCGTACCGGTTGCTCGGCAGGTCCGGGAACAGGTGGTGCTCGATCTGGTGCGACAGGTTACCCGTCATGAAGTGCATGGCCCTGCTGCCGCTGATGTTCGCCGAGCCCATCATCTGGCGCAGGTACCACTGGCCACGCGTCTCGTCCTTGATCGACCGGCGCTCGAAGACCTGTACGCCCTCGGGGAAGTGCCCGCACATGATCACGGAGTGGGACCAGATGTTGCGGACCAGGTTCGCGGTGAACGTGGCGGCGAGCGTGGGGAGGAACGACGGGCCCGACAGCAGCGGGTGGATCACGTAGTCCTTGAGCACCTGCTTGCGGATCTTGCGGCCCACGGCCTTGGCCCGCGCGCGGAACTCCGGGTTCTTGCGGCGGCGCTTGTTCAGGTTCTTGCCGAGCTCCAGGTCGTAAGCTGCGATGCCGTACTCGAAGAAGCAGGCGTTGATGAAGTTCCACAGCGGCTGGCCGAGGTGGAACGGGTGCCACTTCTGGTCCTCGTCGACGCGCATGATGCCGTAGCCGAGGTCGTTGTCCTTGCCGATCACGTTGGTGTACGTGTGGTGCAGCTCGTTGTGCGAGTGCTTCCACTGGTCGGCCGGCGAGACGTGATCCCATTCCCAGGTGGTGGAGTGGATCTTCGGGTCCCGCATCCAGTCCCACTGGCCGTGCAGGATGTTGTGGCCGATCTCCATGTTGTCCATGATCTTCGCCACGGACAGACCGGCGGTGCCGAGCAGCCACGCCGGCGGGAAGATCGAGAACAGCAGCACGCCCCTGCTGACCAGCTCGAGCTTGCGCTGCGCCGAGATGACCCTACGGATGTAGGCGGCGTCTTTCTCGCCGCGTCCGGCGATCACTTCGTCGCGGATCGCGTCCAGCTCGTGGCCGAGCTCCTCGATCTGCTCCGCCGTCAGGTGGGCGGTGGGGTCGATGGCGGTCAAGGTGCTCCTACCGGTCGATGTCGCAAGGGCCCGCCGCGGCGGACACACAGGTCTGGATGAGGACGCCCGGCTCGGCCTCGGTGATCTCGCCGGTGCGCAGGTCGCGGACGGCGCCCGCCTTGAGCGGCGTGACGCAGCCGAAGCAGATGCCCATGCGGCACCCGGACGGCATGAGCACGCCGGCCTCCTCGCCGACGTCCAGCAACGGCGTAGCGCCGTCCGCGTCGACGGTCTTGCCGGTGGCGCTGAACGTGACCTCGCCGCCGCCGCCGCATCCGTCGCCGGCGACGACGATGCCGGGGCGGAAGCGTTCGGTGTGCAGGCGCTCTTGGACGCCGTGCTCGCTCCAGTGCTCTTCGGCGGCGTCGAGCAGGCCCGCGGGCCCGCAAGCCCAGGTCTCGCGCTCGGCCCAGTCGGGCACGAGTTCGTCGAGACGGGCGATGTCGAGCATGCCGTCGGTGTCGGTGTGCACCTCGATGAGCCGCAGCTTCTTGTCCGCGACCAGGTCGTGCAGTTCGTTGCGGAAGATCACGTCCTGCGGCCGTGGCGCGCAGTGGACCGTGACGACGTCGTCGAACTCGATGTCGCGCAGCATGCCCATCACGGGCGTGATGCCGCTGCCGGCCGTCAGGTAGAGCACCTTGGCGGGCTTGGCCTGCGGCAGCACGAAGTCACCGGTCGCCTGGTCGAGCTGGATCAACGTGCCCGGTTTCGTCCTGCGGACCAGGTGGTTGCTGACCTTGCCGTCCGGGATCGCCTTCACGGTGATCGTGACGCGGCCGTCCTGGCGGTTCGTCGGCGAGGTGATGGAGTAGGCACGCCACAGGCGCACCCCGTCGACGTCGACCCCGATCCGCACGTACTGACCGGCTGTGTGGCCGCGCCAGCCCCGTCCCGGCCTGATCACGACAGTCGCGGCGTCATCCGTCTCGGGGTGCACGGCCTCGATGCGCCCCCGCAGGTCGGCGCCCGCACGCAGTGGGCTGACCAGGTCGAGGTAGTCCGACGGCAGCAGCGGCGTCGTGACCATCTCCAGCAGTTTCCACGCCCTGCTGCGAAGGGCTGCACTCGTCATGACTCCAGCTTGCTGCGTCTCAGGGCGTAAAGTCCTGACCGTAGGACGTGAATCTGGTGGGTGGAATTGTTCGCAGGGAATAAAAACGTGAGTCGTGTAACCCAGAGGGCCAGCGAACTGGCCCTGGATGAGACGACGGTCACCGCACTTCGGGCCGCGCTGAAGACCACCGCCGACGAGGTCGTCCAGGCGATCATCGACGAGGTCCCTCCCTACGCAGGCGCCCTCTCGGGCAGCATGGGCGGCACCATCCGCCGAGCCGTTCGCACCGCCCTCGGGCACTACCTGGACCTCGCGAGCGGGAACGCCGCGGGCGGCGATGGCGGTGACGCGGCCTACGAGCTGGGCCGCGGCGAGGTGCGCGACGGCCGTTCGATGGACGCCCTGCTCAGCGCCTACCGCGTCGGCGCCCGCGTGGCCTGGCGATGCCTGGCAGCGGGCGCCGTGTCCGCAGGTCTGCCCGCCGCCGAGGTCGCCAAGTTCGCCGAGCTGACCTTCGCCTACATCGACGAGCTCTCCGCCGCGAGCGCCGCGGGCCACGCCGACGAACTGGCCGCCCGGGGCAGGGCCCACGAGCGCCACCTGGAACACCTGGCCCGCGACCTCCTCGCCGGAGCGAGCCCGGACGTGCTGCTGGCCTCTGCTCAACGGGCCGGATGGCAGCCTCCGGTTACGCTGACGGCGGTCCTGCTGCCCGCCGCCCAGGCCCGGCCTGCCTACCGCGCGCTCGACCCGAGCACCCTCGTCCTCGACGATCTGCCGGACGCCACCGGTGTGCTGCTCGTCCCCGATGCCGACCGATCACATCTCTTGCGGCAGCTGACCGACCGCACCGCCGTGGTCGGCCCGGCCCGGCCATGGACTCGTGCGTACGCCTCGTACGCACGAGCCGTACGCGCGCGCTCCCTCTCCTCTGATATCCGCGACACCGAGGACCACCTGCCCGAGCTGGTGCTGAGCGCCGACGTGGACGCGTTCGCAGACCTGCGTGCCCGAGCCCTCGCACCGTTGCGCACCTTGCCTGTCGCGACCGCACGGCGGCTGGAGGAGACGTTGCGGGCGTGGCTGCTGCACCAGGGCAGGCGGGACGAGGTGGCGGCAGCGTTGTACGTCCATCCCCAGACAGTCCGGTACCGGATGTCGCAGCTGCGGGAGCTGTTTCCGGATCTCGCATCGCCACACCGGGTCCTTGAACTGACGCTGGCGGTCGGTCTTCGGGCCAGTTGACGCGTACTTCGACCGTCCACGAACTCCCGGCGGATCCCGGCATCGTGCTCGGTGTCTGCCTGGACGTCCTCGCAGCCGGGACGGTTCGGGTGGGGGCGGCGTTGAGAGACCCGAAGGTGCGTGTTGGCGGGCGGAGCGTGGAGGTCGGGGTAGCGGCGCGGTGGGTTCGCTCCTACTTCGATGAATCGGCGAACAGAGCCGCCGCGGCCGCCCAGGGGGGTAAGCCGTTCGCTTACCCGGCATACGACCGTATGGCCACAGGCAGCGGGCCGGACGAGTTGAACGATGGTGACTTCCTCGCTCCGCTCCTCCTCAACGCCGGCCCCACGATGGCTGCTGTGTACTCACTGCAAGCTGTGCGGCCGGCGCTGGATGCCGGGCTGGCCGCCATACGTCAGGACCTGACGCTGCAGACCGCAGTCGCCTGTGGTCGCCATGGTCCCCTGCTTGAGGGCCTGATCGGCGTCTTGGACGCTCCGGCAAGGGTGCCCGGCATCGGACTGACGAAGGTGACCAAGGTCCTCCACCGCAAGCGTCCGCTTTTCGTCCCGCTCTTCGACCAGCGGGTCAAGGCTTGCTACTACAGCACGCGCGCCAACTATCCGCTGCATCCCACGCCGGGACGCCCGGAGGCCCTCTTCTTCACGACTCTCGGCGCATGCATGGCCCAAGACCTCGAGGAACAGCCCGAGCAGTGGAAGGCCCTGGCAGCGCAGGCTCCCAACGACGTGTCGCTGCTGCGGATCCTCGATGTTGTGGCCTGGAATCTGGGCGCCGACTCGCCTGGGTCAACGACCCCCTGACCAGTTCGGGGCACTGGAGCGAGGCGTGTCCGTGAGTCGCTGACGCCTGGCATCGTTCGCCGGGCGAGGCCCGCTTCGGCGAATAACTCTTCCGACATCTGCCTGCGCAGCCGGGGAGCCTTCCAACTTGTAGGCGGCGCATCGGCATGACGGAGGTTTCACCGGTGGGTGGCGCGGCTGCATGAGTTGCCGGTACTTCGGCATCAGTCGGCAGGCGTACTACATCTGGTACCGCCGCTACCAGGCCGAGGGCATCGAGGGGCTGCGCACTCGCTCGAAGGCGCCCAAGCACAGCCCGAACGCCACGCACGTGGAGGTCGTCGGGAAGATCATCTACCTCCGGCAGAACTACCACTTCGGGCCGGAGAAGATCGCGATGTACCTCAAGCGGTACCACGACGTCACCATCAGCAAGTCGGGCGTGTGGCGGATCCTCAACCGGCTGGACATGGGCCGTCTGCCGGCCTCCCAGCGCTACAAGCGCCACGACCGCCGGTGGAAGCGCTACGAAAAGCAGCTGCCCGGCCACCGCGTGCAGATCGACGTGAAGTTCATCGAACCGCTCGCCTCCATGCCTCAAGGCCGGCGCGGCGGCCGCAACAAGTACTACCAGTTCACGGCGATCGACGACTGCACCCGGCTGAGGGTCCTGAAGATCTATCCGACGCTCAACCAGGCCACTGCCATCCAGTTCGTCGACTACGTCCTGCAGAGGCTGCCGTTCCAGGTCGAGGTGATCCAGACGGACAACGGAGCCGAGTTCCAGTCCGCCTTCCACTTCCACGTGCTCGACAAAGGCATCGGCCACGCTTACATAAAGCCCCGCACACCGCGGCTGAACGGGAAGGTCGAACGCTCTCACCGTATCGACGGCGAGGAGTTCTACCGGCTCCTGGAGGGCGTCATCATCGACGACGCCGAGGTCTTCAACGACAAGCTGCGCGAGTGGGAGGACTACTACAACTACCATCGCCCTCACGGCGGCCTCGGCGGCCAGACTCCTTACGAACGCCTCAAGCAGAAGACCGCGTCCCAGGCGTAAACGATCATCGTCGGTTGCACAGACCCATCAGCCCCTGTGCTGTTACAGATTTCTCTACCTCATCAAGCCCCGGCTGCGCTCCGCTCCGCCGGGCGCGCTCCCGGCTCCGCTGCGGGCGCCGCTCCTGCCTTCGGCCCGCTCCGCGCGGGCTGCGCCGACGCGCGCCCACATGTGGATAGGGCCGGTGGCCATGAGGTGAGTACCACAGAGCGCGGCCTACGGTCAGGACAATGCCTCCGGCGGGGGATCGGCCGGCACCGGGATGGCGGGGGCGCCGTCGCCGACTGCGGGTCCGTAGTGGCGTGCGTGGAGTGCTCCCATCCCGTCCACCGTCGACCCAGGCGGAGCCGAGCAGACGCGGCCCATGGCGTCCAGGTCGTTCGTACAGTGGCGCGCTCCACCTGGACGCCATGAACCACGCCCGCTCCACGGTGTGTGGGGCGACGGCGGACGGGATGGGAGCTGGGGGTGTTGAGGTTGGGGGACGCTGGCCCGGTACCAACCAGAGTCGACCTTGGAGACGAAGTAGGCACGCGGCGCAGGGGAAGGCAACATGGCTGCGTGAGCCAGGAGCAAAGGGCAGGCGAATTCATGGCAGCGCTCCGCGACGCCGAGTCGGAGTCATGGTCTCGCAGAGCTGCCGCAGGCAGACAGCTTGCGACGATTGCAGGCCGAGAAGAAGTCGCGCCAGTCCTTGAACGGCTTCTGTTGGACCCTCACGACACTGGAGTCACGCAAGAAACGGCGGAGGCACTGCTGCAACGACGGGATCTTGTTGGTCTGCGCACCGTTCTTGCGGCGCTGTCACGGGCTGAGGCGTGGTGGACTGCTGACCAGCTCGACGGGGAGGTGTTCAACCATCAAAGCTGGATGATCGCCGATGGCCGGCTGGACCAGTTCGTGCAGCAACTCGAAGCACTCACAGCCGACGAGGACGCTGGCGTCCGCGGGGAGGCTTTGCGGTTCCTCGGGAGGGAGTCGATTGGCTGACACCAGCGGCTGACACCAACAACCGCGAACAGTGGCGATCGGCGCCGGACCTCAGCGGACGATCACTCAAGGCAGGAAGCCGGTTGATGGGTGTCCTCGGCCCCTTGTAATCGACCTGATAAGGATGAAGCCAGACCGCAAAGTCTGGGCCGGGTACGGGCGCCGTGCGCACCATCGGCCGGCGCCCGTCGCTTGGCTCAGTCATTGAGACTCTGCCGACCTCACGTCGAACCGCCCCCTCGACCTTATTCGGCTCCTGACATGATCCCCGGTATGACGACGGATGGGGCCGCCGAAGCACTTGATCGACACGTGCGCCAGTTCTTCGCCGGACACTCGGTGAGGACGGCGCATTACGACCTAGGCGACGGGCGGCGCGGCATGGTCCGTGACCTGCGGATCCTTGAGATAGGCCCGGGACCACGTGGCAACCCTTGGACCTACGTCACAGTCGGATGCTGGGCACGGGCCCACCATCAGGGACACGGCACGGAGTTCATCATGACGGCGCCGATCAGCGATCCGCGGTTCGCGGACGTTCTCGCGATGACGGCCTTCTACCACTGCGGTGGGCCGGAGCCTCACCGTCTTGAGCTGGGCCACAGCCTGCCGATGGGGGAACCCTGGACGCCTGGATCGACCTGCGAGCATCTGCTTGTCAGCCTGCCCTACCTGCACGGGCTCGACCTTGAACGGTGTGCCCTGCCAGACGGACACGCCCGCTTGCTCTGGCTGCTACCGGTTACCGCATCCGAGATCGCGTTCCGCAGAAAGCATGGAACCGAAGCCTTGGAGCAACTCTTCGACGAAGCCGAGATCAACCCCGTTGATCCGCGCAGGCCCGCAGTCGTCTAAGCAAGGGTAAGCGGGGCCGTCTCGGGGCCGTCAGAGGGCGCTCAACGACGACCAACGCTGACAACCACTGACAGCTAAGTCGCAGGTCGCAGCGTTGATCGATTACGCGGCCGCAGGTCAGAGACCCGGCCCTTCACTTCTTCGGCTACTGGTCGCACACCGCGGCGCTTGACTCGCCCATTGAAACTCCCGGCCAAAGTCGCTACGCCGACCGCGTGCGCTACGCCGGGGGCTGCCCTTAAAGCGCGCCTCTACCGAGAGCCTGACGTCGAATCGGTGTGCGTAGGGTGCCTCCCTCCCGTACACCGTCGCCCCAGGCAGAGCGGGGCCCTGAACCACCGCGGCGTGCGGTCCCGTTTGGGGGCCGCACGCCGTGCCTCGTGTGCGTTGGGATCGGCTGACTCAGTGGCCGCCGCCACCGCCGCCACCGTGGTCACCGCCGCCACCGTGGTCACCGCCGCCACCGTGGTCACCGCCGCCACCGTGGTCACCGCCGTAGCCGTGGTCACCGCCGTAGCCGCCGTTGTCGCAGTTGCCACCCCACCAGTCGTCGCAGCCGCTGCTGTAGCCGCCGTGGTCGTAGGAGGAGGTGGACGCGGCAGCGGTACTTGCCGCGCCTATCGCGGCGCCACCGGCCATGAGCAGACCGGCAGCGGACGCCGCGAGGACACGCCTCGCGCGTTGTGCTCGCATGAGAAATACCTTCCGTTCCATCGCTCTCTCGTGCCCCTTTCGGGGATGCGCGAGATTGATGGCCGCCGCCGCGAAGAGAGAACCGCGGCGCGGTCTTCAGGTGTCACCGCGTGTTTTCAGGAGGTACGCGGTCGACCTCCAGCGCTTCGCGGGGGAGTGCGCCTGAGGCCGCTGCGGCCTTGGTCCCGTGGCACGCGGAACCGGGTCGACCGGTCGTGTTGCCGTTGCTATATGCGGCTTTCAAAACAAGGCTAGTTCCGCAGCCACAGGCTGACACCTCGGCAGCCTCACCCGTCACAGGCGAAACAGCCTCTTACTAGACTTTTAAGCGGAACCCCGGACCACTGAGCACAGAGAACTTTATGATCATTCAGGCGCTGATGCTGTACAGCAGCGAAGTACAGCAACCGTGAAGACCGTGCCCGACCAGAAACGGCCCGACGTCTACGCTTTACCAGCACAGCGACCGTCAGCGACCGTCACGCCCATAGTTCGGGACGAAGAGGTCGTGCCAGACGTGTGCCAGATCGTACGGGGCCCTCGGGGAACAGCGGAGAACCAGCGGAACCGCCCACCAGGTGCCGACACCCTTCCGCCGCAGGTCAGCCCTGAAGCGGGCGCTAGATCACCTCAGCTTTCCAAGCTGAGACCGCCAGAAGTGCAGCCCGTCTGGCTACTCGGCGAGTGGCCCGCTCCGAGCATCGGGTGGGCTATGGAACCGCAGCGGATGATTTCACCGTTTTGTACTCATGGGACGCTGTGTGTTCTTACCCTTGGTCACCTGGGGCAGTCGAGTGACGTGTAGTCAGGAGTGCGCATGAGCACAGAGATTGTTCAGCTAGTGGAGCAGGCCGGTCCGTATCTGTCGGCGGCGGTGGGCGCGTACGGGGCGGCAGTACTCACCCGGGCCGAGGACGTGGCTGTGGGCGCTGCAGTCGAGGGGACGGCGGGTCTGGGCCGGCGAATTCTGCAGGTGGTGTGGCGCCAGCGAGACGAAGAGGGCCGTGCTGTTTTGGAGTCGGCGGTACGAGAGGCTGCCGAGGAGCCAGACGACACGGATGCGGCGGCGGCGTTGCGGCAGCAGATCAAGCGTGCGTTGCGGGAGGACGCAGAGTTGGCGCGTGAGGTGGCCGGGTTGTTGCCGACGGCCGGGGTGACGGTGAACGTGTCGGGGGATCGGGCGATCGGCGCCCAGCACATCGGCATCGCGGTCTCCGGCGACAACGCCACCATTCACCCGTCACAGCGGTGAGCGCGACACCCCCGCAGGAGCAGATGCGGGTGGAGGTGTCCGGCGATCGGTCAATCGGGGCCGAGTCGATCGGGGTGGCGGTCAGCGGGGACAACGCGCGGATCGTGATGCTGCCAGCGGAGGCAGTGCACTGGGCGATGACTGTTCAGGCACCGCCAGGGGCCGGGTTCCTCCCGGAGTCGGTGTCGGGGGTCTTCGTCGGCCGCGAGCAGGAACTGACCGATCTGCGGGGGATGCTGACAGGTGAAGGGTCGGCCGCGGTGGTGCAGTCGCGGGTCCGGGCGATCCACGGTCTGGGCGGAGTGGGCAAGAGCACCTTGGCCCTGCACTACGCCGACCGGTACCGGAGCGCGTACACGCTGGTGTGGTGGATCACCGCCGAGTCTCCCGAGGCGATCGTGACCTGTTTGGCGGGGCTGGCCATGGCTCTGTGTCCGCAGTGGGCGCAGGGAGCCGGTCCAGACGAGCGGGCGGCGTGGGCGATCACCTGGTTGCAGGCCCACCCGGACTGGCTATTGATTTTCGACAACGTTGAGGAACCGGCACACCTGCGTCCCTACCTGGGCACCCTGGCCGGCGGCCACCATCTGGCCACCAGCCGCAAAGCCACCGGATGGCACGCCCTAGCCCTCACCATGGCTTTGGGCCTGCTCTCCCTGGAAGAGGCCGCCGACCTGCTGTGCACGATCGCCTTCCCCAACCTCACGCCCAACGGCGGCCAGCGAGAGGCGGCGCGGCGGCTAGCCAAGGATCTGGGCTGTTTACCGCTGGCTCTGGAGCAGGCCGGCGCCTACATCTACCGGACGGGCATCAGCTTGGACACCTACCGCCAATCACTGGGACTGGTCCTAGACGAAGACCGTGACGTCATCGAACCCGAACGGACCATCGCCCGGATCTGGGACCATACACTCACCGCTATTGCAAGCCGCGACCCGCTAGCCGTCACCCTCCTGCACACCATGGCATGGCTGGCCCCCGACGACATACCCCGCACCCTCCTCGCGCCGCTCGCCCCCAGCTCGATCGCCCTGGGCAATGCACTCGGAGAACTGCACGCCTACAACATGATCGCCTTCACCGATGACCGCCAGGGCGTCAGCGTCCACCGCCTCGTACAAACCGTCCTACGCGCCCGCACCTTGGCTCAGTCGGAGCCCGATGCCTATTCCCCAGGCCGCGCGGAGGCCGAACAGGCTGTCCGACAGGCCCTGCCCGTCTCGCTGGACGACTCCCTGCTCGAACCCACTGCCCTCTGGGATCGTCTGCTCCCACACATCTTGGCCCTGGCCGAGTCCACACCACCGGACAGTCCTGCCTCAACCAGTACCGTCAACACGTACCACGAGGCCGCCCAATACCTCTACCGACAAGGCCGCGACGCCCATACCATCGCGCTGCGCACCGCCGCCCTCGCCCAGTGCGAGCGAGTCTTAGGCGCCACTCACTATGACACCCTGGCCAGCCGCAATAACCTCGCTGGCGCCTACCAGGCGGCGGGGGACCTGGATCGGGCCATCCCTCTGTTCGAGGCCACCCTCGCCCAGTACGAACAGGTACTGGGAGACACCCACCCCTCCACCCTGGCCAGCCGCAATAACCTCGCTGGCGCCTACCAGGCGGCGGGGGACCTGGACCGGGCCATCCCTCTGTTCGAGGCCACCCTCGCCCAGTGCGAACAGGTACTGGGAGACACCCACCGATATACGCTGGCCAGCCGCAACAACTCTGCGCTCGCTTATCAGGCGGCGGGGGACCTGGACCGGGCCATCCCTCTGTTCGAGGCCACCGTCGCCCAGTACGAGCAGGTGTCAGGAGACGCCCACCCCTCCACCCTGGCCAGCCGCAATGACCTCGCTGGCGCCTACCAGGCGGCGGGGGACCTGGATCGGGCCATCCCTCTGTTCGAGGCCACCCTCGCCCAGTACGAACAGGTACTGGGAGACAC
Source organism: Streptomyces sp. NPDC058145 (assembly GCF_042884245.1). NCBI lineage: Bacteria > Bacillati > Actinomycetota > Actinomycetes > Kitasatosporales > Streptomycetaceae > Streptomyces > Streptomyces sp. NPDC058145. The sequence continues at coordinate 1,254 of NZ_JBHVUH010000024.1, read as the reverse complement.
C
>NZ_JBHVUH010000024.1:0-1156 GCF_042884245.1 Streptomyces sp. NPDC058145 | reverse complement strand
ACCCATCCCTACACCCTGGCCAGCCGAAACTCCCTCGCTGGCGCCTACCAGGCGGCGGGGGACCTGGACCGGGCCACCACTCTGTTCGAGGCCACCCTCGCCCAGTACGAACAGGTGCTAGGAGACACCCACCCCTCCACCCTGGCCAGCCGCAATGACCTCGCTGGCGCCTACCAGACAGCGGGAGACCTGGACCGGGCCACCACTCTGTTCGAGGCCACCCTCTCCCAGTACGAACAGGTACTGGGAGACACCCACCCCTCCACCCTTACCAGCCGAAACAACCTCGCTGGCGCCTACCAAGCAGCAGGGGATCTGGAACGGGCCATCCCATTGTTCGAGGCCACCCTCGCCCAACGCGAGCAGGTACTCGGCAACACCCACCCCAACACCCGGGCCAGCCGCAACCATCTCGCCTACGCTCGCAAATCTGCCGAAACAGCACAGCAACTAGATGCAACAACCTCAGCAACCGACCATGGACTTAGGCATTTCTCAGGCTCTTCCGAGCAACCGGAAAACTCCCACGATCAGTTCTGAACGGAACTACGGCTCAGAAGGTCGCCACACGTCACGAGGCTGCGTACCGCGTGTAGCGAACGGTGGAACTCGGTCGGTTTTCTTCAGCGTCGTCCGGCGGTGAGCCGGCCGTCGAAGGTGATGTCGAAGGCTTGGAGTGCGGCCTTCCAGCGCATGGTCCAGCGTTTGCGTCCGGTGCCGGTCGGGTCCAGGCTCATGACGGCCAGGTAGACGCATTTGAGGGCGGCCTGGTCGGTGGGGAAGTGTCCCCGGGCCCAGACGGCCTTGCGGATCCGTGCGTTGATGCTCTCGATCGCGTTGGTGGTGCAGACGATCTTGCGGATCTCCACGTCGAACCGGAGGAAGGGCACGAACTCCGCCCAGGCCGCTTCCCAGAGCCGGACGATCGCCGGATAGTTCCCGCCCCAGGCGTCGGTGAACTCCACGAACCGCTCCAGCGCGGCCTCCTCGGTCGGGGCGGTGTAGACGGGCCTGAGCGCCTTCGCGATCTTCTCCCAGTCCTGCCGGGCCGCGTAACGGAACGCAATAGGTGAACGACGCAGGTCTGGACGATCGTCGCAGGCCAGACGGTATTCACGGCGTCCGGGAGACCGGTCAGACCGTCGCAGACCAGCAT
>NZ_JBHVUH010000023.1:0-70846 GCF_042884245.1 Streptomyces sp. NPDC058145 | reverse complement strand
ACCCGGACGCTGAGATCATCCTCAGCTTCCCCGGCCTCGGCATCCAGCTCGGTGCCCGGGTGCTCGCCGAGATCGGAGACGACCGCAACCGCTTCGCCGACGCCCGAGGCCTGAAGGCATACGCCGGCGCCTCACCCATCACCAGGGCCTCTGGCAAGAAGTCGAGCATCACCCGCCGGTGGGTCAAGAAGCCGCCTCAATCACGCCGGCTACCTCTGGGCCTTCTCCGCCATCACCGCCTCACCAGGCGCCAGGACCCACTACCGCAGGCGCCGCGACGGCCACGGAGACTGGCACGCAGCCGCCCAGAGGAACCTCTTCAACCGCATGCTCGGCCAGCTCTACCACTGCCTTCAGCACCGCAAGCTGTTCGACGAGCACACCGCCTTCCCCGTCGAACTCGCTGCCGCAGCTTGACGTGTTGAGCGCCTGAGGTGTCTATGCGGTCAGAGCACTAGCTCTCCGCGTTGTGGAGAGGGGGGCGAACAGTCCTTGCGCCCCGAGGAGAGTGAGCAGTCTGTCGACCACCGGGTTGCTGGCGCGGATGACGACCGTCTTGCCCTGCTCCAAGACGCTTCGCCGGAGGTCGAGGAGGACGTTCAGGCCGGCACAGTCGCAGAAGTCCAGCCCGCCCAGGTCCAGATCCACTCCACTCGTGGAACCGGCCAGCACCGCGTCCAGATCCTCACGGAGCCCCTCACCCAAGCGCCGCCCGGCTCAGGCCAGCCTGATCCCCACGATGCAGGTGTCGTCGTCGGTGTCCGACCTGCTGTGCGTGAGCAGCCGGTCCAGGTGCTGGTCCAGGCCGCCGGGTGCCGAGCGGGCCATGGACAGCAGATGCGACAGGGACTCCTGGACGGAGCGGTCCCGTCGCTCGATCAGACCGTCGGTGTACATCAACAGGGTGTCCCCGGCCGCCAGTTGCACCTCCGTCTCCTCGTACTCGGCGTCCGGTACGGCGCCCAGCAGCAGCCCCTTGAGCGTGGGCATGGCGGTGGCCTCCGTGTCCCGCACCAGGACCGGCGGGAGATGGCCCGCCCGGGCCCAGCGCAGGATGCGCCGCTCGCCGTCGTACAGACCGCACACCGCGGTGGCCGTGACGGCCCCGGTCAGATGGTGGGCGACGATGTTCAGCCAGGACAGCAACTGCGCGGGCCCGGCGCCGGTCACGGCCAGGCCGCGCAGGGCGTTGCGCAGGACGACCATGCTGGTCGCCGCCTCTATGCCGTGCCCGGCGACGTCCCCCACGCACAGCAGCACCAGGCCCGAGGGCAGCACCACCGTGTCGTACCAGTCGCCGCCGACCAGCTGCTCCGTCTCGGCGGGCCGGTAGCGCACGGCGATCTGAAGGTCAGGCACCTCCAGGGGGGTCTGCGTCGGAGGCATGATGGCGTGCTGGAGCTGCAGGGCCAGACGGTTGCGCTCGTCGGCCTGCTGCTCGGTGTGGACGAGCTGGTCGCGGGTGGCGGCCAGGGCGACCTCCGTCCAGTGCTGGGCGGAGATGTCCTGGTAGGCGCCGCGGACGACGAGCAGCTGGCCGTCGGTGTCCAGGACGGGTTCGGCCACCACCCGCACGTGCCGGGTCACCCCTTCCGGCCGCTGCAGCCGGAAGGCGACGGAAGCCGGGCGCCGGTGGTGCACCAGGGTGCGCAGGAACCTGCCGATGCCGACGGCGTCGTCGGGGTGCGCGTGCGCGGCCAGGTCCTCCAGTCGGACCGGAGGGCTGGTGGACGGCCGGCCGTACAGGTCGAACAGCTGCCCGTTCCAGGTGATCTCGGCGGTCAGCAGGTTCTCCTCGAAGCCGCCGATGCGGCCGAGCCGCTGAGCGTGCTGGAGCAGACTGGCCAGGCGGGCCGCCTCGTCCTCGATCCGCCAGATGAGCAGCACGCTGGAGCCGTGCCGGCTGATGCTGATGTCGGCGACCGCCGACAGCGGCACCTGGTCGACCAGGGCGGTGAGCCGCATGCGGTGGGCGCGGAACGGCTCGCCGGTGGCGTAGACCCGCTCCACCCGCTGGAACAGCTCGTTGGCCCCGGCGGCCATCGGGTAGGCCTCCAGCAGCAGGGCGCCGCCGACGACGGCCCGCGGCCGGCCCGCCGGGTCGAGGAAGTGGCTGTTGACGTGCTGGATGCGGAAGTCGACGAGCTGTCCGGTGTCGTCGAGGTGCGGCACCAGCACCAGGGCCGGGTCGTGCAGCCCGTCCGCCAGGTCCATCAGTTCCACCACGTCCGGCAGCACCCGGTTGTCCTGGGCCCCGGGCAGCAGCGGGTGGGACTCCAGGGTGTGCGCGCACAGTTCGGCGAGCGCCTCGAGCTGACGGACCACCTGCGGCGGCTTCGGGCCCTCGGGGCCCGGCCAGGCGATCTCCAGGACGCCGTGGATGCGGCCGCCCACGCCGGCCGGTACGGCGGCCCGGGCGCCCTCCGCGAAGTCCCGGCGGCCGATGGTGGGCAGCCCGGACTCGGCGAGCGACGTCAGCCACTGGCCGTCCGGCTCGGTCAGGCCGCGCCGGGCCACGGTGGCCACGTCCGGCGGGACGTAGCGCCAGCGGTCCGCCTCGGCCTGCGGGAACCCCGCGCTGCCCGCCAGGGTCAGCGAGCCGTCGGAGCCGGCGGCCCAGACGGCTACGGCCACCGCGCCGAGCGGCCGCAGGGCGTGCTGGAGCAGCGAGTCGGCCACCGCCTGGGTGTCGTCGGCGGCGAGGACGCCGCTCTCGGCGGCGCGCAGCCGTACGGCGGCGGAGTCCTCGACCTGCCCGGCCGGGTCCGCGGTGGCGGCCAGGAAGGCCTTGGCGACCTCCGAGACCCGGTCCCGGGCGGCCTGGTTGATGACCTCGACCGCGAACTCCAGCGGTGTCACCCGGGCCTGCTCGGTCAGTTCGGCGAGCTGTCGGGCGGCCTGGGCGGGGCCGCAGCCGAGGCGCTCGACCAGGATGCCCTTGGCCAGTTCCAGCAGTGCCCGGCCCTCGGCCTCGGCCTGCGCCGCCCGCACCTCCCCGCGCAGCCGCTCGACGGTGGCGGCGAGCCTGCCCACGGGCGAGGTGGCCGGCGCCCCGGAGGGACCGGCGGGGTCGCTCTCCTCGGACGGACCGGAGAGTTCCGCGGCCGTCACCGGGCCGGACGGGTCCAGGACCCCGGCCAGGCCCGAGGGCCCCCCGGCCCCGGGCGGTCCGGGCGGTTCCACGGCCCCGGGCGCGCCGGGGACGGCGGGCGGGCCTGCGCCGGGAGAGCCCGGGTGCGGGGCGGCCGCCTCGGACAGCGGTTCGTAGTCGTTCACCGGATACCTGCTCCTCGGCCGGCGGTCATGGCGTTGTTCCTCATGCGGGCAGCCAGCGCCGGACGCAGGCAATGAGGTCCTGGGTGTCCACCGGTTTGGTGACGTAGTCGCTGGCGCCGGACGCGAGGCTCTTCTCCCGGTCGCCCTGCATGGCCTTGGCGGTCACGGCGATGACCGGCAGGTCGGCGTACTGGGGCATCCTGCGGATCTCGGCCGTCGCCGTGTAGCCGTCCATCTCGGGCATCATCACGTCCATCAGGACGAGTTCGACGTCCGGGTTGTTCACCAGCGTGTCGATGCCCTTGCGGCCGTTCTCCGCGTGCAGCACGCGGAAACCGTGCAGTTCGAGGATGCCGCTGAGCGCGAACAGGTTCCGGGCGTCGTCGTCGACGACGAGGACCGTACGGCCGCGGGTCCGCTCGTCGACCGGCTGGGGCGCCGTGAGCTGCGGCTCCTCGCCGCGGACCAGGGTGAGCACCTCGCCGGGTTCCTCGGCCGACAGATGCAGGGCGATCCGCTCGCGCAGCTCGTCCAGGCTGTACAGGTACTCCAGCGAGCCGCCCGCGGTGTCCTCGGCGAGATGCTCGGTGCGGTGCGAGCTGTGCACCAGGACCGGGACGCTCGCCAGGGCGGAGTCGCCGCGCAGCGCCCGCAGGAAGCGGGCCGACTCCCCGTCCGGCGCGCCGAGTTCGACGACGACGCAGTGGCAGGGCTCGGCGGCGAGGGCGCCGGCGGCCTCGTGCGCGCCGACCGCGGCGATGATGTCGACGGTGGCGCCCTCGGCGCGGCCGTGCCCGAGATCCCCGACGACGCTCTCGGCGACGAGCGTGAGCAGGCCGCGCGGCCGCTCCTCCACCACCAGCAGGCGGCGCGGGCGCTCCCGCCTGGCGGCCGCCGGGGGCGCGCCCTCCAGGATCCCCGTTCCGGGCGCCGTGCCGGCCGGCGACAGCTCGGGCGGCTTCGGCGCGCTGCGCAGCAGCTCCTCGAAGTCCACCCGGGCGACGGGCAGGAAGAGGGTGAAGGTGCTGCCCTTGCCGGGTGTGCTGGTCACGGTGACGGCGCCACCGAGGAGATGGGCGATCTCCCGGGTGATGGACAGGCCGAGGCCGGTGCCGCCGTACTTGCGGCTGGTGGTGCCGTCCGCCTGCTGGAAGGCGCCGAAGATGGTCTCCCGCTGCTGTTCGGGGATGCCGATGCCGGTGTCCTTCACCCGGAAGGCCACGAGGGTTCCGCCCCGCACCACGCCCTCGGGCACCTCGTCGTCGGGGGCCGGTTCGATGCGCAGTTCGACGCTGCCCTGCTCGGTGAACTTCACGGCGTTGGAGAGCAGGTTGCGCAGGATCTGCCGCAGCCGGGAGTCGTCGGTGAGCAGGTCGGCGGGGGCGCCGGGCGCGGTGGTGACGGTGAAGTCCAGGCTCTTCTGCGAGGTCATCGGGCGGAAGGTGGCCTCGACGTACTCGATGAGCTGCCGCAGCGGGACCCGCTCGGGGCTGACGTCCATCTTTCCGGCCTCGACCTTGGACAGGTCGAGGATGTCGTTGATGAGCTGCAGCAGATCGGAACCCGCGGAGTGGATGATGCCCGCGTACTCGACCTGCTTGGGGGTGAGGTTGCGGGAGGGGTTCTGGGCCAGCAGCTGGGCGAGGATGAGCAGGCTGTTGAGCGGGGTGCGCAGCTCATGGCTCATGTTCGCGAGGAACTCGGACTTGTAGCGGGAGGCGAGCGACAACTGCTGTGCGCGGGCCTCCAGTTCCTGCCGCGCCTGCTCGATCTGCAGGTTCTTCGCCTCGATGTCCCGGTTCTGGTCGGCCAGCAGGGAGGCCTTGTCCTCCAGTTCGGCGTTGGACTGCTGCAGTTCCTCCTGACGCGCCTGCAACTCCGCGGAACGGGAGCGCAGTTCGCTGGTGAGGCGCTGGGACTCCTCCAGCAGTTCGTCGGTGCGGGCGTTGGCGACGATCGTGTTGACGTTGACGCCGATGGTGTCGACCAGCTGTTGCAGGAAGTCCCGCTGGACGGGGGTGAACGCGGTGACCGCGGCGAGCTCGATGACGCCGAGGACCTGCTCCTCGAAGAGGATGGGGAGCAGCAGCAGGGCGGTGGGCTCGATCTGTCCGAGCCCGGAGGAGATGGTGACGTAGCCGGGCGGCAGCTCGTCCACGGCGATCGTGCGGCGGCTGCGCGCGGCCTGGCCGACCAGGGACCGGCCGAACGGGATGCGGGCGGGCCGGTTGTCGTCCTCCGGCCTGCCGTAGGAGCCGACGAGCCGCAGTTCGGGTCCGGCCTCGTCGTCCTCGGCGAGGTAGAAGGCGCCGTACTGGGCGGAGACCTGGGGCACCAGCTCGTCCATGATCAGCTCCGCGACGACGGGCAGGTCGCGGTGGCCCTGCATGAGGGCGGAGATACGGGCGAGGTTGGTCTTGAGCCAGTCCTGTTCCTGGTTGGCCAGGGTGGTCTCGCGCAGGGACTCCACCATGGAGTTGATGTTGTCCTTGAGGTCGGCGACCTCGCCGGAGGCGTCGACGGTGATCGACCGGGTCAGGTCGCCCTCGGCGACGGCGCTGGCCACGTCGGCGATGGCGCGCACCTGCCGGGTGAGGTTGCCGGCGAGTTCGTTGACGTTCTCCGTCAGGCGCTTCCAGGTGCCGGAGACGCCCTCGACCTCGGCCTGTCCGCCGAGCCGGCCCTCGGTGCCGACCTCGCGGGCCACGCGGGTCACCTCGTCGGCGAACGCCGAGAGCTGGTCCACCATCGTGTTGATGGTCGTCTTCAGTTCGAGGATCTCGCCGCGCGCGTCGACGTCGATCTTCTTGGACAGGTCGCCCCGGGCCACGGCGGTGGTCACCAGCGCGATGTTGCGCACCTGGCCGGTGAGGTTGTTGGCCATGGAGTTGACGTTGTCGGTGAGGTCCTTCCAGGTGCCGGCCACGTTGGGCACATGGGCCTGTCCGCCGAGCCGGCCCTCGGTGCCGACCTCGCGGGCGACGCGGGTGACCTCGTCCGCGAACGCGGAGAGCGTGTCGACCATGGTGTTGATGACGTCGGCGAGCGCGGCGACCTCGCCCTTGGCCTCGACGGTGATCTTCTGCGACAGGTCGCCCTTGGCGACGGCCGTGGCGACCTGGGCGATGGAGCGGACCTGACCGGTGAGGTTGGACGCCATCACGTTGACGTTGTCGGTGAGGTCCTTCCAGGTGCCCGAGACCCCGCGCACGGTGGCCTGTCCGCCGAGGTTGCCGGCGGTGCCGACCTCGCGGGCGACCCGGGTCACCTCGTCGGCGAACGCCGAGAGCTGGTCCACCATCGTGTTGATGGTGTTCTTCAGCTCCAGAATCTCGCCGCGCGCGTCCACCGTGATCTTCTGCGACAGGTCGCCCTGCGCCACCGCGGTGGCCACCTGGGCGACGTTGCGCACCTGGGCGGTGAGGTTCCCGCCCATGAAGTTGACGGAATCCGTGAGGTCCCGCCAGGTGCCCTTGACGCCCTTGACGTCCGCCTGACCGCCCAGCCGGCCCTCGGTACCCACCTCGCGGGCCACCCGGGTCACCTCGTCCGCGAACGCCGAGAGCTGGTCCACCATCGTGTTGATGGTGCTCTTCAGCTCCAGGATCTCGCCCCGGGCGTCCACCGTGATCTTCTGCGACAGGTCGCCCTGCGCCACCGCCGTCGTCACCTGGGCGACGTTGCGCACCTGAGCGGTGAGATTTCCGGCCATGAAGTTGACCGAATCCGTGAGGTCCCGCCAGACACCGGCGACCCCGGGCACCTGCGCCTGTCCCCCGAGGCGCCCCTCGGTGCCCACCTCGCGCGCCACCCGGGTCACCTCGTCGGCGAACGCGGAGAGCTGGTCGACCATCGTGTTGACGGTCTCCTTGAGCTGGAGGATCTCGCCGCGCGCGGGGACGTCGATCTTCTGGGACAGGTCGCCCTTGGCGACGGCGGTGGCGACCTGGGCGATGTCACGCACCTGGGTGGTGAGGTTGCCCGCCATCGCGTTGACGGAGTCGGTGAGGTCGGCCCAGGTGCCGGAGACGCCCGGCACCTCCGCCTGGCCGCCGAGGGTGCCCTCGGTCCCCACCTCGCGGGCCACCCGGGTCACCTCGGAGGTGAACACGGACAACTGGTCGACCATGCCGTTGAAGACGGTGGCGATGTCGCCCATCAGTCCGCTGGAGTCGTCCGGCAGACGCGTGCCGAAGTCGCCGTCGCGGACCGCCGTCAGCCCCGCGAGGAGCCGTCTCAGTTCCTGTTCGCCCGGGACCGCGTCGATCGTCCCAGTCGCCTTGCCCGCCATGTGCACCCTCGTTCCGCTCCCCAGGAGCCCTCGGGCAGAGGGCTCGGAACCACCGCCGGGCACGCGGCCTGACCCGGCCCTTGGTGTGTGCATTTCCGCAGTTCACGGATCTGCCTGATGAGAAAAATACGTCGCAGGCTAACCCACTTTCACGACCCCCGACAAAGCAGGCGCCCGCCCGGCAGAACTTCGAGCGACGATCCGCCGCCAGGGGTGTACGGCCCGTCGTCCCGGGTACTCCACTCCGTTCGGCGTCTCCCGGCGTACCACCTCCCGGCGGCGCTCCCCGCGAGGTGGTACGGCTGCCACGGGGGCTGTTTCGGGCACGCGGAGCGAGGGCACCCGTGCCAAGCTCGAGACAGGGCACCAGGACCCGGACCCCGGACGCTTCGCACCTGCGCCGTCAGCGGGGGCGAGGGCCGAGCGAGGAGGGTGCGGCATGACCCCGGACGACGACGGCACGGCGAGCGCCGGAACGGCACGCGGGCATCTGCTCTACGGCCCCCAGCCGGACGTGGCGGGTGCCGCCGGCTACCCGGACGCCCCGCCCAGGATGGGCTTCTTCACCGACACCTCCGTGTGCATCGGCTGCAAGGCGTGCGAGGTGGCCTGCAAGGAGTGGAACGCCGTTCCGGAGGACGGGCTCGAACTGACCGGCATGTCGTACGACAACACGCAGGGCCTCGGCGCCGACAGCTGGCGGCACGTGGCGTTCATCGAGCAGCGCAAGCCGTTCGGCGGGCAGGAGCCCGGGGTCGTCCACGAGGACGTCGACGTGTTCGCCGCGGCGGCGGACCTCGGTACCGACGCCGGTTCGCCGGGACCGGGGGCCACCGCTCCCCCACCCGGCGCGGCCCCCGCGGGTGCCCCGGCCGGGGAGATCTCCCCGGTGTCGCCCGACGGCCGCACCGAGCTGCGCTGGCTGATGGCCTCCGACGTGTGCAAGCACTGCACCCACGCGGCCTGCCTCGACGTGTGTCCCACGGGGGCGCTGTTCCGCACCGAGTTCGGCACGGTCGTGGTCCAGGAGGACATCTGCAACGGCTGCGGCTACTGCGTGCCCGCCTGCCCGTACGGCGTCATCGACCAGCGCAAGGACGACGGCCGGGTGTGGAAGTGCACCCTGTGCTACGACCGGCTGGGCGTCGGTATGGAGCCGGCCTGCGCCAAGGCCTGCCCGACCGACTCGATCCAGTTCGGCCCGCTGGAGGAACTGCGCGAGCGGGCCGCGTCCCGGGTGGACCGGCTACGGGAGGCCGGGGTGACCGATGCCCGGCTGTACGGCGAGAGCCCGGACGACGGGGTCGGCGGGGACGGCGCGTTCTTCCTGCTGCTGGACGAGCCGGAGGTGTACGGCCTGCCCCCGGACCCGGTGGTCACCACCCGGGACCTGCCCGACATGTGGCGGCACGCCGCGCTGGCCGCCGTCTCGCTCGCCGCGCTCGCCGTCACCAGCTTCGTGAGGAGGCCGCGATGAGCGGTTCGGACGTGACCCGGGACGGCGTGGAGGGCGGGCGGCCGGGTCGCGAGGCCCCGACGGGCGCGGGGGCCGGGCGCCGCCGGCGCCGGCGCGGCCGGGGCGAGCAGCCGATGGTCCCGGAGGCGGAGTTCTCGTCCTACTACGGCAAACCGGTGCTGAACAAGCCGACGTGGAAGGCGCTCGACATCGCCGGCTACCTGTACCTCGGCGGGCTGGCCGGGGCGTCGTCGCTGCTCGCGGCCGGGGCCGGCCTCGGCGGGCGGCCGGCGCTGGCCCGCCCGGCGAAGCTGGGGGCGGCCGGGGCGATCTCGCTGTCGCTGGTCGCGCTCGTGCACGACCTGGGCCGCCCGGCGCGCTTCCTCAACATGCTGCGGGTGTTCAAGCCCACCTCGCCGATGAGCGTGGGTTCGTGGCTGCTGGTGGGGTACGCCCCGCTGACGCTCGCCGCGGCGGCGGCCGATGTCGCGGGCCGCTACCGCCTCGCCGGCTCGGCCGCCACGGCCGGCGCCGCCGTCCTCGGCCCGGCGGTGGCGACGTACACCGCGGTGCTGCTCTCGGACACGGCGGTGCCGTCCTGGCACGAGGGCTACCGGCAGCTGCCGTACGTCTTCGCGGGATCGGCGGCCACCGCGGCGTCCGGTCTGGCGCTGGCCGCCGCCCCGGCCTGCCAGGCGGGACCGGCCCGCCGGATGGCGGCCCTCGGTGCCGCCCTGGAACTGGGCGCCTTCCGGTTGATGAAAGGACGTCTCGGACTGGCCGCCGAGCCCTACGAGCAGGGCCGGCCGCACCGGTTGCTGCGCGCCGCCGAGGTGCTGACGGCGGGCGGGGCCGCCCTGGCGCTGCTGTCCGGTCGCGTACGCGACCGGCGCGTCGCCCTGGCGGCCGGCGCCGCGCTGCTCTCCGGCTCGGCGGCACTGCGCTTCGGAGTGTTCCAGGCCGGGGTGGACTCCGCCGAGGACCCGAAGTACACGGTCGTACCGCAGCGCGAGCGGCTGGCGGCGCGCGGCCGGTGAACCGGCCCCCGGGCGTGTGCGGCCCGGGTGCGGCGGCGCCGGTTTGGCCGTTCGGGGCGGGGGTACCCCGCCGCACACCGGGGCCGGGATGCCGCGGTCGCGCGGTTGCGTGAGAATCGAGGAACGCCGACGGGAGGAGCGAGTCGTGGGCGTACGCACCTGGATCGACTCCTGGCCGGTCTACCGCCAGCTCACGGGTACGGACCCGCTGGGCCGGGGGGCCGCCGCCAAGAGCGGGCGCAGCGCGCGGCTGGAACCCCGGGTGGCCTCGGCGGACCGGGTGGTGAAGTCCGTCTGCCCGTACTGCGCGGTGGGCTGCGGGCAGAACGTGTACGTCCAGGACGGGAAGGTCACCCAGATCGAGGGCGACCCGGACTCCCCCATCTCGCGGGGCCGGCTGTGCCCCAAGGGCTCCGCCAGCCTGCAGCTCACCACCGGGAGCGCGCGCGAGCACCAGGTGCTGTACCGGCGGCCGCACGGCACCGAGTGGGAGCGGCTGGACCTGGACACGGCGATGGACATGATCGCCGACCGGGTCGTCGAGGCGCGGCGGACCGGCTGGCAGTGGGAGGTCGACGGCAAGCGCGTCCGGCGCACCCTCGGCATCGCGAGCCTCGGTGGGGCGACGCTCGACAACGAAGAGAACTACCTGCTCAAGAAGCTGTTCACCGCGCTGGGAGCGATCCAGATCGAGAACCAGGCGCGTGTTTGACACTCCTCCACAGTTCCCAGTCTGGGAACCTCGTTCGGACGCGGCGGCGCGACCACCTTCCAGCAGGACCTGCAGAACTCGGACTGCATCGTCATCCAGGGCTCGAACATGGCCGAGTGCCATCCGGTCGGGTTCCAGTGGGTGATGGAGGCGAAGGCGCGCGGCGCGAAGGTGATCCATGTCGACCCTCGGTTCACCCGGACCAGCGCGCTGGCCGACGTGCACGTGCCGCTGCGCGCGGGCTCGGACATCGCGTTCCTCGGCGGGATCATCAACCACGTGCTGCGGGAGGAGAAGTACTTCCGGGACTACGTGCTCGCGTACAGCAACGCCCCGGTGATCCTGCGGGAGGACTTCCGGGACACCGAGGACCTGGACGGCATCTTCTCGGGCCTGGACACCGACAGCCGCTCCTACGACAACAGCAGCTGGCAGTACGAGGGCACAGAGATGCAGGCGGCCTCGGGCGAGCGCGATCTGGAGTACGGCAAGCGCACCGGCGGCGAGGGATCCGACGACAGCTCGGTCACCGAGGCGGCGCGCGGTGAGGCGCACGGCTCCGGCGGGGCCGTGATCGGCGAGGGCGAGCCCGAGCGGGACGAGACGCTCACCCATCCGCGCTGTGTCCTGCAGGTGCTCAAGCGGCACTACGCCCGCTACACGCCGGAGCTGGTCGAGGAGGTCTGCGGAGTGCCGCGGGACCTGTTCCGGCAGGTGTGCGAGCTGGTCACGGAGAACTCCGGACGGGACCGGACCACGGCGTTCGCCTACGCGGTCGGCTGGACGCAGCACACGGTCGGCGTGCAGTACATCCGCGCGGCCGCCGTGCTGCAGACGCTGCTCGGCAACATCGGCCGCCCGGGCGGTGGCATCCTCGCGCTGCGCGGGCACGCCTCCATCCAGGGCTCCACGGACATCCCGACCCTGTTCAACCTGCTGCCCGGCTACATCCCGATGCCGCACGCCCACCAGAACCAGGACCTCGACGCGTTCGCGGAGGCCGAGGCGGCGCACAAGGGCTACTGGGGCAACATGCGGGCCTATCTGGTGAGCCTGCTCAAGGCGTACTGGGGCGACGCGGCGACGCGGGAGAACGACTTCTGCTTCGACTATCTGCCGCGGCTGACCGGCTCCCACTCGGCCTACGAGACGGCCATGGCCCAGCTCGACGGGAGCTGCAAGGGCTACTTCCTGGTCGGGGAGAATCCGGCGGTGGGCAACGCCAACGCCAAGCTGATGCGCAAGGGCATGGCCAACCTGGACTGGCTGGTGGTGCGGGACTTCTCCCTCATCGAGTCGGCGACCTGGTGGAAGGACGGCCCGGAGATCGAGACCGGGGAGCTGCGCACCGAGGACATCGGCACCGAGGTGTTCTTCCTGCCGGCCGCCGCGCACACCGAGAAGGCCGGCAGCTTCACCAACACCCAGCGGCTGCTGCAGTGGCACCACCAGGCCGTTGAGCCGCCCGGCGAGGCGCGCAGCGACCTGTGGTTCACGTACCACCTGGGGCGGCTCGTCCGGCAGCGGCTGGCCGGGTCCGCCGACGAGATGGACCGCCCGGTGCTCGACCTGACCTGGGACTACCCGACGAAGGGCGAGATCGTCGAACCGGACGCGGAGGCCGTGCTGGCCGAGATCAACGGCCATGACGCCGAGGGTGACCCGCTCTCCTCCTACGAGCAGCTCAAGTCCGACGGGTCCACCGCCTGCGGCTGCTGGATCTACTGCGGGGTGTACGCCGACGGCGTCAACCAGGCCGCGCGCCGCAAGCCGGGCCGGGAGCAGGACTGGGTGGCGGCCGAGTGGGCGTGGGCCTGGCCGGCCAATCGGCGCATCCTGTACAACCGCGCCTCGGCGGACCCGGAGGGCAGGCCGTGGAGCGAGCGGAAGGCGCTGGTGTGGTGGGACCCGGACAAGGGTGAGCGGGGCGAGTGGTCCGGGCACGACGTGCCCGACTTCAAGAAGGACAAGGCGCCCGATCACGAGCCGCCCGAGGGCGCGACCGGCCCCGAGGCGCTGTCCGGCCGGGACCCGTTCATCATGCAGGCCGACGGCAAGGCGTGGCTGTACGTGCCGTCGGGGCTCACCGACGGCCCGCTGCCGACGCACTACGAACCGCAGGACTCCCCGTTCCCGAACCTGCTCTACGGTCAGCAGCGCAATCCGGTGCGGCAGGTGATGCCGGCGCTCCCGGACAACCGCTACCAGCCGAGCGGCACCGAGCCCGGCTCCGAGGTGTTCCCGTACGTGGCCACCACCTACCGGCTCACCGAGCACCACACGGCGGGCGGCATGTCCCGCTGGCAGCCGTATCTCGCGGAACTGCAGCCGGAGTTCTTCTGCGAGGTGTCCCCGGAGCTGGCCGCCGAGCGGGGCCTCGCGCACACCGGCTGGGCGACGATCGTCAGCGCGCGCGGGGTGATCGAGGCCCGGGTGCTGGTGACCGACCGGATGGCGCCGCTGCGGGTGCAGGGCCGGACCCTGCACCAGGTGGGCCTGCCCTACCACTGGGGCCCGAACGGCTACAGCACCGGGGACGCGGCCAACGAACTGCTGCACCTGTCCCTGGACCCGAACACGCACATCCAGGAGACGAAGGCGTTCGCCGTCGACATCCGTCCGGGGCGCCGTCCGCGGGGTCCGGCGTCATTGGAGCTGGTGCGGTCCTACCGGGCCCGGGCGGGCATCGACGAGCACACCGGAACGGAGCCGTAGCAGCGGCTCACCCGGGGCCGTGGAAGCGGCCCGGCCGAGGCCGCGAAAAGCGGCTCACCGGAGCACGATCGAGTGGTCCCCGCGGGGTACCAGCTCCCCCACCACCGGGGCTCCGGGCACCTCGCCGGCTACGAGCAGCCCGCCCGAGGTCTGGGCGTCCGCCAGCAGCAGCCGGGTGTCCGCGTCCGCGGTGCCGAAATCGGTGTGCGGCGCGACCCACTCCAGGTTGCGCCGGGTGCCGCCGCTGACGTAGCCGTCCCGGACGGCCTCCCGGGCGCCGTCCAGGTACGGCACCGCGGCCGTGTCGAGTACGGCGGTCACGCCGGAGGCCCGGGCGAGCTTGTACAGATGGCCGAGGAGCCCGAAGCCGGTGACATCGGTGGCACAGGTGGCGCCGGCGGCGAGGGCGGCGGCGGACGCGTCCCGGTTGAGGGCCGTCATCGTGGCGATCGCCTGCTCGAACCGCTCCCCGGTCGCCTTGTGCCGGTTGTTCAGCACGCCCAGGCCGAGCGGCTTGGTCAGCGACAGCGGCAGACCGGGGCGGCCCGCGTCGTTGCGGAGCAGCCGTGCGGGGTCGGCCAGTCCGGTGACGGCCATGCCGTACTTGGGTTCCGGGTCGTCCACGCTGTGCCCGCCGCCGATGTGACAGCCCGCCTCGGTGGCGATGTCCAGGCCGCCGCGCAGCACCTCGCGGGCCAGCTCGAAGGGCAGCCGGTCGCGGGGCCAGGCGAGCAGGTTGACGGCGAGGACGGGCCGGCCGCCCATGGCGTAGACGTCGGACAGCGCGTTGGCGGCGGCGATGCGTCCCCAGTCGTAGGGGTCGTCGACGACCGGGGTGAAGAAGTCGGCGGTGCACACCATGGCCGTGTCCTGCCCGGGGAGCGTGACGACGGCCGCGTCGTCCCCGGTGGCGAGGCCGACCAGCAGCGGGCTGTCGCCGCCGGGCAGCGGTGCGCCGAGGCCGCTGACCACCTCCTCCAGCTCACCGGGCGGGATCTTGCAGGCGCAGCCGCCGCCGTGGGCGAACTGCGTGAGGCGTACGGCCGCTTGGCGGATCGGTGTCATGCGTGTCTCCCGGGGCACTAGCCTGGTCGAGCGGTGGAGGCGTGTGGGTGCCTGGTGGCCCTCCCGGTCTTCAAAACCGAGGTGCCCGAGGATCTCGGGCAGGCGGGTTCGATTCCCGTCCGCCTCCGCTCCCCGGCCCGGGCCGGCAGCACCGTCGCTGGTCGTCGACGCGTTCCGTGTAGCCCTGGGCGTCCAGGTACTCCAGCAGCGGTACGGCCACCCGGCGCGTGGTGTCCAGGGCCCGCCGGGCCTCGCTCAGCGTGAACGGCTGCGGCAGCCGGCGCAGTACGGCCGCGGCCGCGGCGTCCGCCCCGGGCAGCAGCACGATGCCGTCGGCGATCCGCAGCAGGGCGCCCGCGGCCACGGCGGCGGCCAACGGCTTTCTGGTCAGGCCGAGTCGGGTCAGCCGGTCGGCCTCAGGCGCGCGGAAGGGCGCCCGGGTCAGATCCTGGCGCACGGTGTCCACGGCCGCCCGCACCGGCGGCGGCAGGGCGGGCCGCGTGGCGTCGGCGTCGTACAACCGGCCCTGTTGGTCGCGGAGTCGGGGTGCGGCGCGGACGAGGGCGTCGACCAGGGCGCGGTCGGGCAGGCCCAGCAGACGGCGGGCCGCCTCGGCGGGGAGGCCGGGTTCCAGCGGGTGCGCGTCGGCGTACCGGCCGACCTCGGCGGCCAGCCGGTCCCCGAGGTCCGTCCAGTGCGCCTCGTCGGCCAGCCAGTCCCCGGCGACGGGTCCGGCCGGCGGCGGGGCGCCCATGGCGAGCAGGTCGCGGCGCCGGATGAGACCCCGGCGGCGCAGTTCGGCGGCGCCGTCGGGGTGCCCGGTCATCCCGGCCAGTTCGGCCGCGCGGGTGCGGCCTGCGCCGCGCCGGGTCAGGCGGGGCGGGCGTACGTCGAGGACGGTGGCGCCGCAGGGGGTACGGCTGCCGCCGGGTTCGCGGAGCACCGCCCGGTCGCCGATCCGCAGGGGCAGTTCACGGTGCAGGGTGAGCCGGGCGGTGTCCTCGCCCAGCGGGCGGACGGTCACCGGGACGGCGGCCGTGCCGATGTGCAGGGTGACCGAGCGAGGCAGGTCGCGGACGGGCTCGCCGGTGACCCGGACGTCGACGGCGCCGGTCGTCAGCCAGCGGTCCGGGGTCAGCAGTGCCTGGCCGCGCCGCAGTGCGGCCGCCCCCGGGCCGTGCACGTTGACGGCCACCCGGGCCACCGCGCCGGCCTCCGTCCGCTCCTCGTGCAGGGTCTGCAGGCCGCGCACCCGCAGTACGTGCCCGTCCCCGGTGACCAGCCGGTCGCCGACGCGCAGGGTGCCCGCGCCGAGCGTGCCGGTGACCACGGTGCCGTGGCCGCGCACGGTGAACGCCCGGTCCAGCCACAGGCGTACGTCGGCCTCGGTGTCGGGGACGGGCAACTCGGCTGTCAGCCGGGCCAGTTCGGCGCGCAGCGTGTCCAGTCCGGCGCCGGTGACGGCGCTGACCGCCACGGACGGCACCTTGCCGAGCGAGGTGGCGGCCAGCCGTTCGACGGCGTCCGCGCGGACCGGTTCGGGGTCGGCGAGGTCGCCGCGGGTCACCGCGAGGACGGCGTGCCGGACGCCGAGCGCGTCGAGGATCGCCAGGTGCTCCTGCGACTGGGGCTGCCAGCCCTGGTCGGCGGCGACGACGAACAGCACGGCGGGCACCGGGCCGGCACCGGCGAGCATGGTCGCGACGAATCGCTCGTGCCCGGGTACGTCGACGAAGGCGAGGTGCTCCCCGTCCGGTTCGAGCCGCGTCCACACGAAGCCGAGGTCGAGGGTCAGGCCGCGGCGGCGCTCCTCCTCGTAGCGGTCGGGTTCCATACCGGTGAGCGCCCGCAGCAGGGTGGACTTGCCGTGGTCGACGTGGCCGGCGGTGGCGAGGACGTGCATGCCGCCTACCTCTCCGCGGCCGGCCGGGCCGCCCGTACGGCCCCGGCCAGCAGTTCGTCGTCCTCCGGCGGCACGGCCCGCAGGTCGAGCAGGCAGCGCCCGGCCTCCAGCCGGCCGACCACCGGGACCCGGCCGTTGCGCAGTGCCACGGCGTACGGCTCGGGCAACGACAGCGCGGCGCTGGGCAGGGTGACGCCGGGCGCCCCTCCCCCGCCGACGGTGGCGGCGCCGGCGACGGCCCGGGCGTCGATCCCGTCGGCGCCCAGAGCCGCGGCGAGCCGGTCGGCACGGTCCCTGAGCCGGGCCGGGTCGGCGGTGAGGGCGGTGGCGGTCGGGGTGGGCGGTCCGGTGAGTGTGGCCTCGAGGGCGGCCAGGGTGAGCTTGTCGACCCGCAGGGCGCGGGCCAGCGGGTGCCTGGCCAGGGTGCGCACGAGGTCGGCGCGGCCCAGCAGCAGCCCGCACTGGGGGCCGCCGAGCAGCTTGTCGCCGCTCGCGGTGACGAGGGCGGCTCCGGCGCGCAGGGCCGTGGCGGCGTCCGGTTCCTCGGGCAGGTCCGGGTGCGGGGCGAGCAGGCCGGAGCCGATGTCGACGACGACGGGCACCGCGAGCCCGGCCAGTTCGCCGACCTCCGCGCCACGGGTGAACCCGGTGACGCGGAAGTTGGAGGGATGCACCTTGAGGATGAAGCCGGTCTCGGGTCCGATGGCGGCGGCGTAGTCGGCGGCGGTGGTGCGGTTGGTGGTGCCCACCTCGCGGAGCCGGGCGCCGGTGGAGACCAGCAGGTCGGGCAGGCGGAACCCGTCCCCGATCTCCACCATCTCGCCCCGGCTGATGACGATCTCCCGGCCGGCCGCCAGGGCGGTGGCGGCGAGCACGAGCGCGGCGGCCCCGTTGTTGACGACGTGCACGCCGCCGGCGGCGGGGACGCGGTCGGCCAGCGCGGCCAGGGCGGAGCGGCCGCGCCGGGCCCGTACCCCGGTCGCCAGGTCGAGTTCGACGTCCGTGGGCCCGGCGGCCGCCGCCACCGCCTGCCGGGCCGCCGCCGACAGCGGTGCCCGGCCGAGGTTGGTGTGCAGCAGGACCCCGGTCGCGTTGATCACCGGCCGGAGCCCGCCGGCCGTGCCGGGAAGCAGGGCGACGGCGGTGTCCCGGACCTGTTCCGGGGCGATGCCGCCCGCACGCGCCCGGTCCTGCGCCTGCCGGATGGCCCCCTTGACCACGTCCTCCCCGAGCCGCCGCGCGGCCTCGGCCAGCCGCGGGTCGCGCAGCAGCACATCGGTCCGCGGAATTCGACGCCGCACATCGCCACCACCGCCGGGAAGCGTGACCGCCGGCTCCGGTTCGGGCGCGCCGGCGTCGTCCGAGGGGCTCGCCGTCGCTCCGGCGCTTGTTCCAGCCGGGCTGCCGGGGCCGGGTCGGTCACCGCCCGGCCGCGTGGCCGTCCGCCCCGGTTGGGTCGGGTGCGTGCCGGCGTCGTCCGGGGAGCCCGCCGAAGCACCGGATCCAGGTCCCTCCGGCGCGGAGCGGGATCCCTCCGGTTCGCCGGAGCCGAGTCCGTCGCCGCGCCGCCACGTGCCCGTCCCTCCTGCCTCGCCGCTGTGTCCGCCTACGTCGTCCGGGGAGCCTCCCGAAGCGCCGCGGCCGGGTCCGTCGGCATCCGGCCGTGCGGCCCAGCCACTCGACCCGGGCCGGTACGCACCGGCGTCGTCCGGGAGACCGGCCGGAGCATCGGAGCGGGGCCCATCAGCGCCCGGCCGTGTGGCCGTCCGCCCCGCCCCTGGCTGGGGCCCGCCGACGTCACCACGGGAGCAGCCCGGGGCGCCGGGGCCGGGTCCAGCCGGAGTACCGGGGCCCGGACCCGCCGGGTTGCCGGGGCCCGGACCCGCCGGGTTGCCGGGGCCGGCTCCGGGGGTTCTCGGGTTCCGGTCGTCCCTGCCGGGTGCCACCCGCTGTTCCATGCCGCCCCTGTTTCTCCGGCCCTGTCGTGCCCGTGCGGGCATCGCTCATCGTCTCCCAGTGCCCTCGCCCGGCCGTTCGACACGCCGGGCACCGCCGGCCGTGTCACGGGCCGCTGCCGGGGTCCCGCGGCCGGTCGCCGGACCGCGGGGGCAGGCGGGGCGGGGGTGCCTCGCCCGCGGTGAGGTGCGCCAGGACCTCCACCAGTTCCTTGCAGGCCCGTTCGACGGAGCGCCGGGTGTTGCGCTGCTCGGTGATCACGGCGGACAGCAGCAGCGCGGTGAGCGCCATCGCCCCGTTGAAGGCCTGGAGCTTCGCCATGACCTCGATCCGGCTCAGCCCCGCGAAGGCGCCGACGGCGTCCGTCGCCGCGACCGTGGCCAGCACGGACGTCAGCAGCGCGCACAGCATGCTGCCCGCGAGCTGGAAGCGCAGCGCGGCCCAGATGATCAGCGGATAGACGAGGAAGAGCAGGCTGATCGAGCTGTAGGCGGCCAGCGGCACGATGGCGCAGGCGACGACGGCCAGCGCGGTGGCCTCCTTCCAACGCCCCAGCGGCGGCGGCCAGCGGGTGCGCCGCAGCAACAGCAGGACCGGGGTGACGAGCAGGACGCCCATGGCGTCGCCCACCCACCAGGCCAGCCAGACGGTCCAGAAGGCCTGCGGCGCCAGCTTGTCGGTGAGGACGAAGACGCCGACGCCGAAGGTCGCGCTGATCGTCATGGCCGTCAACGCGCCGAGGAACACCAGGGCGAGCCCGTCGCGCAGCCGGCTGATCTCGGGGCGGAAGCCGGCCCGGCGCAGCAGCAGCACCGCGACCACCGGGGCCACCGTCTGGCCGAAGAGGATGCCGACCACGTCCGGGCCGGGGGTGCCGAGGGACCAGGTGGCGAGCAGCGCGCCGACCGTGATGGCGGGCCAGCAGCCGAGCCCGAAGAACAGCAGGGCGGCCACGGCCACTCCGGTGGGCGGCCAGATCGGGGTGACGACGGCGCCGTCGACGGCCAGTTCGCGCAGGAGTCCGAGGCGCGCCGACCCGTAGTAGCAGGCGGCGACCGCCAGCAGCTGGATGGCGTAGCCGCCCGGCCGGCGCAGATCCTGGTAAGGCACCACAGCAGCAATCTCACACCGGTGGCCCTCCCTCTGCGAGGCGAGGGGCGTCCGGTCCCGCTCTATGGCTGAACGCCGGGCCGCTGCCGGGACCCGCCGGCCGCCGCGTCCCGCCAGTGCGCGCCGGGCCCGTCGAGGCCCACGACCAGTACGGCGGCGTCGTCCTCGTGCCCCACGCTCTCGGCGCCCTTGATCACCGCGGTGGCCAGCGCGTACGCCTCGAGTCCGGCGACGGCGGCGATGCCGGCGAGCCGGACCACCTGGTCGAGGCCGTCCTCGATGTTCAGCGAGGGGCCCTCCACCACGCCGTCGGTGAGCAGTACGAACACCCCGCCGGTGGTGAGCCGGTGCCGGGTCACGGGGTACGTCGCGCCGTGCTGGACGCCGAGCGGCGGGCCTCCCTCGTCGTCCGCGACGCCGGATTTGCCGTCCGCGGTGGCCCAGACGCAGGGTATGTGGCCGGCCCGCGCGCTCTCCATGACTCCCGTGGCCGGGTCGAGCCGCATGAAGGTGCAGGTGGCGAACAGCTCGATGCCCAGCGTGAGAAGCAGCTCGTTGGTCCGGGCGAGGACCTCGCCCGGCTCGGTGCTGACGGAGGCGAGGGCCCGCAGCGCGGTCCGCACCTGGCCCATGAAGGCGGCGGCCTCGATGTTGTGGCCCTGTACGTCCCCGATGGACATCCCCACGCGGCCGTCGGGCAGGGCGAAGGCGTCGTACCAGTCGCCACCCACGTTGAGGCCGTGACAGGCGGGTGTGTAGCGCACCGCCAGGTGCAGGCCGGGCGCGGTGGGCAGGTCCGGGGGAAGCATGCCGCGCTGCAGGGCGATGGCCAGTTCGACCTGGGTGCGCTGCAGCTCGGCGCGCTCGCGTGCCTGGGCGGTGAGCATCCCGAGCCGGACCAGCAGCTCGTCGCCATCGTCCGTGGAGCGCTTGCGGGGCATCGATCACATCCGGCTGGGCGGCAGCCCTTCAGGGTAAACGCCTAGATTTTACCCATTCGCGGTGATTCTCCCCAAGGGAAGGGCCACACGATCCGTACGACCCCCGCGATCCGCACGGTCAGCGGACCTCCGAGTCGATACCCGTGACGACCGCGGGCCCCAGCGGCGCCGTCCGCTCGTCCAGCCCAGCGCCGCGCAACGCGGAGTCCGCGAGCCGGCGGGCCTCCTCCTCGGCGTGCGGGCCGGTGTCCGCCTCGACGGTCAGACGGAGGGCGAAGGTGTTGTCCTCGTTGACATTGAGTACGTCCAGGTCCTCGGTGCTGCCCATCCGCGTGGTGTGCGGATCGGCCGGCCGGAGCGCCCGGCTCAGCCGCGCACGGGCCTCGTCCCCGACTCCCGTCGTGAAGGTACCGGGCACG
Organism: Streptomyces sp. NPDC058145; assembly: GCF_042884245.1. Lineage (NCBI taxonomy): Bacteria > Bacillati > Actinomycetota > Actinomycetes > Kitasatosporales > Streptomycetaceae > Streptomyces > Streptomyces sp. NPDC058145. The sequence goes on along the minus strand of NZ_JBHVUH010000023.1, from coordinate 49,965 downwards.
GTGATGACGTAGGTCGTCATGACGATCCTTTCCTCGGACGTCCCCCGCCTACCCCGATTCACGGCCTTCGCACGGACGCACATGGGCGACCCCGCCGCTCCCGGTCAGAGCCATCCGTCCAGCGCGGTCATGAACCCCTCGAAGTCGTCCCGGTAGAGGGTGTGACCGGCGTCCGGCACCCTGCGCACCTCGAAGCCCCGGCGTGCCAGCTCGTCGGCCATCGCGGGCGGTACGAGGCTGTTCGCGCCGGCCAGCACCACCAGTGACGGCACCACCGGGCGCGCCGGGGTCCGGCTGACCGCGTAGGCGTCGGGGAGAGCGTGGACGGTCCCCGCGTCCCAGTCGGCGATGGTCGCCAGTTCCACGTCCACGTCGGCCTCCTCCCAGCGCGGGTTGAAGCCCCGGATCACGGTGCGGGTGACGTGCTTGAAGTCCGCGAAGTAGGCGGCGGCCGTCACCGCGTGCTCGGCGAGCTCCCACGCGGGGTCGCAGTAGACGGCCCGTTTCGGTGCCAGCCGCTCCACCGCGAGGGCGAGGGCCATGCCGCCGAGCGAGTGGCCGATCGCCAGCTCGGGGCCGTCCGGCAGGGTCTCCACGAGATCGTCCGCCCAGGTGCCGGCACCGTACTCGCCCCGGCCGCTCGCACCGTGCCCGCGCAGGTCGACGCCGATGACCCGGTAGCCCCGGTCCGCGAGCGCCGGCGCGACCCGGCGCCAGGTCCGGTGGTCGGACATGATCCCGTGGACCAGGACCGCGACCCGCTCTCCGGTCCCCCACTCCCGGGTGTGCAGCTTCATCGACTCGCCTTTCTCGTCGGGCGCCGCAGGATCCTGCCACGCAACCGGCGGCCGATCCACCGGGGATCCGCCGGGGCACCCACCGGGGGCGGCCAGGGCCGCCACCCGTCCCGCGGGCGGCCCGGCACGGCTCACAGCGGGGAGTGCGCCACCACCGTCACATAGGCGCCGTAGAGCAGGGACACGACGGCCAGCGCACCGCCGACGAGCAGGGCCTGGGCCGGCCGCGCCCGCCAGGTGCGGGCGAGTGCGCGGGCCGGCGGGATCAGCAGCGGGAAGACCGGCAGCAGGAAGCGGGGCTTGGACGAGAAGGATCCCGAGCCGCCCAGCACCAGCAGCACCAGGACCCCCGCGAACACCACCAGGGCCGGCGGGGCGCGGTCCAGGCAGAGCAGCCCGAACAGGACCACACCGACCAGGACGACGATCAGCGCGGCGGGGTAGACGACACCGCCGCCGTACAGGAACAGCAGCCGGAGGAAGCGCACGGCGCCGGCGCCGAAGTCGAAGCGCGACTCCCAGGCGCTCTGGATCGTGAAGTAGCCCCGGAACGGATCGCCGGTCCGGGCGCCCACCCACAGCACATAGCCGAGCCAGCCCAGCGGGGCGAGGAGGACACCGGCCCACAGGGCGACCGGCACCCGGCCGCGCCGGCGCAGCAGTTCGTGCGCGGCGGCGACCCCGAGGGCCGCGGCCACGGCGAACCCGGTCGGCCGGGACAGTCCGGCCAGCGCGGCGAGCGAACCGGCCCACAGCCAGCGGCCGTTGAGCACGCAGTACAGGGACCAGACCGCGAGCGCGGCGAACAGGGACTCGGTGTAGGCGATGGTCAGCTCGACGGAGTGCGGCAGGACGGCCCACAGGGCGACCAGGGCGGTGGCGGCGCCCCGGCCGTACAGGTGGTGGCCGATGAGATAGAGGCCGTTCGCGGCCACGCCGGCGGCGGCCCAGGCGACCAGCAGCCCGGCCTGGCCGGGAGTGCACGGCAGCACCGCGAGCACGGCCCGGACGAGCCCCGGATACAGGGGGAAGAAGGCCCAGTCGGTCTGCACCGCGCCGGACGGGGTGATCCAGATGAGGTGTCCGTAGCCGCGGGTGGCGATGTGCAGGTACCAACGGGAGTCCCAGGAGTGGGCCAGGCTCCTGGTCAGGGTGTGGCCGGCGAGGTGATCGGCGGTGATCACGACGAGGATCCCGGCGAGCCGGACCGCCGCGAACAGCGCGAGGGCCGCCAGGGCGCCCTCGGGCATCCGGTGCCGGGCCACGAGGGGCGGTCCCGGACGGCGGAGGCGACCGGACGGGGCGGCCGGCTCCGGCCGGGGTACGGAAGACGTGCTCACGCCCCCGACCTTGGTCACGCCGGTACGGGCGCGCAATGCGCGACCCGCGTGTCCCGGCCTCTTCCACCCTGATTCAGGAACCGTGGAGGCCCCCGGCCGGACCCCCGGAAAGATCGAAGTAAGGTGTGGTTACCATATGAGCGCTGCCTAGCTCGAAAGATAGATCTGTGACTGTCAACGACGACTCGTTCACCAACTGGATGCACCGCGAGGAAATCGCGGAGTCCATGATCCCGATCATCGGGAAGCTGCACCGCGAGCGGGACGTGACCGTCCTGCTGCACAGCCGCTCCCTGGTGAACAAGTCGGTGGTCAGCATCCTGAAGACGCACCGCTTCGCCCGGCAGATCGCCGGTGAGGAGCTGTCGGTCACCGAGACCATGCCGTTCCTCCAGGCCCTGACCACCCTCGACCTCGGGCCCTCCCAGATCGACCTCGGCATGCTGGCCGCCACCTACAAGGCCGACGACCGCGGTCTGAGCGTGGCGGAGTTCACCGCGGAGGCCGTCGCCGGCGCCACCGGCGCCAACAAGATCGAGCGCCGCGAGCCGCGTGACGTCGTCCTGTACGGCTTCGGCCGCATCGGCCGCCTCGTCGCCCGGCTGCTGATCGAGAAGGCCGGCTCGGGCAACGGCCTGCGGCTGCGCGCCGTCGTCGTCCGCGGCGGCGGCGCTCAGGACATCGTCAAGCGCGCCTCGCTGCTGCGCCGCGACTCCATCCACGGTCAGTTCCAGGGCACCATCACCGTGGACGAGGACAGCAGCACGATCGTGGCCAACGGCAACGCGATCAAGGTCATCTACGCCGACGACCCGTCGCACATCGACTACACCGAGTACGGCATCCGGGACGCCATCCTCATCGACAACACCGGCAAGTGGCGCGACCGCGAGGGCCTGTCCGAGCACCTGCGCCCCGGCATCGACAAGGTCGTACTGACCGCGCCCGGCAAGGGCGACGTCCCGAACATCGTGCACGGCGTCAACCACGACACGATCAAGCCCGACGAGCGGATCCTGTCCTGCGCGTCCTGCACCACCAACGCGATCGTCCCGCCGCTGAAGGCCATGGACGACGAGTACGGCGTGCTGCGCGGCCACGTGGAGACCGTCCACTCGTTCACCAACGACCAGAACCTGCTGGACAACTACCACAAGGCCGAGCGCCGCGGCCGCTCCGCGCCGCTCAACATGGTGATCACCGAGACCGGTGCCGCCTCGGCCGTGGCGAAGGCGCTGCCCGACCTCAAGGCGCCGATCACCGGCAGCTCGATCCGTGTTCCGGTGCCGGACGTCTCGATCGCGATCCTCAACCTCCAGCTGGCCCGCGAGACCACCCGCGAGGACGTCCACGACTACCTGCGGGACGTGTCGCTGACCTCGCCGCTCAAGCGCCAGATCGACTTCACCACGGCGCCCGACGCGGTCTCCAGCGACTTCATCGGCTCGCGCCACGCCTCGATCGTGGACGCCGGCGCCCTCAAGGTGGAGGGGGACAACGCGATCCTCTACCTCTGGTACGACAACGAGTTCGGCTACTCCTGCCAGGTCGTCCGGGTCGTCCAGCACGTCTCGGGCGTGGAGTACCCGACGTACCCGGCGACGGCGGTCTGACGCCGGAGCGCTGAGCATGACGGCCGCCGACCGGGCTTCCGGTCGGCGGCCTTCGTGCTCGGCGCTCGCGGTCAGGCCTTCGGCGGCCGGGCGCAGGCGCCCGCGGCGCAGGCGGTGAGCCACTGGTCGAAGTCGGCGTCGTAGCGGGTGCCGATGCCGTCGTGGTAGACGGCGTATCCGCCGGCGTAGTCACCGGCGCGGAAGCGGGCGAGCACGTGCTGGATGTCGTCGGGGTGCCGCTCGGCCATGTAGCGCACGGCGAGATAGCCCCACGGGTAGGTGCGGGTCACGTCGCTGTTGCCGTAGGTGCTCTCGAAGAGGGTGCTCAGGCGGTACGTGTGCCTGGCCGCCTCCTGGATCGCCTGGCCGTAGGCCAGTTCCCGGTAGCCGTAGGAGACGTACTCGGCGAGGCCCTCGATCCACCACACGTCCGGCACCGAGATCTGCTCGGTGAAGTCGCCCGGCATGTCGTCGCGGGCGTCGAGGAAGTGCGTGTACTCGTGGTTCAGGTTCCAGACCCGCGCCGCGAAACCGTCGTCCACGTCCTTCTGGTACATGATCGAGGTCGGCTGGTTGGCCGGGTCGGAGGGGTCTCCCTCGAGGGTGATGCCGCCGTTGTCGGTGCTGACGCCGAAGATCGCGCCCGCGTAGGTCTGGTAGTCGGCGCGGCTCGCGAAGACCACGAGCCGGATCGTCGAGGCGTACTGGCCGGGTATCGGGGCGTCGGCCTTGACGATGCCGCGGAAGTAGGCACCCTGGTTCAGCACGCTCGCGCACACGGCGTCCAGGTCTTCCGCGGTGAGGGCCTGGGCGCGGACGGTGTGGGCCGCGTCGCATCTGTGGTCGATATGCAGGGCGGCCTCGGTCAGCCTGCCGGGCAGGTCGCAGACGTCGTAGTAGGAGCAGCCGGCGCCGTCGTACGCGCCCGCCTGTGTGGCGACGGCCACCCAGAGTCCGGCCGTCGGGCCGGTGATCCGCGACCGGTCCAGCAGGTCCCTGACCAACGGCCTTACGGTCGTGCGCAGTTCCGGGTGCTCGACATAACGGGCCAGGTTCATCCCGGCGTTGGTGTCCAGGAATGCCAGATCGGTGCCGAGCAGGTCCATGTGGCCCAGCGCGAAGTCGTGCAGGGCGCCGGTGACGCGTGGGTCGGCGGCGACCGCCGTCACGTACCGGGGGTTCCAGTTGCCGCGCCACAGCGGTGTATGGACGTCGTTGACGGCCCTGACCATGCTGTCGACCGCGTCGTACGAGCTGTCGTAGGCGTCCAGCAGCCGCCGGTAGACGTACAGATAGCGGTCCTGCTGGTCGGCGCTGTCGGTGAGGATCACGGTCTCGCCGAGGATGCCGCCGTTGACCGCCGTGACGTCCCGCGAGTGGCGGCGCGCGAAGAAGGTGTCCAGGCCGCCGGTGGTGGCGGCGGTGAGGCGGGAGGTGTACGGGCCAACGTCGCCGGGGTGGTTGAACTGCACGTAGTAGCCGGCGCGCAGGAAGAGGACGAGTTGCAGCAGGCCCGCGGAGTTGTCGCCCTGGTACCGCCCCGCCGCGCGCGTGAAGGCATGGGCGACGCTCAGCATCTGCGGCTGGCGGAAGACGTCGCGGGCGTCGGTGCCGGTGACGGAGAAGAGGGTGTTGACGCAGTCCGCGGAGGAGGCCGTCACGAACGCTACGAGTGCCGCTCCGGTGCGGCCGCCGAAGTCGCCGGGGGCGCAGGAAGCGGCCTTCGCTCCGGAGTGCGGGAGGAGTTCCGTGTCGCGGGTGAACGGTGGTGCCTGCGGTGGCAGTTGGGCCGGGCTGAGCGGCCGCGCCCGGCCGGGAGCGGGACGTTCGGTGGCGCCGGTGGCCGGTCCGGTGGGCGGCGGCGCGGAGATGTGTCCGGCGGGGACGGCCGGGGGTCCGGGTAAGGCCAGAGCCGGGGCCGACAGCAGTCCGGCCACGGTGGCGCAGACGGCGGCGGCACAGGCCAGCCGTCCGGGCAGCGCGAAGCGATGGCGCATCGGGGATTCCTCCACGAAGGGGTGCGCCTCTGTGGGGTGTCGAGGCGTGGGAGGAATGTCTCAGCGCACCGCCCCGGCAACAATGGCGTGTGACATAGCACATGACACCGCCCGCTCATAACATCCCGTCGCCTCACCGCGAGACAGCGGCCGGCGGCCCGGCGGTGGCCCGCTACGTCCCGGCGATGCTCCAGGTGCGCGCGGCCCACGCCCTCAAGTGCGGTGCCGCGGCGACCAGTTCGCGGTAGGCGCCGGTGGCCGACTGCATCAGTGCCTCCACGATGTCGTCGCCGACCGCGTCGGGCCGCCAGGCCAGTACATAGCGGCACCACAGCGGCGATCCGGCCAGGGGCTTCACCGCGACGTGCAGGATCGGGCGCAGGGTGGGCTGCACGAGGGACACGCCGAGCCCGTCGGCGATCATGCTCTGAAGCTGCGTCTGGTCGCCGAGGAACTCGTGCACGGTGACGGGGGTGAACCCGGCCGCGGCACAGGCGTCGTAGAACACCCCGGGCCAGCCGGCCCCGTCGTCCGGGGTGACGAACCACGGGTCCTCGGCCAGGTCGGCAAGCTGCACCTGGGCGCTCTGACGCAGGCGGTGGCGGGCGGGCAGGGCGACGAACGTCGGCTCGGTGACGATGCCGCGGTGGCGCACGGCGGGCGAGTGCGCCAGCTCCAGGCCCGGATAGTCGGCGGCTATGGCCGCGTCCACCGCCCCCTCCTCCAGCAGCTCCACGATCCTCGAGGAGGCGTAGACGCTGGTCACGGCGACGGACAGGTCCGGAAGCCGGGTGCGGACGCGGGCCACGGTGCCCGAGAGCATGGGTGAGTTGGTCGCGGCCACGCGCAGGGTGCGGGCCGGGCGGGTGGCGGGCGGCCGGTGGCCGATGGCGTCGGCGCGGGTCAGGACGTCCCGGGCCTGGGCGACGACCTCGGCGCCGTACGGGGTGGGCCGCACGCCGCTCGCGCCGCGCTCGAAGAGCGGCTCACCCAGGTGGCGCTCGATGCGCCGGAGCTGGGTGCTGACGGCGGGCTGCGAGTAGCCGAGCTGCGCGGCGGCGCGGCCCACGCTGCCCGCGTCCGCGATCGCGCACAGCACCCGCAGGTGCCGAAGCTCCAGCTCCATCGGTCCACTCCCCGTCCCGGCCGTACCCGCCCAAGGTAGACGCCGGTCCACAGCCCGGCCCCGCTCGATTGTCCACCCCACCCGGGACCGGCGTTCACCACCTCCCTGGGTGCGGGTGCCGGATCGGGAGGAGTTCGCCAGCCGGTACCCCCTGGTGATCCGCGAGTCGACCGGCGACTGAGACACCCCTCCACGTACCCCACCCGCGATGCAGCACGGCTACAGCAATTTTTCATTTGCCTAATAGTATTAGGCAGACGCATAATTGCTTCAGGCCAAGAGGAGGAAGCTGATGGTGCGCGCAGGTCTGACCACGGAACGTCTGGTCCGGGCGGGGGCGGAGCTGGCCGACGAGGCCGGCTTCGACCAGGTGACGGTGTCGGCGCTGGCCCGGCGCTTCGACGTCAAGGTGGCCAGCCTGTACTCGCACCTGAAGAACTCCCAGGACCTGAAGACCCGTATCGCCCTGCTCGCGCTGGAGGAACTCGCCGACCGTGCCTCCGAGGCGCTGGCCGGCCGGGCCGGCAAGGACGCCCTTCGCGCCTTCGCGGACGCCTACCGCGACTACGCCCGGGAGCACCCCGGCCGTTACCAGGCGGCGCGCTTCCGGCTCGACCCGGAGACGGCCGCCGCGAGCGCCGGCGGCCGGCACGCGCAGATGACCCGGGCGATCCTGCGCGGCTACGACCTGGCCGAGCCCGACCAGACCCACGCGGTCCGGCTGCTCGGCAGCGTGTTCCACGGCTACGTCGATCTGGAGGCGGCCGGCGGCTTCAGCCACAGCGCCCCCGACTCCCAGGAGTCGTGGACCCGGATCCTGGACGCCCTCGACGCGCTGCTGCGCGCATGGCCGACTCGCTGAACCCCTGAACCTCTGAACTCCCTAGCAGGACAGGCGCATACGATGCCCTCCACCCCGTCCGACTGGATCACCACCCCGCTGACCGCCCACCTCGTGCGCGGCGCCCTCGACCTGGAGCGCACCGAGCACGGACTGCTGCCGCACCGGCTGCCCGCCCGGGCCCGGGCCCAGTGCGCCGATCCGCAGCTGCGGATGGCGGAGTCCCAGCCCTCGGGCGTTCGGCTGGTGCTGCGCACCCGCGCCACCGCCGTCGAACTCGACACCCTGCCGACCAAGCGCGTCTACACCGGCGCCCCACCCCGCCCGGACGGCGTGTACGACCTGCTCCTGGACGGACGCCCGGCCGGCCGTGCCATCGCCGCCGGCGGGAACACCCTGACGATCGACATGGCCACCGGCACCGCCGAGCAGCGGCCCGGTCCGGTCGCCACCGTGCGCTTCACCGGCCTTCCGGACGAGGTCAAGGACGTCGAGATCTGGCTGCCGCACAACGAGACCACCGAACTGGTCGCGCTGCGCACCGACGCGCCCGTCGAACCGGTGCCCGACCGGGGCCGCGCGGTGTGGCTCCATCACGGCAGCTCGATCAGCCACGGCTCCGACGCCGCGAGCCCCACCACCACCTGGCCGGCGCTGGCCGCCTCGCTCAGCGGGGTGGAGCTGATCAACCTGGGCCTCGGCGGCAGCGCCCTGCTCGACCCCTTCACCGCACGCGCGCTGCGCGACACGCCCGCCGACCTGATCAGCGTCAAGCTCGGCATCAACCTGGTCAACACGGACCTGATGCGGCTGCGCGCCCTCGGGCCGGCCGTCCACGGTTTCCTCGACACCGTTCGTGACGGACACCCCGGCACACCGCTGCTCGTGGTCTCGCCGATCCTGTGCCCCATCCACGAGGACACGCCGGGACCGAGCGCGCCGGACCTGTCCGCCCTGAGCTCCGGACGGCTCCGGTTCCGGGCCGCCGGGGACCCGGCGGAGGTCGCGCAGGGCAAGCTCACCCTGGGCGTCGTCCGGAAGGAGCTGGCCCGGATCGTGCGGGAGCGGGCCGCCGAGGACCCTCGGCTGCACTACCTCGACGGCCGCGAACTCTACGGTGAGGCCGACTTCGCCGACCTGCCGCTGCCCGACGGGCTCCACCCGGACGCCGCCGCGCACCGCCGGATCGGTGAACGCTTCGCCTCGCTCGCCCTCGCCCCAGGCGGACCGCTCGGGCGCCGGACCGGCTGACCGGCACCGCCGGCCGGCCCCTCACACCAGGTGGGCGAAGACGACCAGGTTGTCGGTGTAGTCCCGCACCGTGTGGTCGTAGTCCCCCGCGCAGGTGATGAGCCGGACCTCGGGACGGTCGGCGTCGGCGTACACGCGGTCGCTGGGGAAGGCGTCCTTGGCGAAGGTCTCCGTGTCGTCCACGACGAACTCCGCCTTCTGCCCGTCGGCCCGGTCCACGGTGAACCGGTCGCCGCGCCCGAGTTCGTAGAGGTTGGCGAAGACGGCCGCCGACGTCACCGTGTCCACGTGGCCGGCGATGATCGCGGTGCCCTTCTCGCCGGGCGTGACGCCGTCGACGTACCAGCCGACGAGGTTGGTGTCGGCCGCCGGCGGCGGCTGGAGCTGCCCGGTGGAGGCGAGGGAGAGGGGGGTGAAGGGGGCGTCCACGGAGATCTTCGGGATGAGCAGACGGGTCGGCGTGGCGCGGGGCATCGACCGGTCGGCCTGATCCGTGCCGGGCTGTTCCGTGCCGGGCTGCTCGGTGCCGGCCGGTGTGCCGGCGCTCACCGTCGTGCCGCCGGGCGCCTGCGGGTTGTCGCCGTCACCGCGGTGGCCGCCGAACACGCTGACGGCGATGAAGACGATCGCCACGCCCCACAGGGTCAGCCGCCCGCCGTGGCCGGCGTTCTGCACGGTCCGGGCCTGCTCGGTGGAGGCCGGGGTCGAGGGATCAGGGGAGGAGGGGTCCGGGGAAGAGGGGTCTGCTGCCATCGGACATCACCTCACTCGGGCACGGCAGCACAGGCGTCGGGCTCCTTCGGGGCGCGGGCCGCCGGTGCGGGACGCACCGGCGGCGTACGCGGCCCTGAGAGGAGAGGGGGCCGGTCAGGACGCCGACTCGACGGCCTTCTTGCGACGCAGCGCGTACATGCCGGTGGCGCCTACGGCGAGCACGGCCAGACCGCCCGCGGTGAGACCGGAAGAGGCGAGGGCGCCGCCTCCGGTGTGCATGCCGCCGCGCGGCTTGTCGTGGTCGCCGCCGCCCCAGTCGCCCTTTCCGCCGCCGTCCCTGCCTCCGTCTTCCTTGCCGCCTCCGTCCTCCTTGCCGCCTCCGTCTTCCTTGCCGCCTCCGTCCTCCTTGCCGCCTCCGTCTTCCTTGCCGCCTCCGTCTTCCTTGCCGCCGCGGCCTTCCTTGCCGCCGCCCTTGTCCTTGTCCCGGTAGGTCTCGGGGTCGAACCTGCTGTCGTCACCCGAGCCCCAGTCGTCACCACCGCGCACCGTGGCGAGCGCACCGCCGCCCGTGTGCATTCCGCCGCGCGGGCCGCCGTGGCTACGGCCGCCGTCGTCGTCGCTGCTGTAGTCGTTGTCGTGGTCCTTGCCGGAACCCCTGCCGGAGCCCTTGTCGTGGTCCCGGCCGGAACCCTTGTCGTAACCGCTGTCGGAGTCGCTGTCGTGCTCCTTGCTGTACGAGGAGTCGTCCCGGCCTCCGCCGTCCGCGGCCGGCGCGGCGAACGCCGCACCGGGCGTGGCGAAGGCCAGGGCGGCGGAGGCGGCCGCCGTGGCGAGAAGAATGCGGGCAGAGCGCATATCGATGTCCTTCCGCCGTGGCCGGGCAGCGGATACGTCATCAGCTGAATGGGCCCGGCCTCGACATGAACCACCGTCAGTCAGGGGGTCGCCGCGCACCATCCGGGCGGCCCAGCCGGGTCATCGCGCCACCCGTCTGTCCCAGCGACACGCCGGAGCACCCCCCGTCCGGGGCAGTGCGCGTCACCCGGTGGCGCGCAGGCCTGCCCCCGGCTCCCGGCACGGATGTCCCTCTTCCGGGCCGATCCGGCCGTACGGCGGCGGTGGCATGCATGACGGGAACCCGACGATGCATCACATGACGGCGGCGCACCCGTTCCCCGGCCCGCCGAGAAGGGGGCCGTTCCATGCCCCGCGTCACCCTGGCCGGACGGCACCCGGTCCGCCGCTTCCTCGTGGCCTCACTGGGCGCGCTGACCGGGGCCGCCACGGTCTCGGCTCCGGCCCGGGCGGACGTGGGGGATGTGACGGTGCATCCGATCACCACCACGGCCGGCACGCTCCCCGCCGGGATCACCACCGGTCCTGACGGGGCACTGTGGTTCGCGGGGTCGGGGGCCGGCCGCATCGGGCGGATCAGCGCCGAGGGCGACGTCACCGACTTCCCCACCTCCGGCCCGGACAGCCTCCCCCTCGACATCACGGCCGGCCCCGACCGGGCGCTGTGGTTCACCGAGGGAAAGGCGAACCGGATCGGCCGGATCACCACCTCCGGGCGGCTCACGGAGTTCCGGGTGCCCACGACGGACGGATTCCCGGCCGGGATCGCGACCGGGCCGGACGGCGCCCTGTGGTTCACCGAGCAGAACGGCAACAGGATCGGCCGGATCACCACCTCGGGCCGCATCACCGAGTACCCGGTGCCGACCCCGGACGCCGCCGTCCGCTCCATCGCGGCGGGCGCCGACGGCGCGCTGTGGTTCACGGAGCCGGCCGGCGGCAGGATCGGGCGGATCGGCGTCACCGGACGGATCACCGAGTTCCCGCTGCCCCGCGACGGCGGCTTCCCCGACGCGATCGTCGCCGGGCCGGGCGGCATGTGGTTCACCATGTCCGGCCCGGACCCGGTCGGCCGGATCGACTTCTTCGGACATGTCACCGGGTTCCGGCCGCCCGATCCGGACAGCGGCCCGGCCGGGATCACGCGCGGGCCCGACGGCCGGGTGTGGTACGCCGACCAGGCCGGCCGGATCGGGCGGATCGACGCGGGCGGCGTGATCACCTCCTTTCCGGTGCCGGGCGGCGCCGACGGGGTGCCGTTCCGCGTCACCGCGGGTCCCGACGGGGGCGTGTGGTTCACCGAACTGCTCGGCAACGCCGTGGGACGGGTCCGGGCCGTGCCGCGCTGACCCCGCGACGCCGGGACCCCGTCCGTGCGGGCGCCCGGAAGCCCCTTGTTATGACCGGCGTCATAGAGCAGGCTGTTCGGCGGCAGGCCGGCTGGACGGTGGCCCGGCGGGGCGACGTGGTGGGAGGAAGCGGTGGTGGACGCGACGGCACGGGACATGTGGGAGCGGTTCGAGCCGGTGCACGATCTGGTGTACTTCGCGCCCGAGGCGCGGCGGGCGGCGGACGGGCTCGGGATGCGCGGGTACTGGATGGGGTACTTCGCGCTGCGCGCGGCCCCGCTGGGCCCGGTGGCCCCGTGCGTGGTGACGAGTTCCTTCTACGTCTTCCACCCCGCCCGGGTCGCCCGCGCGCTGCCCGACGCCTGGGAGTACGCGGCTCCGGCGGAGGTGCTGGCGGCCCGCGGTGAGGCCATGGACGCGGCGATGACCCGCCTGTTCGGGGCGGAGGTGGCGCGGTCCGCGGAGTTCGCGGAGGCGGCCGACCTCGCGTGGGAGGCGGCTGCGGCGGCGGACACCACGGGCCGGGTGCTGGCCGCCGCGAACCAGGCGCTGGAGCGGCCCGGGCGGGCGACCGCGCGGCTGTGGCAGGCGGTGACGACGCTGCGGGAGCACCGGGGCGACGGGCATGTCGCGGTGCTGGTGAGCCTGGGGATCGGTCCGCTGGAGGCCATGGTGCTCAAGGCGGCCGCCGGCGAGTCGGACGGGCCGTTCCTGCGGGAGACCCGGAAGTGGGAGCCGGAGGACTGGACGGCGGCCGAGCACGCCCTGCGCGAGCGCGGGTTCCTCGCCGCGGACGGTTCGCCGACCCCCGCGGGCGTCGCGGGCCGGGCGCTCGTCGAGCGGCGGACCGACGAGGCGGCCGGGCGTCCGTGGCGCGCGCTGGGCGCGGAGCGCACCGCGCGCCTCGCCGGGCTGCTGGAGCCGCTGGCCCGCGCCGTCGGGGAGTCGGGGCTGCTGCCGCCCGGCAACCCGGTGGGGCTGACCCTGCGGCCGTCCGCGGCGCGGTGACAGCCGCCGACCTGCCCGAATCCGGCTGAAACCGGCCGGGGCAATGGCCGAAGCGTCCTCAGAAAGGCCTCATTCACGGGTCGTACGCTGAGGCCGTGGTCAACCGAGACGAGGAACCAGGGCGGGTGGCGTCCCGGCTCACCGGGTGCCGGGTCACGGCTGCGCGGGCGCCGTCCGGGTCACCCGCCGAAGTGACGCTCGAGGGCGGCACGGTGGTGATGGTCAAGCGCGGCGACGCCCCGGGCGCGGTGCGCGCCGAGGTGGCCGGGCTGCGCTGGCTGGGTGAGGCGGGCGCGGTGCGGGTACCGGCGGTGCTCGGCCATGACGAGCGGTGGATGGTCACCGAGCGCGTGCCGACCGGGCAGCCGGGCGACACGGGGGCGCTGCGTTTCGGCCGCGCCCTGGCCGCCCTGCACGCCGCCGGAGCGCCCGCGTTCGGCGCGCCGCCGCCCGGCGGGCCCGCGGAGGCGTACATCGGCGCCGCGCCCATGTGCAACGCGCCGGCGGCCGACTGGCCCAAGTGGTACTCCGAACACCGGGTGCTGCCTTATCTGCGGGCCGCGGTCGACGCCGGCACCCTGCGGCGCGAGGAGGCCGCCCTGATCGAGCGGGTCTGCGCGCGGCTGCCGGACCTCGCGGGGCCGGCCGAGCCGCCCGCCCGGCTGCACGGCGACCTGTGGAACGGCAATGTGCTGTGGGGCGCGGACGGGGAGGTACGGCTCATCGACCCGGCCGCGCACGGCGGCCACCGCGAGACCGACCTGGCGATGCTCCAGCTGTTCGGCTGCCCCCGGCTGGACCGGGTGCTGGCCGGCTATACGGAGGCCGCGCCCCTGGCGGACGGCTGGCGGGGCCGGGTCGGTCTCCACCAGCTCTTTCCGCTGCTGGTGCACGTGGTGCTGTTCGGACGCGGATACGCGGAACAGGCCGTCGCCGCGGCACGTGGGGCCCTGGCCGGATGAATCCGCGGCGACCGCGCGCAGCCTCGCGGCCCCTGCCGGCGTCCTAGTACCCGACGCCGCCGAACGGCCTTGCTTCCGACCATGGTTACGGAGCGTAAGGAAACCAATCACCCGTTCGATTCGTATAAGGACGTGAAAGCCGAATCAGGGAGAGACCAATGCAACCGTTCACGCTCAACTACGCGCGCCCTGCTGTGCAGTTGGACGTCACCACTCCGTACGCGTACGACTCCGGACTGCAGTTGAACGTCCTCCCGGACGGGCGGATCGCCGCCACCGACCACGCCACGCTGAGAGCATTGGGGACAACGACCTCGACCGCCGGGTCCAAGACGCACTTCGACGACTGACCGCGGGCCCACGGAAGATGACCGTGCTCATCCTGACCAGTGAAGAGGACGTGACAGCGGACATGGTGGTGCTCCGGCTGCGCCAGTCCGGTGTGCCCGTGGTCCGGCTGGATCCCGCCGACCTCACCAACGGGGTCGCCCTGTCGGGCGAGTTCGTGCACGGCGCCTGTCGCGGGCATCTGTCCGTCGGCGGGCGCCTGGTGAGCATGAGCGGCCTGCGCTCCGTCTGGGTGCGCCGGCCGGGGGAAGCGGCCGCCCGCGCCGTCCAGCCGTCCGCCTGGCTGACGGAGGAGTCCGCCCAGGCGCTGTACGGCATGCTGCGCTCCACCGGCGCACGCTGGATGAACCATCCGGACGCGGCTCGCCGCGCCCGGCACAAGCCCTGGCAGTTGCGCCTCGCGCAGGACAGCGGCCTCGCCGTGCCGGCGACACTGATCACGACATTCCCGCAGGCGGCCCGGGAGTTCGCCGAGCGCTTCCCGGACCTGGTGGTCAAGCCCGTCTCCGGCGCGCATCCGCAGGAGCCGCCGCGCGCGGTGCCCACCAGCCGGGTCGCGCCGGACGCGGACTTCACCGCCGTCGCCTTCGGCCCGACCCTGCTGCAGCGGCGGATACCGAAGCGGGCCGACATCCGGCTCACCGTCGTCGGCGACCGGCTGCTGGCCGCACGCAAGCCGGCCGATCCGGACGGCCACCCCGACGACGTGGACGTGCGCTTCGCGCCGTCGGTCTCGCCCTGGCTCCCGGCGGAGGTGCCGGCACGCGTCGCCGAGGCCGTCCACCGCTACATGAAGGACGCCGAACTCGCCTACGGTGCCTTCGACTTCGCAGAGGACGCGGACGGGATCTGGTGGTTCCTGGAGTGCAACCAGTCGGGCCAGTTCGGCTTCGTGGAGATGGACACCGGGCAGCCGATCGCCGAGACCATCGCACGGTGGCTGGCGGGCGACGGCGAGGCGGCGGTGCCGGACGCGGGCGGCGACCGGGACGCGGCGCCGTGACGCCGTCGAGTCCGGTCCGGAGAAAGGAAGACGACATGCGCATCGCACTGCTGGGAACGGGCCCGTGGGCCCAGGCGGCCCACGCCCCCGCCCTCGCCGGGCACCCCGGCCTGGACTTCACCGGGGTGTGGGGCCGCCGCCCGGACGCGGCCGCCGAGCTGGCGGCGCGGTACGGGGTACGGGCGTACGACGACGTGGACGCGCTCCTCGCCGACGTGGACGCGGTCGCGATGGCGGTGCCGCCGTCCGTGCAGGCGGAGTTGGCGGTGCGGGCCGCGCGGGCGGGCCGTCATCTGCTGCTGGACAAGCCGCTGGCGGCGGGGGTGGCCGAGGGGCGGGCCGTCGTCGAGGCGGTGGAGCGGGCCCAGGTGGCCTCCGTGGTGTTCTTCACCACCCGCTTCCAGAAGGAGCCGGAGGCGTGGATCGAGGAACAGGCCGCCGTTGCGGGCTGGTTCACGGCGCGGGCGCAGTGGCTGGGGGCGGTGTTCACCAGTGACAGCCCGTTCGCGCACTCCCCCTGGCGGCGGGAGAAGGGCGCGCTGTGGGACGTGGGACCGCACGCGCTCTCCCTGCTGCTGCCGGTGCTCGGCGATGTCCGGGCGGTGGCGGCCGCGACGCACGGCCCCGCCGACACCGTGCACCTGGTCCTCGACCACGCCACCGGCGCGTCGAGCACGCTCACCCTGAGCCTGACGGCCCCGCCGGCGGCGGCCGGGGCCGACCTCGAGCTGCGCGGCGAGGCCGGGACGGCCGTGCTGCCGAGGAGCTCCGAGGGCGCGGTTCCCGCCCTCACCCGCGCCGCCGACGCCCTCCTGACCGCGGCCCGCACCGGCCGCCCCCACCCCTGCGACGCCACCTTCGGCCTCCGCATCACCGAGATCCTCTCCACGGCCGAGGCCCGCTTGGCCGGGCACACGGTGGCCGACTAGTCCGACCGGTCATCGCGCTCCGCGCCCGGTGGCCCGCCCACCGCGGGGCGGGCCCGTCGTGGGCCGACCGGCGGGGGCGCAGCGGATCTCCGAGTGGTGGCCCGCGAAGGCTCCCCGGCCCCGGCACCCCGGCGCCGGGCAGAGCACGGGGGGGGCGGAACCGTCCGGGCGCACGGCCCGGAACGGGCCACCGGACGGCAAGACGTTCCCACCCGGTGGACACGCCCACGCCGAGGGCCCGCCGGGCGACGGGACCCGGGTCCTTCCCCCGCCAGGCGCACATCCCAAGGCGGCCCCCCGGTCGGCGGCCCCCCGGCCGGGCGGAAGCCGGTCGGGCCCGGCGGCCGCGCAGACGGCGGGCGAGACAGCCGGGACGACACACCGGGCCGCCGGACCGACCGGCCCAACGCGCGGCCCCAGCCGACACGCACCGCCAAAGGCTCCCCGCCGGGCGCCGACCCCTGTACGGCCGGGCACACGACCGCGGAAGGGCCACCGGCCGCTCGGGGAGCTCACCGGTCGGGGGACGCCGAGTGGCCCGGCCGGGTCCGCCTCGCGCGGGCCCGACGCGCGAGCAATGAAAGCCGAGGGCTTCGTGGCACACGCCCAGGCCCCCAGGGCTCCCCCGCCGGACCGCCCGGGCCCCCAGGGCCCCCATCCGGAGGGGCGGCGGAGGGAGGTGAGGGGTCCGGGGGCGGCGTAGCGTGGGAGTGTGACTTGGGTGCGCGGCGGGGCGTCGCGTCGGGATGTGGAGGATCGCGGCTGGCTGCGGGGGGCGCCGCCGCCGCGGTGGGTGCGGGTGCTGCCGGTGGTGCTGCTCGTGGCGGTGACCGCGGCCACCTTCGTCACCCCGGAGGCGCGTGATCTCGGATTCCTGCTGGGCGCGATCCCGCCGCTCGCGGTCCTGTCGTACGGGCCCTGGGCGACGGCCGCGCTCGGCGGCGCGGTCGTCGTGGTGCTGAACGTGCCGGCCACGCATCTCAACCGCCCCGGCAACACCGACCTGCTGACCATCGTGTTCGTCGCCCTGCTGAGTGTGTTCGTGTCATACGTGCGCAGTCACCGGGACGCCCAGCTGGTCGTGGAGCGGGCGATCGGGGAGGCCGTGCAGCGGGCGGTGATGCCACCGCTGCCGGAGCGGGTCGGGCCGATCGGCTGCGCCGGCTTCTACCGGGCCGCGCAGGACGGGACGCTGGTGGGCGGCGACTTCTTCGACGTGCGGGACGGACCCGGCGGTGTCCGCGCGGTGATGGGTGACGTGCGGGGGCACGGCCTGGCGGCGATGGCGACGGTGGTGTCGCTGCTGGGCGCGTTCCGTGAGGCGGCCCTCGACCAGCCGGACCTGGAGGCGGTCGCGGCCCGGATGGACCGAAGACTCGGGGTGGACGCGGCCGGCGACGGGCAGACGGAGCTGTTCGCCACCGCCGTGCTGCTGGAGTTCACCGGCGACGCCGGCGCGGTGCGGGTGGTGGCCTGCGGTCATCCGCCGCCCGTGCTGCTGCACGAGGGGCAGGCCCGCGAGGCGACCGTGGCCCCGGGTCCGCCGTTGGGCATCGGGCTGGTCGGTCTCGATCCGCCGAAGGAGGTCACGCTCGCCCTCGCCCCGGGCGACCGGCTGCTGCTGGCCTCGGACGGGGTCTGGGAGGCGCGGAACGCCGCCGGCGCCTTCTATCCGCTGCCCGAGCGGCTCGCCCACCTGGCCACCGCCGGCCCGGCCGAGCTGCCCGGCGCGGTGTGGGCGGACCTGGCGCGGCTCAGCTACGAGGTCCGCGACGACGCCACCATGCTGGTGCTCGCCCCCCGGCCACCGGTCGCCTGACCGGCGCCCCGGTGTCCGGCGACGTGTCACACCGGTCAGCCCACGTCCCAGAGGAACCGGTGGGTGTGGATCCCGAAGTACGGGAAGGACTGGATCTCCCGGACGCCCTCGATCGGCCGGACCACGTCGTTGACGAAGTCCAGCAGGTCCTTGGGACCCGGCGCGACCACCTCCGCGAACAGGTCGAAGCCGCCGGCGGTGAGCACCGAGTAGACCACCTCGGGGCGTGCGGCGAGCGCGTCGGCGACGGTGCGCGGGTCGCCTTCGACGCCGATGCCGAGCAGGGCCATGGCCTGCCCGCCCATGGCCATCGGGTCGGTGACGCCGACGACCTGGACGGCCTTCGAGTCCAGCAGGCGCTGCAGTCGCTGCCGGGCCGCCGACGCGGACAGGCCGACCCTGGGGCCGAGGTCGGCGTAGGCGATGCGGCCGTCGGTCTGCAGCTCGCGCAGGATGGCGCGGTCGATCTCGTCCATCTGTGCCGGCCGTCCTCTCTCACTCCGCCAGTTCGGCCAGGGCCGCGGCGAAGACCTCGGTGTGGGTGTCGACGTCCTGCTCGGTGGTGTCGGGGCACATCAGCGCCATGTTGTGGAACGGGGTCAGCAGGATGCCCCGGTTGGCGAGGTAGAGGTGCAGGAAGTCCTCCAGCTCCGGGTCGGCCGCGGCCGCGGACTCGGTGCCGGTGCGGGGCGCCGGGGAGGTGAAACGGTACTCGGTGCGGGCGCCGAGCCGGCTGACGGACCAGGGCAGCCGGTGGGCCTCGATGCCGGCCCGGACGCCCGCCTCGAAGCGTTCCGAGAGCCCCGTCATGCGGGCGAAGGCCTCGTCGGTGAGCACGTGCTCCAGGGTGGCGCGGGTCGCGGCGACCGACAGGGCGTTCCCGGCGAGGGTGCCGCCGACGCCGCCCATGTCCACGAGGTCCAGGTCGTCGCGGCCCAGCAGCCGCTCGGCCAGTTCGGCGGACAGGCCGTACGCGCCGGCCGGGATGCCGCCGCCGATCGCCTTGCCGATGGTCAGCAGGTCGGCGTCGAGGTCCCAGGCGGCCGTGCAGCCGCCGGGTCCGGCGGAGAAGGTGTGGGTCTCGTCGTTGATCAGCAGCACGCCGTACCGCCGGGTCAGTTCGCGGACGCCGGCGAGATAGCCGGGCTCGGGCAGCACGATGCCGATGTTGGTGAGCGCGGGTTCCATGAGCACGGCGGCGACGTCGCCGTGGGCCAGCTCGCTTTCCAGCCCGGCGAGGTCGTTGAACTCGGCGACCCGGCTGGTCAGGGTGACGTCGCACGGGGCGCCGACATTGCCGGGGCGGTCCGCGCCCCGGCCGTCGGGACCGACGACGATCAGCGACTCGTCGACGCTGCCGTGGTAGCAGTAGCTGTTGAACAGGATCTTCGGGCGGCCGGTGACGGCCCGGGCGAGCCGGATCGCCCACCGGTTGGCGTCGGTCGCGGTCAGCGAGAAGCTCCAGCGGGCCAGGCCGAAGCGCCGGGTCAGCTCGGCGCCGACCCACTCGGCGTCCTCGGTGGGCAGCATGGCGGTGGCCCCGCCCAGCGTCGCGTACCGGTGCTGGACCGCCTCGGTCACCGGGGCCGGCGAGTGACCGGCCATCGCGCCCGTGTCACCGAGGCAGAAGTCGATGTACTCGTGCCCGTCCACGTCGGTGACCCGGGCGCCGCGTGCCCCCGCGAGGTAGCGGGGGAAGGAGCCGGCGGTCTTGTTCATCCAGGTCATCGGCACCCGGCCGAAGAGGTGGTCGGCTCTGGCATAGGCCGCCCTGGAGCGCGGGTTGCGGCGTTCGGCCTCGGCGCTCTCGCGGGCCAGGAGGGCGTGCAGACGCTTGCGGTCCATGGAGTACCTCGGTACGTGCTGGGCGACGGAACAGCGGGAGCGTACGACTGGACCGATGACATGAGCAAGATCTGACACTCGAATCGATTGTCACTGCGATCGATTCGACTGCGGCTCGGCCAATGGACACAGGGGTGCCGATCTCGCCCCTCAAACGCCAGGCTGCGCCACCCCTTCCGCCAGATAGAAATATCTACCAACATGCATATGCCGGGTTGGCGTGCGCGTGCACCGAGTGCCCGGTCATGACCGTTTCCCGCGCCGCGGGCGGACGAGCGAATCACCCGGAGCAGTGCATGACGAACGCGATGTGGACACGGGGCGTGGAGTGGCTCGCCGCCGCGGCGGCCGATCCGCGGGCCTGCAAGCGGGAGTGGGACCACGGCGACGGCATCTCGGTCCTGGAGGCGGGCCGCTTCTGGGACGTGCTGAGCGTGCCCGACCGGCTCGGTCTGCTCACCCTGGACCTGCTGTGGCGGCCCGCACTGCCCGTGCCCGGCCCGACCCTGGTGGACACCACCGCGGGACGGGTCGGGTTCTTCCTGCCGCCCGACCCGGCCGGCGGCTGGGTCGGCGCCGGCCTGCGGTACGCGACCAAGGGATCCTGGGTCGCCGTGCCGCCGCCGTACCGGCCCGCCCGCTCCCTGGAGTGGCTGGTCCCACCGGACGGCACCGGCGCGCTGCACACGCCCGGCACCCTGGAGACGGCGCTGCGGCAGGCCAACGGCATGCTGGCGGTCACGGCTCCCCTGTGCGGGCGTTGACGGACCGTCCCGAAGACCGCCGCTCCGCCACGAGTTGGGCGGGGGCGGGCGACCGCGACGCCGCCGCCCGGCCGACGGGCGGGGTGCGGTCGGCGCCCCTATGCTGAGCAGGCAGGGCTCCGACGTCTCGCCCACCGCACGTCCGGCTCTCATGTGGTTGGAGTCGCCCATGTCGCATTCGCTCGCACGCCTGCGCAGGGGGGCCGCGGTCACCGTCGTGGTGGGGACACTGACGGTACCGCTCACCGGCGCTCCCGCCGGGGCGGCGCAGACCGCCGTACCCGCCGCGTCCGCCACCGGCTCGCCGAGCCCGGCCCCCTCCGGACCGAACGCCGTCCGCGCCCTCACCCCGGATGTGACCCGTCAACTCGACGCCGCCGTGCGGCAGGTGATGCGTACGGCGAACGTGCCCGGCGTGACCGTCGGCGTCTGGACGCCGGACCGCGGCAGTTACGTCCGTTCCTTCGGCGTGGCCGACAAGAGCGACGGCCGGAAGATGGCGCCGGACATGTACGTCCGGATCGGCAGCGAGACCAAGACGTTCACCGTGACGGCGCTGCTGCAACTGGTGGACGAGGGTAAGGCCGGCCTGGACGACCCGATCGGCAAGTACGTCGACGGGGTGCCGAACGGGGACCGGATCACCCTGCGCGAACTGGCCGGGATGCGCAGCGGGCTGTTCAACTACTCCGAGGACGACGGCTTCTTCAAGGCGCTCACATCCGATCCGCAACGCCCTTTCACGCCCCAGCAGTTGCTCGGCTACGCCTTCAAGCACCCGGTGTTGTTCCCGCCGGGGCAGAAGTTCTACTACAGCAACACCAATCTCATCCTGCTCGGCCTGGTCGTCGAGAAGCAGAGCGGTCAGGGCCTCGGGGACTACATCCGTGGGCACATCCTCGTCCCGGCCGGGATGAAGGACACCTCGTTCCCGTCCGGCGCCGAGTTCCCCTCCCCGCACCCGCAGGGTTACACGGACCAGACGGCCGACGGCAAGGTGCAGGGCACGGCCGACTGGAACCCGTCGTGGGGGTGGGCGGCCGGCGCCATGATCTCCACCCTGGGGGATCTGCGGACCTGGGCGCCCACGGTGGCGACCGGCCGCTTCCCGGACGGCCGGCGGATGATCAGCCCGGCCACGCAAGCGCAGCGGCTCGTCACACCGCCCACGCCGATCCCGGGCGCCGGGTACGGGCTGGGGATCTTCGATGTGCAGGGATGGATCGGCCACAACGGCTCGCTGCCGGGCTACGAGACCCTGACCGTCTACCTGCCCGAGGCACGGACGACCCTCGTGGTGGCCCTCAACACCGACATCGGCCACGACGACCAGGAACCGAGCACCCTGTTCGGGCAGGCGATCACGAAGATCATCTCCCCCGGCCATGTCTTCGACCTGCCGGCCGAACCCGCCGCGAGGTGAGACCGGTCGAGCCGGGCAGCCAAGAAGGGGGCGGGGCCCCGACCGGTCCCCCGTGCCGGTCGTGCCCCGCGGACGGCCGACGTTACGCGCGGGACACGGCGAGGGGTACCGCGCCCGTGCCCTTCCGGCGGCGCCGGGGACTCACTCGTGCACAGCCGAGTCCGGTTGGCCCCGGTTCGCCCCGCGGAGGCCGGGGACGGTGAGGGCGCCGGTGGCCAGGTGGGCGAGGACGACCTCGTACAGATCGCTCCCGCCGGCCAGCAACTGGCGCTCCAGCACGGGTTCGGCGGCCCGGACGTGCTCGCGCACGGTCTGGGCGTGGACGCCCAGCTCCCGTGCCGCGCGCTCGGCGTTGGCGTCGGCGGCGAGCCAGGCACGCAGGGTGCGGCGCAGATCGCGGCCGTCGCCGTCCAGGCGGCCGAGGAGGCCCCCGGCCCAGCCGCGCAGCGCGGGCGGGGCGAGCAGGTCGCCGAGCCGGACGCCGGACGACGGGCCCGGTGCCGTGCCGCCGGGGTCGTACGGGCCGCGCGCCGCCTCGGAGTTGAGCGCGAGCCGGACGGCGGCTCGGGTGGTGAGGCCGGAGAAGTCCGTGCCGATCAGCGTCTCGACGCGGTCCATGCGAGCGCGGACGGTGTTGCGGCTGACGCCGAGCACCTTGGCCGCGCTCACGGCGGTGAACTCCAGGCCGAGACGGGTGGTGGCGAGGAGTTCGGCGCGGGTGTGGTGGGGCAGGCCGTCGAGGGGGCGCAGCACTCCGGCGGACCAGGCGTGCAGCGCGGCCGGGTCCATGAGGCGCTCGGGGTGGGTGCGTTCGGCGTAGACGGCCGTCCGGTCCGGGCGGAAGCGGGCGACGGCGAGGGCGCTGACGGCCTGGCCGTAGGCGGTGGCGGTGCGGGCGAGGCGCTGGCGCAGGCTGCCGCCGAGGAAGACGCCGGACCGGCCGTCGATCAGGGACCGCAGCCGCTGCCCCGCCGTGGGCTCGGGGCTGACGACGATGACATGGCCGTCCATCGCGGGGCAGCGCACGACGAGCGCCTGGCCGTCGGTGGCGTCGGCGCAGGCATCGGCCAGCGCGTCCCGCTCGGCGGGGGCGCTCTCGACCACGTACACCCGGGCGGTGTCCCCCTCGAGCAGGCCCGGCCACAAACCCGCGGCGACCCTGCGGGCGGAGACGATGTCCTCCACCATCAGCAACTGCAGGATGGCGAGCCGCAGGTCGGCCGCGGCCCGGCGCAGCCGGCGCCCGGCGTGGGTCAGCTCCCGGTGGCGCAGCAGGAGTTCGAGCACGCCGGCGGCGCGGTTCACGAGCTCGGCGGCGCGCCGGTCGAAGGGTTCACCGCGGACCACGGCCAGCACGGCGCCCGTGCCCTGGTCACGGTGCCGTACCGCGACCATGCGGACGTGGCGCCCGCCGTCGTCCAGGGCGGCGGAGGAGATCCGGCCGCCGCCCATGTCGGCGAGCACAGCGGCGTCGAGCGGCGTCGGCTCGCCCGCGAGGAGGCCGCCGTGTGCGTCCTGGAGGCACACGGTCGCCCGCAGTGCCTTTCCCAGCCAGGTGGCCACCCGGTGCGGGTCGCGGGCCGCGGGGCGCAGATGGTCGAGCAGTTGCTCGGCCCAGTCGGTGGCGTACGGCTCCTCGGCGCGGGGGCCCTCGTCGGCTCGGCCGGCCACGTCGTGCCCCTCCTCGTTCTCGCGCTGACCTCGGGTTTCGGATGTGGACGTTACCCGATTCACCGCTTCGCGCCGTCGGCCGTGCCCGTTGACATGGCTCCGCCGGCGGTCCGGGGGGGTTGGACCGCCGGCGGAGGCGCCGCAGCCCGGTGGCGGGGGGAGGCCCCGGGCGGCTCATCCCTCGGATGCCCCCTGACTCACGTCCTACACCAGGCGAATTTCCGGGGGCTTCCGGTGCGGGCCCGTCAGTGGCTTGCGGAGGTCCGTTCGCCGGTGTCCGCGTCCGGCGCGGTCGCATCCCGGCCGCCGCGAGGAGGCCGCCCAGCAGGCAGAGCACACCGGTGACCACGGCGGACGCGTGCAGCCCGTTCATGAACGCCCGGTCGCTGCCCGCCACCACGGCCGCCCGCAACGAGTCCGGCATGCCGCCGGAGACGGGGGCGACGCCCATCGCCGGTGCGCTGGGTCCGGGCATGACAGAAAGGATAGGTATGACTTCATACCTATGTCAGACCGGCGGGAGGTACGTCCGTCACGGCGGGCGCGGCCCGGCCGCGTCCGCGGTGCCCCGGGAAGGGCATTAAGCTCGGCGGATGGCGAAGTACTTCGACGTGCACCCCGAGAACCCGCAACCGCGCAGCATGGGCCAGATCGTCGACGCGGTGCGCTCCGGGGCACTCATCGCATACCCGACCGACTCCTGCTACGCGCTGGGCTGCCAGATCGGCAGCCGGGACGGCATGGACCGGATCCGTTCGATCCGCCATCTGGACGACCGGCACCACTTCACGCTCATGTGCCGGGACTTCGCGCAGCTCGGCCAGTTCGTACGCGTCGACAACGACGTGTTCCGGGCCATCAAGGCGTCGACCCCGGGCAGCTACACCTTCATCCTCCCGGCGACCCGCGAGGTGCCGCGCAAGCTGCTGCACCCGAAGAAGAAGACGGTGGGCGTGCGCATCCCCGACCACGTGGTCACCCAGACCCTGCTGGCCGAACTGGGCGAGCCACTGCTGTCCAGCACCCTGCTGCTGCCGGACGAGGAGGAGCCGATGACCCAGGGCTGGGAGATCAAGGACCGGCTCGACCACGTGGTGGACGCGGTGGTCGACTCCGGGGACTGCGGCACCGAGCCGACCACGGTGGTGGACTTCTCCGGCGGTGAGGCCGAGATCGTCCGGCGGGGCGCCGGGGACACGGCACGCTTCGAGTGACGGGCAGGCCGTCCCGGCCCCGTGGATCTTGCGTGGCAGCATGAGCCGTGCACGCGAGGGCTCGGCCCTGTCGTCGGGCTCCCGTCGTCCAACCGGAGGGCGGGCCTCGCGGTGTCAGGTGCGCACCCTGAGGGCCCCGCGGCCGGAGGCTGGGGGGAGTGCCGGGCCGTGACCCTCGTACTGGACGTACTTGGGTCGGGGCCCCGGTGCGGCGAGCGTGCGCGCATGGCGTCGCGGGGCAGCCGGGAGTCCGACGCCGGGGCCGACAGGGCACCTGTGTCCCCCTCGGCCGATCCACCCGGGAGGCTCCACATCATGACCGGCGTACGGGGAACCGACGTAGACATTCCGACCGCGGACGGCGTCGCCGACGCCTATCTCGCCCATCCCGCCGACGGGCGGCCGCGGCCGGGAGTCCTCCTCTACCAGGACGCGTACGGGCTGCGCCCGCGACTGCGCTCGATGGCCGACCGGCTCGCGGCCGCCGGCTACACGGTGCTGGTGCCCAACGTCTTCTACCGGCACGGCCGTACCCCGATCGGGGAGGTCCCGGAGTTCATCGACACGTCGGCCGACCCGACCATCTGGGAGCGGATCGGCCCGGTCATGGCCTCCCTCACCCCGGACCAGACCCGGCGGGACGCGGACGCCTACCTGGACTGGCTCGCGGGCAGTCCCCTGGTCACCGACGGCCCGGTGGCGCTGACGGGCTACTGCATGGGCGCCCGGCTGGCCCTGCGGACGGCGGCCACCCACCCGGACCGGGTCGCGGCCGCGGCCGGCTTCCACGGCGGGCGGCTCGCCACCGACGCCCCGGACAGCCCGCACCTGGGCGCCGGGCAGATCACCGCCGAGCTGTACTTCGGCCACGCCGACCAGGACCGGTCCATGCCCGAGGAGCAGATCCGGCGCCTGGCGGACGCGCTCACCGCCGCCGGCGTACGGCACACCTCCGAGGTCTATCCGGGGGCCGGGCACGGGTACACGCAGACGGACACCACCGCCTACGACCGGGAGGCCGACGAACGGCACTGGGCCGCCCTTCTCGCGCTGCTCGAACGCGCCTTCTGAGGTTCGCCGTGGCGTCCGCCCCGGCGCGGACGCCACCCGGATCTTGTCCGAATCATTGACATGCACGTGATCGGCCGCAACGCTGAGAGCGCTCTCAGAACAGGTACGGACCAATATCCGTACCACCCCGACCCCACACGGAGGTGGAGAGTGCTCCCCAGTCACACGCGTCCCGTGCTGCCCCTGGCGGCCGCGGCGGCCCTGGTGGGCGGTGTGCTCGCGCTCGGCACGCCGGACCGCGCGGGCGCCGCCGTCGCGGACACCATCCCCCTGAAGATCACCAACAACTCGGGCCGTTCCGAGCCCGTGTACGTGTACGACCTCGGCACCCAGCTGTCCTCGGGACGGCAGGGCTGGGCCGACGAGAGCGGCGCCTTCCACGCCTGGCCCGCGGGCGGCAATCCGCCGACCCCGGCACCGGACGCGGCGATCGCCGGCCCGGCCCCGGGGCAGTCGAAGACGATCCGGATACCCAAGTTCTCCGGCCGGATCTACTTCTCCTACGGCCAGAAGCTGGACTTCCGGCTGACCACCGGCGGCCTGGTGCAGCCGGCCGTGCAGAACCCCTCCGACCCCAACCGGAACATCCTGTTCAACTGGTCGGAGTACACGCTGAACGACTCCGGTCTGTGGCTCAACAGCACCCAGGTGGACATGTTCTCGGCGCCGTACGCGGTCGGAGTGCAGCGCGCGGACGGCAGCGTGAGCACCACCGGCCACCTGAAGTCCGGTGGCTACAACGCGGTGTTCAACACCCTGCGCGGCCAGTCGGGCGGCTGGTCCGGCCTGGTCCAGACGCGTTCCGACGGCACCGTGCTGCGCGCGCTCTCCCCGCTGTACGGGGTGGAGACCGGGGCCCTGCCGGCGAACGTCATGGACGACTACGTCAACCGGGTGTGGCAGAAGTACTCGACGTCGACCCTGACCGTCACACCCTTCACCGACCAGCCGAACACCAAGTACTTCGGCCGGGTGTCGGGGAACGTCATGAACTTCACCAACTCCTCCGGCGCGGTGGTCACCAGCTTCCAGAAGCCGGACGCCTCCAGCATCTTCGGCTGCCACAAGCTGCTGGACGCGCCCAACGACAACGTGCGGGGCCCCATCTCCCGTACGCTGTGCGCCGGTTTCAACCGCTCCACGCTGCTGAGCAACCCCAACCAGCCCGACACCTCGGCGGCGAACTTCTACAAGGACGGCGTGACCAACCACTACGCGCGTGCCGTCCACTCCCAGATGGCCGACGGCAAGGCGTACGCCTTCGCCTTCGACGACGTCGGCAACCAGGAGTCGCTGGTGCACGACGGCGGCCCGCAGCAGGCGTATCTGACGCTGGGTCCGCTGAGCTGAGACATGAGACGGTCCCGCACCCCGGAGGAGCTCCGGGGTGCGGGACCGCTTCGCGCTGTGATCAGCCGGTCGTCAGGGCGGTGTCGTCCACGACGAAGCTGGTCTGCAGGGAGGAGTCCTCCACGCCGTTGAACTTCAGCGTGACGGTCTGGCCCGCCAGCGAGGACAGGTCGAAGGACTTCTGGCTGTACCCGGAGGCCGCGTTGGCGTTCGAGTAGGTGGCCAGGGTCTTCGAACCGGCGGTCACCGTCAGCTTGTCGTACGCGGTGGTGCCGCTCTCCGAGGTGTCGATGTGCAGGTAGAAGGTCAGGGTCGCCTTGCAGCCCGCGGGGATCGTCACCGACTGGGACACGGTGTCGGTGTGCGAGGAGCCGTAGCCGTCGAGCCAGGCCTTGTACGAGCCGCTGTGCGCGGCCTCACCGGTGTCGGTGGTGATCGCACCACTCGTCGCCGTCCAGCCGGTGCTGCCCGACTCGAAGCCCGGGTTGGCCAGCAGCTGGGACGCGGAGCAGCCGCCGCCGGTGGTGCTGACGGTCCAGCCGAAGGTCGTGGTGCCGGTCGCGCCGGTGGAGTCCTTCACCGTCACCGTGGTGCTGGAGGAGCCGGCGGTGGTGGGCGTACCGGAGATCAGGCCGGTCGAGCTGTTGATCGACAGGCCGGCCGGCAGACCGGTGGCGCTGTAGGTGAGGGCACCGCTGTTGGTGCTGCTCGCCTGGACCTGCAGGCTGACCGCCGTGCCGACGGTGGCGCTCTGGCTGCCCGGGTTGGTGACCGTCACGCCGCTGCTCGGCGGGTTGATGTGGCTGCCGACGTTGATACCGGCGAAGGCGTTGCCCACCCCGGCGTACTCGGCGGAGTTGGTGCCGTACAGCGAGGCGGCCGCGTTCAGGGCGGCGGTGCGGGCACCGGCGTAGTTGGTGCTCGACGTCATGTAGGTCGTCAGCGCCTTGTACCAGATCTGCAGCGCCTTGGCGCGGCCGATACCGGCGACGGCGACGCCGTCCGAGGTCGGGCTGTTGTAGGTGACCCCGTTGATGACCTTGCTGCCGCTGCCCTCGGACAGCAGGTAGAACATGTGGTTCGCGGGGCCCGAGGAGTAGTGGACGTCCAGGTTGCCCACGCCGGAGTACCAGCTGTCGGCGGAGCCGCCGTCCTTGCTCGGCTTGTCCATGTACCGCAGCGGCGAGCCGTCGCCGTTGATGTTGATCTTCTCGCCGATGAGGTAGTCACCGACGTCGGTGGAGTTGTTGGCGTAGAACTCCACTCCGGTGCCGAAGATGTCGGAGGTCGCCTCGTTCAGGCCGCCGGACTCGCCGCTGTAGTCGAGGCCCGCGGTGTTGGAGGTGACACCGTGGCTCATCTCGTGGCCGGCCACGTCGAGCGACGTCAGCGCGTGGGTGTTGGACGTGCCGTCGCCGTAGGTCATGCAGAAGCAGCTGTCGTCCCAGAACGCGTTGACGTAGGCGCTGCTGTAGTGGACCCGGCTGTAGGCGGCGACACCGTCGTTGCGGATGCCGCTGCGGCCGAAGGTGTTCTTGTAGAAGTCCCAGGTCTCCTGGGCGCCGTAGGCGGCGTCGGCGCCGGCGGTCTGGGTGTTGGAACCCGACCCGGTGCCCCAGACGTCGTCCGAGTCCGTCATCAGCGTGCCGGTGCCGGAGGTTCCCCCGTTGAGGGAGTACGTCTTGTGGCCGCCGCGCGTGGTGTCGTAGAGCTGGTACGTCGAGCCGGACAGCGTGGTGCTGAGGCTGACCGAGCCGCTGTACTGGGTGTTGCCGGTACCGGTCTGGATGGCCTGGTAGCGGTGCAGCTCCTTGCCGGTGGTGGCGTCGGTGATGACGTGCAGCGCGCTGGGCGTACCGTCGTCCTGGAGGCCGCCGATCACCGTCTCCCAGGCGAGCTTCGGGGTGCCGTCGCCGGCCCAGATCACCTTGCGGGCGCTGTCGGTGGTGGCCTTCTTCGCGTCGAGGGCCTTCGCCGCCTTCAGGGCCTTGGTCTCGGCGGCGCCCTTGGCGAAGGTCGCGGTGGTGGAGGCGACCTTCATGGTGCGCTTGTTGTTGAAGGTCGCACTCACCGTGCCCTTGGCCACGGAGGCCGGCGGGGTGTGCACCACGACGTCGCCGCCGAGGACGGGGAGCCCGGCGTAGGTGCGCTCGTAACGGGTGTGCAGGGTACCGTCGTTGTCCTTGACGACATCCTTGACGACCAGCTTCTCCTTGGCGCCGAGGCCGAGGGAGCGGGCGGTCGTGGCGGTCCCTTGCTGGGCGCTCTTGAGCAGCTTGGCGTGCTGGGCCGGGGAGAGCTTGGCCTCCAGGCCGCCGGTGCGCAGGTGGCCGGCGTGGGGAGCCGAGGGCTTGGCGGCGGCCGGCACCGACTGGATGCCGACGGCGAGGAAGGCCGCGGTGGAGACCAGTGCGGCTCCGGCCATGGCCCGTCTGTGGGGAAGACGACTCACTCGATTTCCTCCTGCTGCGGCCGCCGGGTAGCGGCCGGTGAAGACCCGGGCAGACGGGTGTGCTGTCCGGGACGAGCTGAACTGTGTGGGGAGCATGGTGCTTGCTCGCGAAACCGACTGCGTGCTGGGGGAGAATGACAGTCTTGACTCGCGCATGTCAGCAGCGTCAGAGGCAATTCGAGGGTTTTCCCTACCCTGCCCCGGCGACGGCCGGGCGGGCTCGGACGCTCTCGCCGCGCCGGGCCGGCGCACCGTGCGGCGCGGGGCCCGGTGAACACGGCCTCGGCAACACCGAACCGCGAAGTTGCCTTATTTTACCAGCACTTGACACCAGGTCCCACCCTTCGGGCGTTCACAGGACCGTTGTTACCGTGCTCGCGTGTCTGAATCCTCACGCGATACCGCCCGGGGCGCCGGCTGGGGCCCCTCCGAACCCGGCCTCTACCAGCGGCTGATGCCCGTCCACGTGGAAAAGCTGTCCTGGCTGAATCCGAGGGTCCTGTGGGCCGCCCGCAACGGGGTGCTCGCGTCATGGTTCGGTGACCCGACCGGCCGTACCCGCAGCCGCCTGGCGGCCGGGCGGGCGGCGGCCGGGGCGCCGGCGGACAAGGTGGTGCGGCGGGACGTGCCGGACCGCTTCTCCTTCATGGTCGTCGGGGACACCGGCGAGGGCGGCGCCTCCCAGTACGCCACCGTGCCCGGCTTCCTGAAGGCGGGCCGGGACACGGAGTTCGCGGTGATCGCGAGCGATGTCATCTACCCCGTCGGCAGCGCGGACGACTACGGCACCAAGTTCTTCCGGCCGTACCAGGACTATCCCGCGCCCATCTACGCCGTACCGGGCAACCACGACTGGTACGAGGACCTCGGCGCGTTCATGCGGGTCTTCTGCGCCGACGCTCCCCCGCCCGCACCCGAGCCGCGGCCCCGCCCGCTCACCCGCGCCTGGTGGCGCACCCTGCTGTGGCACCGGGCGCGCCCGGTGGACGGCCAAAACCTGTCCGGGGCACGGGCGTTGCGCTCGGCGCCGGAGCAGCGGGCCGTGCAGCCGGGACCCTACTGGGCGATCGACGCCGGACCGGTGCGGATCGTCGGCATCGACACCGGACTGCTCGGCACGATCGACGCCGAGCAGGGCGCGTGGCTGCGGGAGGTGTCCCGGGGGCCGAAGTCCAAGATCCTGATCACCGGATCCCCGCTGTACGTGGACGGCGAGCACCACCCCTGCGCCGTCGAGGGCGGCGGCACGGTCGACGACATCGTGCGCGACCCGGAGCACCACTACGTGGCCGCGATCGGCGGCGACATCCACAACTACCAGCGCTATCCGGTCGATGTGGACGGCCGCACCGTCCAGTACGTGGTCTCGGGCGGTGGTGGCGCGTTCATGCACGCCACGCACACCATCCCCCGGGTGTCCGTCGCCGATGTCACCGAGCGGGAGTTCCGCTGCTATCCGCTGCGCGGAGACTCGCTGGCCTTCTACAGCCGGGTGTACGCCCGGCGGCTGCGGCTGCGCCGCTTCTTCACCCTCACCGAGGACGAGGCGACGGCGGTCGTGGCCCAACGTCTCGGTATCGAGCCCGGCCGGGCGCCCGGTCCGGACGTCAGGATCACCCGGCGGGTCCGGCTGGTCGCGAGCCTGCTGGGCGCGGGCCGCCGCCCCGACCGGACCTCCCGGTTCCGGCTGCCCGTCCGCAAGCTCTACACCCAGCTCTTCTCGCCGGGTTCGGTCACCTACAGCCCGCCGTTCTTCAAGTCCTTCCTGCGCCTGGACGTCACCCCGGAGGCGGTGCGGCTGCGCTGCTTCGCCGCGACCGGCAACCGCGCCCAGGAACTGGATCCGCCGGTCGAGGACGAGGTCACGATCCCGCTGATATGAGCCACGGGGGGCCGGCGCCGGGCCGGGTGCCTGCCTCCCGGCTCACCAGCGGCCCGCCTCCGTGCCGGTGACCGGCTCGGACGGCCTGCCGTCCACGCCCACCGGGACGTCGCCCGCGAGCATCACCCGGTGCATGATCCGGGGGAACCCGAGGTGGGCGTTGTCGCTCGGGGCCAGGTGGATAGTGGCACGGTTGTCCCAGAAGGCGACGCTCCCGGGCTCCCAGCGGAAACGGACCGTGTACTCGGGGCGCACCGCCTGTTCGAGCAGCATCTCCAGCAGGGCCGCGCTCTCGGGTCGGGAGACGTCGGTGATCTGCTCCAGGTAGTAGCCGTTGACGTACAGCACGCGCTCGCCCGTCTCCGGGTGCACCCGCACCAGGGGGTGCACGGAGGCGACCTGATGGTCCAGCAGGTGACGGAGGTAGGCGTCGTCGCCGGGCCGCGGCTGGTAGCCGACGCCGAGCCGGTGCTCGGCGCGCAGCCCGTCCAGGAAGGCGCGGACCGGCGCCGATAGCCCGGCGTAGGCGGCGGCCAGATTGGCCCAGGTGGTGTCGCCGCCGTACGTCGGCACGGTCTCGGCGCGCAGGATGGTCGCGGCGGGCGGGTCGACGCGGGCGCCGTGGTCGCAGTGCCAGCCGCGCAGCAGGGTGTGCCGGCGCCGCCGCAGCCACTCCTCGTGCTCCATGCCGAAGCGTCCGCCCAGCTCCAGCCGGTCGGCGGTGGTCTCCACCTCGGGGAAGCCCTCCGGTGAGGCGCTGCCCCGCCGGCCGAGGACGACCGGCTCGCCGAACCGGCGGGCGAAGGCGACGTGCCCGGCGTGGTCCAGCTCCTGCCCCCGGAAGAACACCACCTTCCAGCGCAGCACCGCCTCCCTGATCAGGGCGACCACCGCGTCGTCCAGCGGGCCGGCGAGATCGACGCCGGTGATCTCGGCGCCGATGTGCCCGGCGACCGGGCGCACCTCGACGCCCTCGGTCCGTTCCGCCTGCCCGGTGTGCTCCGCCGTGGCCCTGTGCGTCGTCATGCGCGCTCCGTTGGTCGTCCGAACCGGCTCCACGACCGATCGTGACACCAGGGCCCCGGGCGCCGCGAACTTCCCGCGCCCGTGCTCCGCGCGCCCACGCGGCCTGCGCCCTTCGGCACGGCCTCCCGGCCTTCCTCCGCTACGGCTCCTCGGCGGGTTCCGGGGCGGCGGCCGAGCCGGGCGCGGCGAGGCTGCCGAGGATGTCCAGGAGTTCGGCGCCGCGGCTGCCGGGATCGGCGTGGAAGACCACCAGGGTGAGGCCGCCGGTGCCGTCCGCGGTCAGCTTCTCCGAGTACAGGTCCAGGTCGCCGACCTGCGGGTGGCTCAGTCTGCTGAGCCGGCCGCGCCGGGGCCGGACCTCGTGCCGGGCCCAGAGCGTGCGGAAGCGGTCGCTGCGCAGCGAGAGGTCGCCGACCAGGTCACGCAGCCGCGGGTCGTCGGACTCGGGCCCGGCGTACGCGCGCAGCGCGGCCACACCCTCCTCGGTGAGGTCGTCCCAGTCCCGGCGCAGCGCGCGCTCGGCGGGGTCGAGGAAGACGGCCCGCAGCAGGTTGACGCCGGGCCGGTAGTTGGGGGTGAGGGCCGTGGCGAGGGCGTTGGCGGCGAGGCAGTCGGTGTAGCGGTTCTGGATGTAGGCGGGGTTGCGCGGCCAGCCGTCGATGAGGTGCAGCAGACCCTCCGGCACCTGCTCCCGGTGGCGCGCCGGCCCGGTGCGTGCCCCCGGCCGGGTGTCGCGGGGCCGGTCCTGGGCGAGGCCGAGGAGGTAGGAGGTGGTGTCGGTGTCCAGCCGCAGCACCTCGGCGATGGCCTGGAGGACCTGCGCGGAGGGGTTGCGGTCGCGGCCCTGTTCCAGGCGCAGGTAGTAGTCGGAGCTGATGCCGGAGAGCATCGCGACCTCCTCGCGGCGCAGCCCCGGCACCCGGCGCGGTCCCGAGCCGGGAAGCCCCACGTCCTCCGGCCGGACCTGACCCCGGCGGGCGCGCAGGAACTCGCCGAGCGCGTTCGTACCGTCCATGACACCACCGTACGGCGGCACCCGCGGCGGTGACTGGTCCTGGCACTCCCAGGAACGCGGGGACACTGCCGTGCGGGGCACAGCGGGCGCAGGGTGGAGACGAGCCGCCGGCCGGCGGCTCGACGAACGGCACGAGAGGCACGACATGACCGCACGACTCGGCGGCACCGTCACCCCCGCGGACGGTCTGACCCTGACCCGCATGGGCTACGGCGCCATGCAGCTCGCCGGACCGCACGTCTTCGGCCCGCCGAAGGACCGGGCCCGGGCCGTGGCGGTGCTGCGCGCCGCGGTGGAGGCGGGCATCACCCACATCGACACCGCCGACTTCTACGGCCCCGTCGTGGTCAACGAACTTATCCGGGAGGCGCTGCACCCCTACCCGGACGGCCTGCGCATCGTGACCAAGGTCGGCGCGCGGCGCGGCGCGGACGGCGGTTGGATCATGTCCCGGCATCCGGCGGACCTGAAGGCACAGGTGTACGACAACCTGCGGCACCTGGGGCTGGAGACGCTGGACGTGGTCAATCTGCGGCTCGGTGACGTGGACATCCCGAACGAGGATCCGGTGGCCGAGATGTTCGGCGCCCTGGCCGAGCTGCGCCGGCAGGGCCTGATCCGGCATCTCGGACTGAGCGCCGTGTCCCTGGCGCAACTGGAGGAGGCGCGGGGAATCGCCCCCGTGGTCACCGTGCAGAACCTGTACAACCTGGCCATCCGGCGGGACGACGCCCTGGTCGAGCGCACGGCGGCGGAGAACATCGCCTTCGTGCCGTACTTCCCGCTCGGCGGGTTCACCCCGCTGCAGTCCGGCACGCTGTCGAAGGTGGCCGCGCGGCTCGGCGCCTCGCCGCAGCAGGTCGCCCTCGCCTGGCTGCTCGGCCGCTCGCCGAACATCGCGCTCATCCCCGGCACCTCCTCCCCGGACCACCTGCGCGAGAACATCGCCGCCGCCGCGCTGGTCCTGCCCGCGGACGCGGTCGCCGAGCTGGACGGCGTGGCGGGCTGACCAGGCCCGTACCGGGGTACCCGGGGCGCGTGAGGCGGACGGACGGAGGGAGCCGCACGTGGCGACGGAGGACCGGCTGCGGACCTACCGCGGCAGGCGCGACTTCGAACGGACCAGCGAGCCGTCCGGCGGGGCGGCGGCCGCGGACGAGTGGCCGCGGTTCGTGGTGCAGATCCACGACGCCCGCCGGATGCACTTCGACTTCCGGCTCCAGGTGGGGGACGTGCTGAAGTCCTGGTCCGTCCCCAAGGGGCCGTCGACGGACCCCGGGGACAAGCGGCTGGCCGTGCCCACCGAGGACCATCCGCTGGAGTACGAGGACTTCGAGGGCGTGATCCCGAAGGGCGAGTACGGCGGGGGCACGGTGATCGTGTGGGAGCACGGGACGTACGAGCCGCTCAGCCACGACCGCCGGGGGCGTCCGCTGGACTTCGCCGAGTCGCTGGAGCATGGGCACGCCACGTTCCGGCTGCACGGCGCCAAGCTGCACGGCGAGTGGGCCCTCACCCGGTTCCGCGGCGGCCCGGACGAGGAGGAGTCCTGGCTGCTGGTGCGCAAGGGCCCCGCGCGGGCGGCGGGGCACGGCACCCCGGATCCGCGCCGGGCCCGTTCGGTGCGCACCGGGCGCACCCTGGCCCAGGTCGCCGCCGACGCCGGCGAGGAGTGACCGGCCGGACCTCGCACCCGGCTCCGGGCC
The DNA here is from genome assembly GCF_042884245.1 of Streptomyces sp. NPDC058145. Taxonomy (NCBI): domain Bacteria; kingdom Bacillati; phylum Actinomycetota; class Actinomycetes; order Kitasatosporales; family Streptomycetaceae; genus Streptomyces; species Streptomyces sp. NPDC058145. The sequence continues at coordinate 14,594 of NZ_JBHVUH010000023.1, read as the reverse complement.
GCCGGCCGGGAACGCCCTGTGCGGATCACCGGGCGCCGCAACCGGATCACCTGGTTCCGCCCCCAACACCCGCCTTACGCCTCTATGTTCGCGGCGGTAACCGCTCGCGACCCTGGAGGCTCCCGCATGCGCACCGCACTCCGCACCGCCCTCATCGGCGTGGTGACCGCCACCGCGTTCCTCACCTGCGGCACCGCGGGGGCCACCCCGCCGGGCCCCGGGGTGACGGCCCGGACCCTCGCCCAGAGGACGGTCGGCGGCACCGACTACACCCTGCGCGAGATCACCATCCCGCCCGGCCAGGGCACCGGCTGGCACTACCACGACGGTCCGCTGTACGGCGTGGTGAAGCAGGGCACCCTCAGCCACTTCGACTCCGGCTGCGCCTCCGACGGCGTGTACCGCAAGGGCGCGACGATCCAGGAGCCGTCCGGCCCGGACCGTGTGCACATAGGCCGCAACCTCGGCAGCATCCCGGTCGTCCTGGAGGTGCTCTACGTGCTGCCGCACGGCGCCCCGTTCTCGGAGGACGCGCCGAATCCGGGGTGCTCCTTCGAGTGATCAGCCGCCGGGCAGCGACTGCTGCGCCCAGATGGTCTTGCCGCTGCCCGTCTGCCGGCTGCCCCAGCGCTGAGTGAGCTGGGCGACCAGCAGCAGTCCGCGGCCGCCCTCGTCGTAGGCGTGCGCCCGGCGCAGATGCGGTGAGGTGGAACTGGCGTCGGACACCTCGCAGATGAGCGCGCCGTCGCGGATCAGGCGGAGCTGGACGGGCGGTTCGCCGTAGCGGATGGCGTTGGTGACCAGTTCGCTGACGACGAGTTCGGTGACGAACGCGATCTCCTCGAGACCCCAGGCGGTCAGCCGTTCGGTGGCCGCCTGCCGGAAGGCGGCCACCGCGGCCGGGTCGGGCGGGACGTCCCAGGTGGCCACCCGGTCGGCGCCCAGGGCGCGGGTGCGGACCAGGAGCAGGGCGATGTCGTCGGTGGGCTGCTCGGGCATGACGGCCTTGAGGACGTCGTCGCTGAGGGCTTCGAGGGAGTCGGCCGGTGCGCCGAGGGCGCGGCGCAGTTCCTCGGTGGCGCGGTCGACGTCCCGGTCGCGGTCCTCGACCAGGCCGTCGGTGTAGAGGGCGACGACCGAGCCCTCGGGCAGTTCGAGTTCCGTCGCCTCGAAGGGCAGCCCGCCGACCCCGAGGGGCGGCCCGGCGCTCATCGGGACGAACTCGGCGGTGCCGCCGGGCAGTACGACGGCCGGAGCCGGGTGGCCGGCCGCGGCCAGGCCGAGCCGGCGGGAGACGGGGTCGTAGACGGCGTAGAGGCAGGTGGCACCGAGTTCGGCGACCTCCTCGCCGGTCCCGTCGGAGGCCAGATGGCTGACCAGGTCGTCCAGGTGGGTGAGGAGCTCGTCCGGGGGCAGGTCGACGTCGGCGAGGGTCCGCACCGCCGTGCGCAGCCGGCCCATGGTCGCGGAGGACTGGATGCCGTGGCCGACGACGTCCCCCACGACCAGCCCGACCCGGCTGCCGGAGAGCGGGATCACGTCGAACCAGTCGCCGCCGATGCCGGCCAGCGAGCCGCACGGCAGATACCGGTGGGCCACCTCGACCGCGGCCTGCCCCGGCAGACCGCTCGGCAGCAGGCTGTGCTGGAGGGCGTGCGCGGTGTCGCGCTCGCGGGCGAAGCGGCGGGCGTTGTCGACGCAGACGGCGGCGCGGCTGGCGAGTTCCTCGGCGAAGACGGCGTCGTCGGGGCCGTAGGCGTCCGAGTGGTACTTGCGCACGCACACCGCGGCGCCGAGGGTGATGCCCCGGGCGCGCAGCGGCACCGCGATCATCGAGTGGACGCCCTCGCGGTGGGGCCGGCCCTCCGGGGAGCGCGCGTTGCGGTCCGCGAGCCACTGGTCGAACGCCGGCTCACCGGCCTGGGCCAGCACCGCCCGGCCCTCGCGGAGGGCGACGGCCGGTGGGGTCGATGGCAGGTACTCCTCGGACTCCCCCGGCTTCAGCGCCGCGCCCTGGTTGCCCGCCACGACGGAGCGGTGGGCGACGCGCCGCAGCTCGATGCCGCCCCGGGGGGCCGCCGGCGGCTCGTCCGCGCCGAGGACCCAGTCCAGCAGGTCGACGGTGGCGAAGTCGGCGTACTGCGGGACCAGGAGTTCGATCAGCTCCTCGGCCGTGCGCACCACGTCAAGGGTGGTGCCGATGCGGGTGGCGGCCTCGTTCAGCAGGGCGAGGCGGCGCCGGGCCCAGTACTGCTCGCTGCTGTCGAAGGCGGCCAGGGCCACCGCGGCCGGCTCGCCGGAACCGTCGCACAGGGGCCACATCTCGATGCTCCAGGCGTGTGCCCGGTGCAGTGCGGGGGCGCCGGTGAAGCTCTCGTAGCGGACGGGCCGGCCAGTCTCGGCCACCTCGCGCAGATGGCGCACGAACCCCCGGGTGTCCTCGCCCTCCTCCACGGTGTCCGTGTAGAAGCGGCCGACCAGCGCCTCCTCGGGCACCCCCATCAGCCGGCAGGCGATGCCGTTGACGTACAGGTAGCGCTGTTCGAGGTCGAGGACCGACATCGCCATGGAAGCCTGCTGGAAGGCCTCGCCGACCAGCACCGGGCCGGTCGGGCCGGCCGTGATCACGTGTCCGGCCGGTGCGCCGTCGGCGCCGAGCACCGGGCAGACGGTCACGGCCACCTCGACCGGATGTCCCTCGCGGTGGCGCAGGGTGAGGATGCCGGTCCCGGCGGCCAGGACGCCGCCGGGTGGTTCCCCGGCGAGCAGCTCGGCCGCCGGCCGGCCGACGACCTCGTCCGCCACGCGGCCCGTGAGCAGCCGCGCGCCCTGGCTCCACCCGGTCACCCTGCCCTGGGCGTCGATGACCACAGCGGCCGCGACTCGCTCCATATGCCCCAGGATGATCCGAATGCTCCGGTCCATCAAGCGCGGCAGCGGACCGGATCAGTCCCGGGGGGCGCGCAGCACCGCCAGGGCACGGTCGGCGTGGGTGTTCATGCGCAGTTCGCTGCGCACCACCTCCAGGACCGTGCGGTCCTGGCCGATCACGAAGGTGACCCGCTTGGTCGGGGCGAGGGTGAAGCCCCGCCTGACCCCGAACCGGTCACGCACCGCACCGTCGGCGTCCGACAGCAGCGGCATGCCGAGGGTGTGCCGTCCGGCGAACTCCTGCTGGCGTTCGACGCTGTCGCCGCTGATCCCGACCGGGCGGGCGCCGACGGCGGCGAACTCGGCGGCGAGGTCGCGGAAGTGGCAGGCCTCGGCGGTGCAGCCGGGCGTCAGGGCGGCGGGGTAGAAGAACAGCACGACCGGGCCGTCGGCCAGCAGCTCGGTGAGCCTGCGGAGCGTGCCGGTCTCGTCCGGCAGCTCGAAGTCCTCGGCCTTGTCGCCCACCTCGACACGTTCGGTCACGACCGTCCCTCCCCGTTCCGGGCCACTCCGCGGGCCCACAGCACCAGGGGCACCTGGAGCGGCAGCCGGGCCAGGGCCGCGTTGCGCTGGGGCGCGGGCCGGTGCCGCCAGTCGACGGCCATCTTCACATTGGCGGGAAACACCCCGACGAAGAAGGCGGCGGCCGCCCTGGCGGCCAGGGGGCGCGTCCGGCGCGCGGCGACACCGGCCGCCAGGGCCAGCTCCACGGCTCCGCTGCCGTACGTCCAGGTCCGCGGCGAGCCCGGCAGTGCTCGCGGGACGAGGTGGTCGAACTGGCGGGGTGCGGCGAAATGGGCGACCCCCGCGGCGGCCAGCAGGCCGGCGAGCAGCAGGGGTGAGCGTTCGGACCGGGGCACGGTTCCTCCTCAGGTGACCTGCCGCCGGATATTACTCGACAGTAGTCCCGGCCAGGGCCACTTCCGGCGGGCAGGGAAGGGAAAACACGCGGTGCCGCACCCGGAGCGTGGGTGCGGCACCGTACCGGCCGGCCCCGGGGCGTGCGGCTGCGGGCGCGGTCAGCCCCCGGATCGATCGTGATGGCCCGCAGGGTCTGGTGATGATGGCCATGGCCCCCGTCTCCGCCCTGATCACCAGGTCCCGGGCCCGAAGATCACGCTGATGACCGGCGCGGTCGTCGTGGCCGCCGGATACGGCCTCAACATCGTGCTGATGAGCGAGGTCTGGCACCTGGTCCTGGTGTCCTGCGTCATCGGCGCCGGTGTCGGGTCCGCCTACGGTGCCATGCCCGCGCTGATCACGGGCGCCGTGCCGCTCTCGGAGACGGCCGCCGCCAACGGCCTCAACACCCTGATGCGGTCCATCGGCACCTCGGTGGCCAGTGCCGGCGCCGGCGTGGTCCTCGCCCAGATGACGACCAGCCTGGGCGGCCACGCGCTGCCGTCCGAGGACGGCTTCAAGGTCGTCCTGGCGCTCGGCGCGGGCTCCGCCGTCCTGGCCTTCCTGCTCGCCTCCTTCCTGCCCCGCCACCGCCCTGCGGCCCCGGTGGCGGCCCCGGCGACCGCGGGCGAGCCGTCGGCCGAGCCGGTGGGCTGAGAACGGCCGGACCGGCCCCGGGCCCGTTCAGGGGAACCGGGGCCGAATGGCGCGTGAGGGCGGCGGGAGCGGTCGACACCTTCAGCCGTGAACGCCCTGACCCTGCCGCTCGTCGCGCCCATGCTCGCCACCCCCGGCCCGCTGCCGCCCGCCGCCCAGGACGAGCGGTGGGCGTACGAGACCAAACAGGACGGCCAGCGGGTGATGGTCTATCTGCCCGGCGACGGCAGCGTCCTGCTGCGCGCCCGCTCCGGCGAGGACATCACCGGCGCCTACCCCGAACTCCGGCCGCTCGGCACCGCCCTCGGCACCACGCCCGCCGTCCTGGACGGCGAGGTGCTGGCCCTGGACGAACTGGGCCGCTCCGACTTCCAGTTGCTGCAGAGCCGGATGGGCCTCGCGCACTCCCCCGCCCGGGCGGCCCGCCGCGCCGCCCAGGTGCCGGTCCACCTGGTGCTGTTCGACGTCCCGCACCTGGAACGGCCCCTGCTCCGGCTCCCCTACACACGGCGGCGGGCGCGGCTGACGGAGCTGGGCCTGACCGGACCGCACTGGTCGACGCCGGCCGCGGTGACCGGACACGGCGCCCAGGCCCTCCGGGCGACCCGGGAGCACGGCCTGGAGGGCTTGGTGTGCAAGCGGCTCGACTCGGTGTACGAGCCGGGAGTGCGCTCCCGTTCCTGGATCAAGATCCGGAACATGCGCAGCGAGGACGTGATCGTCGGCGGCTGGCTGCCCGGCAAGGGGCGGCTGACCGGGCTGCCCGGCGCCGTACTGGTCGGCCAGCGCGCCGGTGGCCGGCTGCGCTACGTCGGCGGGGTGGGCACCGGCTGGAGCGAGGCGGAGCGGACGGAACTGGCCCGGCTGCTGCGGGCCGCGGCGAGCGGCCGCTGCCCCTTCGACCCCGTACCGCGCGTCGCGGGCGCCCACTGGGTGCTGCCCCGGCTGGTCGGCGAGGTCAGCTACAGCACCCGGACCCGGGCCGGGATGCTGCGCCAGCCCTCGTGGCAGCGGCTGCGCCCCGACCTGGCCGCCGAGGAGTCGTCGGCGGACCTGCCGGAGGACTTCGGTTAGGCGCGGCTGTTCCACGGTCCTTCACTTCTGTGACGCCTGTGACCCCTTGGCAGCGGGGCGCACGGCCGGGATGCTGAACTCCCCTGCTCCCCGCCGCAGTTGGAGGTCCCCCATGCCCTCGCCGCGTATCCGCCCCCGGAGCTGGCTCGCCGCGCTCGCCGGTGCCGCCGCTCTCGTCGTGACCTTCCCCTCCGCCGCCTTCGCCGCGCCGCCCACCGCGCTGCCCCGCAACGCCGAGCCCGCCGAGCTGGCGTACCAGCCGGCCTTCGACTACGACACCGACGGCTGCTACCCGACGCCCGCCATCGGGCCGGACGGCACGGTCAACGGCGGTCTGAACCCGACGGGCGCGCTGAACGGCAACTGCCACGACGCCTCCGACCTGGACAACACCAACAGCTACTCGCGCTACAAGTGCAACAACGGCTGGTGCGGCTACCTCTACGGCCTGTACTTCGAGAAGGACCAGGCGCTGGCCGGCAGCAGCATCGGCGGGCACCGGCACGACTGGGAGCACGTGGTGGTGTGGGTGCAGGACGGGCAGGTGCGGTACGTGTCGACGTCCAACCACGGCTCGTTCACCGTGCACGCGGTCTCCGAGGTCCGCTTCGACGGCGGCCACCCCAAGGTCGTCTACCACAAGGACGGCATCGGCACGCACTGCTTCCGGCTGGCCAACGCCAATGACGAGCCGCCGGAGAACCACAAGCACACCTGGCAGTACCCGCCGCTGGTCGGCTGGAACGGCTATCCGGCGGGGCTGCGCGACAAACTGGCCACCTACGACTTCGGCAGCGCCAACTTCGGCCTGAAGGACGCGAGTTTCGCCTCCCACCTGGCCTCGGCGAAGCCCTCCGGCATCCCCTTCGACCCGAACGCCTGACGCCTTATCGCCACCGCCACCGCCACCGACTTACGACTGTCCAGGGGGAGCGCGAGAGACGGCGGCCGTGAGGGTCTATGGTGTCCACCATGTCCGTGCCCGAGTTGATCCGTATCGTCTCCCGCGACTCGCCGATGGCCCTCGCCCAGGTCGAGCGGGTACGCGCCGAGCTGGGCGTACTGCACCCGGGGATGCGCACCGAGGTCGTCCCCGTGAAGACCACCGGGGACAAGTGGCTCGGCGATCTGTCCCAGGTCGAGGGCAAGGGCGCGTTCACCAAGGAGGTGGACGCCGCCCTGCTCGCCGGGGAGGCGGACCTCGCGGTGCACTGCGTCAAGGACGTGCCCGCCGACCGGCCGCTGCCCGCAGGCACGGTGTTCGCCGCGTTCCTGAAGCGGGACGACGTACGGGACGCGCTGGTCCACCCGGGCGGACTCACCCTGGACGAGCTGCCCGCGGGCACCCGGATCGGCACTTCCGCGGTGCGCCGGGTGGCCCAGCTCGCCGCCTCGCACCCGCACCTGGAGTGCGTGCCGTTCCGCGGCAACGCCAACCGCCGGCTGGCCAAGCTGGCCGACGGTGAGGCGGACGCGCTGCTGCTCGCGGTGTCCGGTCTGGAGCGGATCTGCCGCCAGGACGTGATCAGCGAGGTGCTGTCCACGGAGACGATGATGCCGCCGATCGGCGCGGGCATCCTCGCCCTGCAGTGCCGGGAGGGCGACACCGAGCTGATCGACGTGATCAGCGGTCTCGGCCATCCGGACACCCATCGGGAGGCCACGGCCGAGCGGATGTTCCTGCATGTGCTGCAGGGCCACTGCAACAGCCCGATCGCCGGTTACGCGCGCGTGGACCGCGGTGGTGAACTCTCCCTGCGGGCCTGCGTGTTCACCCCGGACGGCAAGACCCGGCTGAACGCCCACGAGTGGGCGGGCCGGCTGGACGCGGCCACGCTCGGCACCTCGGTCGCGGTGTCGCTGCTGCGGCAGGGGGCGCGGGAGATCATCGACGGCATCCCGCACTGACCCGGCTCAGGCGCCGCCCGGCTCCGTCTGCTCCTTGAGGAAGGCGCTCACCTGGTGGGCCAGGCTGGTCTGCGCGCCGGCCGCCGGGGCTGCGGGCGCGGTGGCCTCCAGCACGCCGATGCCGCCCGCCCACAGCCTGCGGTCGGCCCACTCCTCGTCCACCCGCAGCTGCACCTGGACGTCCACGTGCGTCAGGGAGGCCTCGGGACCGGCCGCGTAGAGCACGGCGGTGGCCCGGCGCAGCGGGTAGACGTCGAAGCCCTCGATGAACTGGGAGTTGCGCCAGTCGATGAAGGCGCCCTCCCCGTCCGGGCCGAGCCGGACGTCGATCTGGCCGTCCTCGAGGTGGATGCCGTAGTGCCGCGAGCCGCGGTTCTCGATCGTCACCCGGACAGTGAAGTACGTCAGACCCGCGGCGGCGTCGTCGCGTCCGCGCGGCGGCTCGGCCGCTTCCAGGCGGTGGACGCGGATCCGCAGACCGGCATGCTCGTCGTACTCCTGCCAGTCCCCGACCACGTTCGGCTCGTACACAATGCCCCTCTCCACCTTTCGAGAGCTGCTGTCTATCTGTGTGCCGAGCGGACTGTCAAATGAGCAGAATGCGCTGTGGCCAGCGGGTTCGCCCGCTTTGATCGGTGATCAAGCGCTGCCCAGGAGAAATCCCTTCGGCGGGCTCCCGGGCATGGTCGGGGTGCGTGCCGCACATCACGTCCGCGGCGGGCCCGGCGCGCCGGGGCACCGGGCGGTTCAGCGGGCCGGCCGCCGAGCGTCGGTGTGGGGAAGGCCGCCGGTCGGGATCGCCCGGGTCGCAGAGGTGACGAACCAAGGAGCGGTCAAGAAAGGGCCCGACCATGACCCGAATAGACCGTTTTGTTTCGATATGCCCGGCAGAGGGAATGGGTACTGCGTGCTTCGGACAGGAGGCACGTCCGTGGGAGCCGGTCCGGCCGGGCGCCCCGGTGTCCCTTCAAGCATTTGAGCGCACCCTCCCACGGTGTCTGTCGATCAGCACCTGCTGAGAGAGGTGCGCGCGATGCCTGTCACTGGCAGCACCAGGCCTCACCCCCACGACGACGCCCCCGACACGGGCAGGTCGTTCGAGCGGCTCGCCGGCCTGACCGAGGGGCCCGAGCGGCAGACGCTCCGGGACGAGCTGGTCCGGCTCTGGCTTCCCATGGCCGAGCGGATCGCGGTGCGGTTCCGCGGCCGCGGGGAGTCCCTCGAAGATCTCTACCAGGTGGCCGCGCTCGGCCTGGTCAAGGCCGTCGACCACTACGACCCGGCCCGCGGCCGGGCTTTCGAGGCGTACGCCGTACCCACCATCACCGGCGAGATCAAGCGCCATTTCCGCGACCACATGTGGACCCTGCATGTGCCGCGCCGGGTGCAGGATCTGCGCAACCGGGTGCGCGGCGCCGTCAAGGAACTGGCCCAGACCACGCCCGGCCGGGCGCCCACGGTCGCCGAGATCGCCACCCACACGCGCCTGAGCGAGGACGAGGTGCGCACCGGCATGGAGGCGCTGGAGTGCTTCTCCGCGCTGTCCCTGGACGCCGAGGTGGCCGGCACGGACGGTTACGCGCTCGGGGACTCCCTGGGCTCCCCGGACCCCGGCTTCGACCTGGTCATCGACCGGGCCGCGGTCAAACCGTGTCTGGCGGCACTGCCCGAGCGCGAGCGCACCATCCTCTACCTGCGGTTCTTCGGCGGGATGACGCAGAGCCGTATCGCCGAGCAACTGGGCATCTCGCAGATGCATGTCTCGCGGCTGCTGAGCGGCTGCTTCGACCGGCTGCGCGAGGAACTGCTCGCGGAGGCGGGCTGAGTCTCAGTCCCCCGCCGTCCCCGGCAGCTGGGTGGGCCCGTAGCTGTCCAGGCTCTCCTCCAGCGCGGCGCGGATGTCCGGCGGGATCTCGCCGCGGCGGCCCCAGATCACGATCAGCTCCGCCACGTTGCGCAGCTTGATGTTGGTGTGCTGCGAGACGTCCTTCAGCACCTGCCACCCCTGGTCCGGGGTCACCCGGCCGAAGGCGACCATCATCCCGATGGCCTGGTCGACGACGGCATGGGAGGCCACGGCCACCTTCAGCTGGTCGACTTCCGCCTGCAGCTCGACGATCCGGTCCGCGTCGCTGTGCGTCATGCCTCCATCCTGTCACCCGCCTGGACGATGGGCACCGGGGTACTCGACGAGCACATGAGGCCCTTCCGGTTGGACACTGGTGCGTGAGCGGTGGCCGCCGGGCCCCGAGACTCAGGACGCGACAGCCATGAACGATGACAAGCCTGCCGGTGGTGGGACGAGGACGCGCGAGCTCGTCTCGACGCACTCCGTCTTCGGCGCCCCGTGCTGGGTGAGCCTGACCAGCCGTGATCTGGGCGCGACCCAGGAGTTCTACTCGGCCCTGCTGGGCTGGCGGTGGCGTGGCGCCAAGCTCGGCGAGCACTTCCGCATCGCCCTGGCGAACGGGGTGCCGGTGGCCGGGATCGCCGCGGTCGCCTCGATGTGGCAGATGGCGGTGGCCTGGACCCCGTACTTCGCGGTGCCGGACGCCGACGAGGCCGTGTCCCGGGCCCGGGAGCGCGGCGGTACGGCGGCTGTCGGGCCGCTGTCGTTCCCGCCGGGACGGGCGGCGCTGCTCGCCGACCGGGACGGGGCCACCTTCGGCATCTGGCAGGGCGAACTGGTCGGCAACTGGGAGGCGTGGCGCCAGGCGGCCCCGACCTTCATCCGGCTGCACACCCGCAACGCCTTCGACTCGGCGATCTTCTACGGCGAGATCCTCGGCTGGGCGTCCGGCAGGCCGGGCTGCTGCGAGGTCCAGTACGAGGGCGGCGAGGTGGTGCTGCGCAGCCGGGGAGACGTGGTGGCGCGCATCGACTCGGGTGCGGTCGAGACGGCCCCGGACCCGTCCGTGCGGCCGCACTGGCAGATCCACTTCGCGGTGGACGACGTGACGGGGTGTGCCCGCACCGCCGAGAAGCACGGCGGCAGCGTACTGAGCGAGGACGAGCAGGAAGCGATCCTGCGCGACCCGGACGGCGCCCAGTTCACGGTCACCTCCCGCGGGATGCGCTGACCCGCTGCCCGACCCGCTTCGGGCGGCGGGCCGGGCGGATCAGCGGGTGCCGTGGGCCGGACGGGTGCCGTGGGCCGGACGGGTGCCGCGGGCCGGGCGGGAGTCGCGGGCCGGGCGGGAGAGGACGACCAGGCTGCGCGGCTCCACCCGCAGCCGGGTGCCGGCCTTGCGTTCCCGCTCGTCGGGGATGCCGTCCGGGTCGGCGGTGTCGATCAGGGTCGTCCAGCGCTCGCCGAAAGACTCGTCGGGCAGGCGGAAGACGACCGGTTCCCAGTAGCCGTTGAGCAGCAGCAGGAACGAGTCGTCGACCACCCGGCGGCCGTGCGGGTCGCGTTCGGCGATGGCGTCGCCGTTGAGGAACACGCCCATCGAGTACGCGTCCTCGCGGTGCCAGTCCCGCTCGGTCATCTCGCGGGCGTCGGGCCGCAGCCACATCACGTCGGGCAGCGGCTGTCCGGCGTTGGTCGGGGTCTCGCCGTGGAAGAAGCGGCGCCTGCGCAGCACGGGGTGCCGGGCGCGCAGGTCGATCACGTACCGGGTGAAGTCGGCGAGCGAGCGCTGCTCGTCCGTGATCTCCCAGTCGACCCAGGAGACCTCGTTGTCCTGGCAGTAGGCGTTGTTGTTGCCGCGCTGGGTCCGGCCCAGTTCGTCGCCGTGGCAGAGCATCGGGATGCCCTGCGAGAGCAGCAGCGTGGCCAGCAGGTTGCGCTGCTGGCGGGCGCGCAGTTCCAGCACGTCCGGGTCGTCGGTGTCGCCCTCGGCCCCGCAGTTCCAAGACCGGTTGTGGCTCTCGCCGTCCCGGTTGCCCTCGCCGTTGGCCTCGTTGTGCTTGTCGTTGTAGGACACCAGGTCGCGCAGGGTGAAACCATCGTGCGCGGTGACGAAGTTGACGCTGGCGCGCGGTGTGCGGCGGCTGTGCTGATAGAGGTCGGACGATCCGGTCAGCCGGGAGGCGAACTCGCCCAGCGAACCGGGCTCCCCGCGCCAGAAGTCCCGAACGGCGTCCCGGTAGCGGCCGTTCCACTCCGACCACAGCGGCGGGAAGTTGCCCACCTGGTAGCCGCCCTCCCCCACGTCCCAGGGTTCGGCGATCAACTTGACGCGGCTGATCACCGGGTCCTGCTGGATCAGGTCGAAGAACGCGGACAGCCGGTCCACCTCGTGGAACTGCCGGGCCAGTGTGGCCGCGAGGTCGAAGCGGAAACCGTCGACGTGCATCTCGGTCACCCAGTACCGCAGCGAGTCCATGATGAGCTGGAGCACGTAGGGGTGGCGCATCAGCAGGCTGTTGCCGGTGCCGGTGGTGTCGTAGTAGTGCGCCCAGTCGCCGTCGACCAGCCGGTAGTAGGAGGCGTTGTCGATGCCCCGGAAGGACAGCGAGGGGCCGAACTCGTTGCCCTCGGCGGTGTGGTTGTAGACCACGTCGAGGATGACCTCGAGGCCGGCCGCGTGCAGCGCCTTCACCATCGCCTTGAACTCGTTGACCTGCTGGCCCGAACTGCGGAAGGCGGCGTAGGCGTTGTGCGGGGCGAAGAAGCCGATGGTGTTGTAGCCCCAGTAGTTGGCGAGACCCCGGTCCTGCAGGACGCCGTCGTGGATGAACTGGTGGACCGGCATCAGCTCCACAGCGGTGACGCCGAGCGAGGTCAGGTGCTCGATGACCGCGGGGTGCGCGAGACCGGCGTAGGTGCCGCGCAGCCGCTCGGGGATCTCCGGGTGGGCGCGGGTCAGGCCGCGCACATGGGCCTCGTAGATGACGGAGTCCGCGTACGAGCGGCGCGGCGGGCGGTCGTCGCCCCAGTCGAAGTACGGGTCGGTGACCACGCCCAGCATGGAGTGCCCGGCGCTGTCGCCCGGCGAGGGGCCGTCGGGCGAACGCTCGTACAGGGAGGCGTGGTTGTCGATCTGGCCGTCCACGGCGCGGGCGTACGGGTCGAGCAGCAGCTTCGCCGGATTGCAGCGGTGGCCGAGGGACGGCTGCCAGGGGCCGTGCACGCGGTAGCCGTAGCGCCGGCCGGGGCCGACGCCGGGCAGGTAGGCGTGCCAGACGAAGCCGTCGACCTCGTGCAGCGGGACGGACGTCTCGGCGCCGGCGTCGTCGACCAGGATCAGCTCGACGCGCTCGGCGACCTCGCTGAACAGGGCGAAATTGGTGCCCTCGCCGTCGAACACGGCCCCCAACGGGTAGGGGTGCCCGCTCCAGACGGACACCCCTTTCCGGGACTTCCGTGCCGTCACCGGGCGCCCGCCAGGACGCCGTCCGCGGCGGTCGCCGGCGCGGCGAGCGCGGCCACCCGCAGCTCGCGCGGCACCTGCAGGCCCTCGGTGAGGCTCGGCGCCGGGGCGGTCGGGACCAGCGGGACGCGCTCGCCGGTGCGGGCGCGCTGCGAGAACCAGATGATCACGCTTCCGGTCGCCGAGGCGCAGCAGCCCCATCCGTCACTCATGGCGGCGATGTCCGCCAGGCAGGCCCGCAGATCCTGGTCCGGACGCAGATCGCGGTCTCCGCCACCGACCGCCGTGATCAGATGCTGGCCGTTCCACCACATCTCGATCGACATGGTCTTGTCCGTGGCATGCTGGTCGATCGCCCGCAGCAGCAGTTCGGCACCGCGGCGGACGGGGGCCACGAGGTTGTCGAGGTCCCAGTAGCGGAGGTGGGCGCCCAGGATGCGGCTGAGCTGTCCCACCCGTTCCGGGCTGACTTCCACATCGATGTGGTAGTAGCAGGGCACTGCGGTCTTCATCGTCGCTTGCTCCTCACCGGCGAGGCTCTCGCTCCCTCACCCCGTCCGGGAGGGATCCCGGACACCGAGCGTGAGCAGTGATCGCTTCTGAGTCACCTCCCACAGTGAGGTCGCTACGCCATTCGTGCAACACGAGCGCCCCGAACGGCCGGATGGTTGAACGTCCAACAGGACGGTGCGTGTCTGTACGTGCACCATGAGTGAAAGCCTCGATCGCCGTAACGGTTCCGTGCCCACCCCTGCGCGGACACCACCCGACCGTCGGGAACGCGCCCAGTCGAGAGCGTGGAAGGTGAAGAGGGTCATGCTGCTACCCGCCAAGGCCGAAGTGGCCAGGCAGTTGCGGCGTTACCGGGCCTGGGAGCGCGTCATGCTCGCCTCGCCCCACGACCGCACGGTCCGGGCAACCTTCGAGGACTCGGGCTACACCTTGTGCGTGCTGATGGGAAAACGCTGCGCCCGGGAGGCAGCGGACGCGGCCGAGCGCTATCTGCGCTCCACTCTGGCCGGCTACCTGCGCGAGCAGGACGGCCGGCCACAGCCGGGCCGGGCGGCGCGGCGCGCGCCACCTTCGGAGCGGCGTTCCACGGCGCCAAGCCCATGACCTGGCACCGTACATGGCGTTCCCCACGGACGGCAGCAGCCGGACGTGCATCGGATCGCGAAGCCGGGCCCTGGGCCCGGCTTCGCGCACGGCGGAGGTGAGAACGATGCGCAGGACCCCGGCCATCGGCCGCGTACCGGTACGTGACGTCCGGCCGGCCGTGGAGTGCGGCAGGCGCCCGGCGAAGGCGGTGACCGGGGAGACGTTCCAGGTCACGGCCACCGTGTTCCGGGAGGGGTACGACGCCGTCGGTGCCAATGTGGTCCTGCGGGATCCGAAGGGCCGTCGTGGCCCCTGGACGCCGATGCGGGAGCTGTCTCCCGGCAGCGACGTGTGGGGCGCGGACATCACGCCGGACGCCACCGGCCGCTGGACCTTCCGGGTGGAGGCGTGGAGCGATCCGCTGGCGACCTGGCGGCACACCGCCTCCGTCAAGATCCCGGCGGGCATCGACACCGGCCTGGTCCTTGAGGAGGGCGCCGAACTCTACGAGCGGGCCGCCACCGGGGTGCCCAAGGGGCCGGAGCGGGTCCTGATCCTGGAGGCCGCGCACGCGCTCGGCGACGACACGCGGTCGGTCAACCACCGCCTGAAGCCCGCGCTGTCTCCGGAGGTGGCGGCGGTGCTGTCCCGTTATCCGCTGCGGGAGTTGGTGACGGCGTCGGAGGCGATGCCGTTGCTGGTGGAGCGGGA
>NZ_JBHVUH010000022.1:0-79627 GCF_042884245.1 Streptomyces sp. NPDC058145 | reverse complement strand
GGACTGCGATCTGCCATGACCGGCATTATCGACCCTCGTACCGACACCCCCATCGGTACTGAGCGTCACCGGTCCACAGAAGTTGGACCAGAACCGGTTCTCGTCGTGAACAGAGCCAGCACGGCATTCGTGCGGCCCTGCTCACGTCACGGACCGACCGGGTGATCATCACGTCCGCCGAGGCCGTAAAGCGATGGACAGCCCTGCGGTGCTGGGGCGAACATCTCCGCGATGAATCACGAACCTCTCTCCATCTCCAAACGCGTCCGTTTCGTCGAGCTCAGCGCGAAGGCTCTGCGGGCGCTTGCCGACGGTGACCTCGCCAGCGGCAGCGCCGAGGCCGGGGTCGCCCTTGACGAATACTTCGTCTGCGACCGGGCCCGCTGGATCTTCGGCTATCGCGCTGACCAGCTCGCCAAGGACCCGTCTGCCGCGCCCTGGATCACGCGGGCAGCGGTGTCCGAGCCGGACGGGGCCGTTGTCGGCGACGCCGGGTTCCACGGGCCACCGGACGAGGCCGGCATGGTCGAGGTCGGCTACACCGTCGTGCCCGGATATCGCCGCCAGGGCTATGCCCGCGCCGTGCTGAGGGCGCTGCTCGTCAGGGCCGCCGCCGAACCCGGTGTCAGGACCGTGCGGGCCAGGATCGGCTCCGACAACACCGCCTCCCTGGCCACCATCGCGGGCTTCGGTTTCACGCGCGTCGGCGAGCAGGGGAACGAGCGCGACGGGCTCGCGATCGTCTTCGAGGTCCCGGCAGACGCGATCCAGGCCAAGCGGCGTACGGCCTCGGCGGACATGGCGGGTGACCCGGTCGGCCCGTGACATGAAAAGGGCCCCACGGGTTGGGTGATTGTGAAGCTGACCTGGGCCCGTGCGGCCTGTTCCCATCCTGCCCTGTCCGGTGTCTCACGCGCGCATTTCGGTGAGTTGTTGGCCGAGCTCGCCAGTGCGTGGGGGGCCGCACGGCAGTCCACGCTCCGCGAGCCCCGGGGCGGGGAGCGTCGGCGGGCCGAGGGGGCCAGCTGAAAGCCCAAGCTGGTCTTCCTCGATCGGCTGCTGGTCACCCTGGTCCATCTGCTGCGCCATCAGTTGCCGCACGTGGTGCTCGCCGAGCTCTTCGAGGTGGACCGCTCCACCGTCTCCGCGGCCATCCGTCAGGTCCGCCCGCTGCTGGCAGCCCGTGGTTTCGCCGTGCCCGACCGGCCCGGCCTGCGGCTGAAGACGCTGGAGGACGTTTTCGCCTATGCCAAGGCGGAGGGCGTTGAGCTGCGGCTCGACGGGGCCGAGACTCAAGTCCGCCGCCCGCAGGCCGGCCGCCCCAGGCGCCGGGCGTTCGTCTCCGGCAAACGCAGCAGAACACCGTCAAGACCACCACGTTCAGCGACCACCAGGGCCGCCTGCTGCTGTCCGGCCTGGTCCGCCCGGGCCGAATGCACGACCAGACCGCCGTGCGCACTGAGCGCATCGCCGAGCAGTTCCGTACCCATCCCGGCGTGAAGGCGAAGGTCGATTCCGGCTACCTCGGGCTGGCCAAGGAGTTCCCCGGCCAGGTCAGCGCCCCGCCGAAGAAGCCCAGGGACGAGGCGTGCGACGGTGACAAGCACGCCTGGGGTCCGGCGGCGCCAGTCCTCGGCGCGGATCTGTGTCGAGCACACCAACGCCGAACTCCGCCAGTGGGCAACCCTGCGGCGATTTACCGGACGCCGCGAGACCTACGCCGAGACCCATCTTGCGATCGCCTCACTCGTCTCCAACCGATCCGCGCATCGGGCCACCCACCGCCGGACGAGCACCGACCTCGTCCTCGTCCGCGTCCGCGACACCGCCTGCTGATCACCCACCAGCCGAGCCAGCAGGTCAGCATGACTGAAACTCAATTTCCCCCGAGACTCGCCGGGCTCCCGGGCCAGGCGACCGCCGACACCGCCGGCTGGCCGGCCACGGACGGCAGGCTGCTGTACAACGAACTCGGCTCGCTGCGCTACATCAACCCCGACGGGACCAAGAGCGCCCAGTTCTACGAGGCCGCGAATCAGGCCGCCTGGTCCGCCGACGGCAGCCAGATCGCCTACGTGGGCTCCGCCGACGGCCGTCTCCGCACGAAGACGTACGCCCAGGAGTCGATATCGGGCGAGGACATCGTCATGCCGGCGGGCAGTGGCCGGCATCCGACCGATCCGACGTTCTGGTACGGCGGAGGCGACATGGTCTTCACCGTCGGAGGCCGACTGCGGGTGGCCGTGGCCAATAGCGCCCGCGCTCCTCAGGCCCTGTTCGGCACCGATGTCGACGGCTGCGACTCCAAGGCCAGCGGCGCCGTCAACGGCAAACTGGCCTTCGTGCGCACCGGCACGAGCTGCTCCACCACCGGCACTCCGGCCGTCTGGGTCTACAACGGCCCCACCAAGGCGTTCACCAAGGTGGCCGCCAACGCGGACGAGCCGAGCATGTCCCCGGACGGG
This sequence comes from Streptomyces sp. NPDC058145, assembly GCF_042884245.1. Taxonomy (NCBI): domain Bacteria; kingdom Bacillati; phylum Actinomycetota; class Actinomycetes; order Kitasatosporales; family Streptomycetaceae; genus Streptomyces; species Streptomyces sp. NPDC058145. The sequence continues at coordinate 77,162 of NZ_JBHVUH010000022.1, read as the reverse complement.
CAGTCGCTGGTCTTCACCCGCAGCGTCGCCGGACACAAGCAGCTCTTCACGGTCAAGGCCGACGGCACCGGGCTGACCCAGGTCACCACGGACCCCGTCGACCACAACCGTCCGGCCTGGTCGCCCAAGGGCGACCGGATCGCGTACGACACCTACTTCACCGGCAGCGCGGACACCGCCAGTGGTTCGCAGATATGGATCCCCGACCTCGCCGCGGGCACGGAGACACGTGTGCCCATGGCCGACGGCACGGACGTGGCCTGGCAGCCGCTCCGGAAGAACGCGATCTCCCGGGTCTACGGCACCGACACCTACGGCACCAACATCGCGTCGTCCAAGTGGACCTGGAACACCCTCGGCAAGAGCGTGCCCGGCCTGATGAACGCGAGCGCGGCCGTCCTGATCAGCAAGTCGGACTCCGCGTATGCCACCACCGCGACCTCGCTGGCCGGCAAGAAGCACGGACCGGTGCTGATGACCTCCCGCACGGGCCTGGACTCCTCCGTCCAGACCGAGCTGAAGCGCATGCTACCCAAGGGCAAGACCGTCTACCTGGTCGGCGGAACCAGCATCCTCAACAGCTCGGTGGCGTCCAAGGTGACCTCGCTCGGGTACGTCGCCAAGCGGCTGTCCGACGTCTCGCGCTACTCCACCTCGGTGGCCGTGGCCAAGACGATCACCAGTGCGCCGAAGTACGTGTTCCTGGCGACCGGCACCGACTACCACAACGCCCTCGCGGCCAGCTCCGCCGCCGGCGCCATGGGCACCTCGGGCACCGCAGTCGTACTGCTGCCCCAGGGCTCGACCATGACCGCGTCCGTGTACGGCTACCTGAACAAGTACAGCCCGAGCACGACGAAGATCATCACGGTGGGGGTCGACGCCGAGTCGGCGCTGGCGAAGGCGTACAACGCCGGCAAGCTGCCGCACTGGCCCGGCAAGTACAGCTACTACCGCTTCGGCGGCAGTCCGGCGCCGGTCGCCGCGAGGCTCGCCGAGTTCTGGTGGTCGTCGCCGTCGGACGCCGCGGTGGCTTCGGTGAACAGTTGGACCGGTGGCGTCTCCGCGTCGTCGGCGATGACCACGTTCGGCCCGCTGCTGTGGACCGACGTCACCTCGCTGACGTACGACACCAAGTGGTACATGATGCGCACGTCGGCGAGCCTGAACCACGTGGCCGTGTTCGGCGGCAACGGCTCCGTCGACGCGAAGGTGGTCCCGTTGATCGGCAGGGCCATCGGCGTGGACAGCACCTACGCGTACACCCCGTACTACAAGGGTGACATCCCGCAGACATCGGCCTCCCAGCCGTTGTCCGCGAGCACCGGCAAGCCCGTTCCGAGCCCGGATCTGACCCGCTCAAGGTGACAGTCTCGAAGTGACCCCGCGTCCGGGCCGCCTTCCTCCCGTAGGGCGGCCCGGACCACCGGCGGATCGGCCGGGGACATCTCGCGAGCGCGGGCCGGTGCGCGCGGAGGTGTGCGCCACCGCGACCCGTGTCAGCAAGAACAGGGCTGAGGATGCCGGTGTGGACGCCGAACAAGTGCAAGGCCTCATCGAAGTCCTGCTCACCCCCAGCGCAGACATCGGTTATCGAGACGACGCCGCCATGGATCTCTACGCGACGTGCGATCTCCGTGCGCGCGCCGCCCTGCGGGGGCCGCAGTCCCAGTAGCTCGATCAAGCCGCCCTCGCACGCCTGTGCATGAGAGGGACATGCCGAACGATCTGGCAGGGGCCGGTTTGGGAGAGCAGCGGGTGCAGCGACAGTAAGGACTGGCCTGCCCTTGGTCTCTTCCGCGTCTCCCAGGAACAGCACCGCTGACGCATGAGTGTCTAACTGCGTGACAACGCCGACGGACAGCGGCGGACACACACGGACGCCTGCGGACCATCACAGCAGGTCAGAGGCACATCGGTGCAAGGTCGAAGGCTCCCTCAAGTTGTTCGGGACGAAGAAGTCACCGCGCAATGTCTCGTCACCGCGCTTCCGCCGTCGCAGCTTGCTCTGATAGACGCCGATCAGCAGCGTGACTGATGCCGGTGGGGGCAGCGCTACACACGCGCGCCTGATCGGTTGACGCACCCGCCATCGTGGCTGACTGTCGTCGGCCGGGGCTCAGACCTGGGTCCGCCTCACGCCAGTGCACGCGATCAGCCTGCTGCCGTCATGCGTGAGGAACAGCATGAACGTCCAGGAACCATCGGCAGTCCTAACCTGCCCCAGGCGAACCGGCTGCTGATGCCGACCGAGCAACTCCACGGCGCGCTCCAAGTCCGTGGTCTCGATGCCTCGGCGACGCGTGTGCAGCAGTCTGCGTCCATAGGCACGGGCGAGCGACTCGGCGGACGTAGCCCCGTCCCAGACCACGTAGGGGCCGCCGCGGCGGAGCGCAGCCAGGGCGGCCACAGACGCCTCACCGCTGTCGACCAGCAGGCGTTCGAGTCGTTCCCGTTTCATACCCGTCACCCCCACCGGGATCCTGCTGTACAGCAGCCGGGTACAGCAACCACAGCAATCGGCCCCACCCCGTAGCGCCCCCTTGAGGCCAGAACGCAACCTGTATGACCGTCTCCGACCCATCTCTCTAGAGCAACGGATCAGAAGGTGCGGACGTGGTGTGCGCACCATGGCCGCACCACAAGCGCGCCAGATCGAGCGGGGAACAGCGAGGAATCACGGTGAAAGCAGGCGCCCGCATGTCTCACCCCGAAGGCTGGGCGCCACGACCCCGCCCGGGGTCACTTCAATCAGCGCACGGCGCGACAGGAGTGTCACGGGTAACGGTGATGGTCCATGTTCACCGAACTTCATCGAGTGTTGGCGCGATACAGGCCTGGGATGCCCGACGCTTATGGAACTGCCGAGTGACAGCACTGTGGGAAAGGTGGCGTTCCCACAGCGCTGTAGACGTTGTGCGCCGTGGGACCTCTGGGTGCCAGCATGGGATAAGGTCCGCTCCCAGAGGTGGATACCGCTCTTCGTCACCCTTGGTTCTGTCCTCGTCGGCACGAGCCTGCTCCTGGCGCTCGACGCGCCCCACGAGGTCGTCGCCCTGGTCGCCGCCATGATCGCCGGCCTGGTCCTGACCATGGCGGTCACCGTCTGGTGGAAGGTCAGCGTCCACACCGCCGTCGCCTCAGGCGTCGCCGTCGTCATCACCGTCGCCTACGGCTGGTGGGCCGCCTTCCTCTTCCTCGGCGTCGCCGCCGTCGGCTGGTCCCGGGTCTCGCTGCGCGACCACACGACGGCACAGGTGATCGTGGGCACCATCCTGGGCGGCACGGCGGCAGCCGTGGTGTTCGCCGGACTGCGCTGACCCGTTCGCGCAGGTTCCCCGCGGACCAGCGGACCGAGAGGATGCGCTGGTGGGCCGGGCGGCCGCATCCGGCTCATGGTCGACGAGGCCGTCCGGCCTTACGGCGAGCCCGCGCATTAGGCTGCGGCATGTGCAGCGCCCTCTTGTTCTGTTCGACCTCGACAACACACTCGTGGACCGGCGGGGAACCCTCGCAGACTGGGCCGCCGAGTTCACCACCCGGCACGCTCTGGAGGGCAAGGAGCAGGCGCACGTGCTGGGCATGGTGGCCGAGCGGGCCTATCCGTCCACCTTTGACTCGATCCGCACCCGGTACCGGCTGTCCATGTCGACCGTGGAGCTGTGGGGCGCGTACTGCGCAGACATTGCGGACATGGTGTCGTGCCCGGCCGAGGTCCTCGACGGCTTGGACGAGCTGCGTGCGGCGGGCTGGCGAGTGGGCGTGGCGACCAACGGTGCGGTCGACATCCAGCGCGCCAAGCTGCGGGCCACCGGTATCTCCGAGCGTGTGGACGGCGTCTTCGTCTCCGAGGAGGCCAACGCGCGCAAACCACAGCCCCGGCACTTCGCCCTGGCCGCGGCCCGCTGCGGCACCGTGCTGGGTGACGGCGGCTGGATGGTCGGCGACAACCCAGTCAACGACATCGGCGGCGGACGCTCCGCAGGGCTGCGCACCATCTGGATCGATAGCGACGGCTCTTGGCCGGCGGACGATCCCGGGCCAGACCACATGGTGTCGCATGCCCGCGCCGCCATCGATTTCCTGCTTCTGCACGCCGCCGACCACGCGAGGACCACGGCATGACGGACACCATCGGGTTGCTGCACCCCGGCAGCATGGGATCCGCCTTCGGCGCGCAACTGCGCGCCCGCGGCCACATCGTGCTGTGGTGCCCTGACGGACGCAGCGACGCAACCCGCCGCCGGGCCGAGCGCGTGGGCCTCGAACCCGAGGCACTGCCCGAGCTCGTCTCCCGCTCCGACGTGCTGCTCTCCCTGTGCCCGCCGGCCGCCGCGGAGGAGCCTGCCGCTCAGGTGGCCGAGCTCGGCATGCTTGGCACGGGCACGATCTATGTCGAAGCGAACGCCGTCACGCCGTCGCGTGTGCAGCGCATCGCCGACCGCCTAGCCCCGATGCCGGTCATCGATGCCGCGGTGGTCGGATCGCCTCCAGTGGGCGGCAAGATTCCGGTGCTCTATCTGTCCGGCCCCGGCAAGCAGGTCGCCCGGATCGCCGAACTCTTCGCCGGAACCGATGTGCGAACCCACGTCCTGGGCGACAACATCGGGCAAGCCTCCGCACTCAAGCTCGCGTACTCCAGTTACCAGAAGGTCTCCCGCGTACTGGCCGCCGTGGCGTACGGAGCGGCCGAGTCGTACGGTGTTGAGGACGAGCTGCTGGTGATCGCAGCGAAGCGCACCCGTAGCTACCTCGTAGAGACGGACTACATCCCCAAGACGGCTGCTCGCGCCTGGCGTTGGGGACCAGAGCTTGAGGACGCGGCGACACTTCTCGCCGACGCGGGACTGCCGGACTCCCTCATGCATGCCGCTGCCACGACGCTCGCCCGGTGGGACGGCAACAGAGACGAGCGACTGAATATCGCCGCGGCACTCGAAGCCCTGCGCGGTGAGCGAGTCCTGGACGAACAGACTTGAGCAGGTTGCATCCGCTGGATCGCTGACGTCCTGGCCGTCAGGGGCGAGGTGATGTGGTGCGGACGATGTCGTCAATCTTCCTTGCGGCTTCACTGGCTGCCGTCATATCCGTGTCCACGCGCAGCTCCCACTGAGCCTGCGGGTATACCGCAAGGTCGGCCTGGGTGGCGTCCCACGCGGCCAGCCGAGCCGCCGTGTCGGTGTCGCCCCGCTGCGGTGAGCGTAGGGCGGTGGTCTCCTTGGAGCACCACAACAGAACGCGCACCCAGTGCGCCGGGAAGACGGCGGCCACCTGCTCCATCCCCACCATCTGACCGAGGTGGACGATGGGGATTCTGCCGCCTTCCATCGCCTGTTCGAGGCAGGGCCGGTCGACGATGTAAACGTTGCCGTACCGGTCGTTGCGGTAGATGACGTCGCCGCGTGCCTCCAGGGCAGCCAGCTGCTCAGGCGTGCCCATCCGGTAGCCCTTGGTTTTCCCGGTCCCGATCTTCAGCCGGGTGAACAGCACATACCCTCCGCCGAGTTCGGTGAGTGCCGCCGTGATCGTGTCTTTGCCTGCCGCCGGCGGTCCGTACAGCAGGATGCCCTGCCTCATTGGAACACCGTCCCGAAGACCTGACGCACCTGGTCCGTAAGTGAGATCGCGGCCCCAAGCCGGTTGTCGACCACCAAGTGCGGTGTGACGGGCCGCAGTTCGAGGTCGATTCCCTCAGCGTACGTGTCCCAGTTCTGGAGCTTCCAGCTGTCCCGGGCGGCGGACCGGAAGCTGATGTACTCGTGCATCGTGTCGATGTCGCACTGGATCCAGATGACAACTACGGTGACGCCGCGCGCTTCGCAGCGGTTGATCAGGCGTCGCATCCACCGAGGATCGGTCGCCTCAGCGATGAACGGCGCGGAGAGCACGGTGCTGATCGCACAGTCGATGTTCGCGTACGCGGTCTCCAGCAGGCACTGGTACTCCAGCGGACGGACCTTCTCCCGGTAGAGGTCGGTGTGCCGGTCATTCGGCTCACTGCCCATCTCCACGAGGAGGCGCTCAACAAGGGGGCGCGTGATTGGATCCTTGTCGAGGACAGGCCAGCCGGTGAGCTGGGATATGAAGCGCGCGAACTCCGATTTTCCGCTGCCCGCGTAGCCCCCGACCATCATCAGGGTCGGCTTGTTCGGGTCGCCGCCGGTGTGGCGGCGCTTCCAGGCGTCGAGGATTCGCTGCTGTGCGCCCTGCCCATCCGTGTCCTCCGTGCCGGGCGTGAGTTGGAGCAACGCGCGCTCCACAGCCAGCACGTGGGCTCCGTTGTGCGGTTCACTCGACGCGGTGAACTGGAGCTTCCTGGCCTCGTCGGGCAGAGCGTTGCGAAAGCCGAGCTCAGGCTCGGTCGCGCGGTACAGCAGGCAGTACGCGCGACGGTAGTGCGGTCCGGGATAGACCTCGCCCTGCTCGTGCTGCCACAGCGTCTGGAAGTTGGCGGCCGGCACCGCGAGCCCCGCGGCGCGGGCCACCTCACGCAGTTGCTCGCCCGCGCCCTCAAGCGTCAGGCCGTGGGCTTCGCGTTGCTGTCTCAACTTGTTTGGGCGCCATCCCTGGCGACTCTTGCCCACTGCGCCTACCGCCTGCCCATCCCTGGTCATGATCCGGAGCCTAGGCCAGCGCGTGTGTAAGCGGATGTTGAAAAGTCAGACCAACCGGCCATGAGCCGATGATGAGCAGGGTCGGCAACAGCTCGTGATACTCCGCGCCCCTCCGAATTGCTGTCATGGCCACACCGACGCGGTCGTCGCGTACCCGCTTCGGTGGTGCGGCGGGAGTTTGCACCGTCGGTCACCCTCACGGGTGACGATGAGCATCGTGACCCACTCGACGAGGGCATGCGGGAGGTCGAGTGCGGCAGGTTAGGGAACCAACAGGGCTCCTGGACCGGCAGGTTGAGACTTCGAACACCTCCCCCAACGGCACGGGGGCTTTGTGCGTTGCGGCCCTCACCTCGACCTCACCGGCGTCACCCGATCAGTGGCCACGCTGAAAACGCTCAGTGGACGGCCTTGCCCGAGTACGACAGCTGGACGCGAACAGGTAGCAGGTCACCAGCTCGCCGGCGAGCATCACCGTGACATTTTCGAAGTAGACCTTGGCCTCGGCACCGGGCCTGTGGGACGCGCACCTCGGCTGATGAGCTGGGCCCTTCGGCACAAGGAATCCACAAGAAGCGCTCTTACTCTCGTTGGCCCACCGACCGGCAGACTAGTGGGAGTTGAGAGTGCATGCACGGATCGTCACCAGGTAGGAGTGCGGCAGGGCAGGTCCTGCTGTGGGTTGCCGTGGCCGCCGCGCTGCTCGTCGGGTGCTCGGCAGCGCCCGGCAAGAGCGCGGCGGTCGGGGCGTCCGCATCCTCGTTGGCGGGGAGTTCTGAACAGGGTCGCAAGCCCAACATCATTTATGTACTCACCGACGACCTCTCCTGGAATCTCGTGCGGTACATGCCGCACGTTCAGCAGATGAGCAAGCAGGGGACGACGTTCTCGAACTACTTCGTCACCGACTCGCTCTGCTGCCCCTCGCGTTCCTCGATACTCACGGGGCAGTACCCCCACAACACCGGGGTCTTCACCAACAACGGGGACGACGGAGGCTACGGCGCCTTCATGAAGAACGGCGACGAGAAGAAGTGCTACGCGCTGGCTCTTCAGAAGGCCGGCTACCGCACCGGCTTCATGGGCAAGTACCTCAACGGCTACCAGCCGAAGGACACCAGCGGCACCGATCACCCGTACGTGCCTCCGGGCTGGAACGAATGGGACGTGGCTGGCAACGGGTATCCAGAGTTCAACTACGACCTCAACGAGAACGGCAAGGTCGTCCACTACGGCCATGACCCGCAGGACTACCTGACCGACGTGGTGTCCGCCAAGGCGGGCTCCTTCATCGGTTCCTCGGCGGCGGACGGCAAGCCGTTCATGCTGGAACTCGCCACCTTCGCGCCGCACGAGCCCTCCACGCCCGCGCCCCGCGACGCCAACAGCTACCCGGGGCTCAAGGCACCCAGGAGCGCCGCCTACGATCGGCTGCCCGCGCAGGCGCCGAAGTGGCAGGCCGATCTCAAGCCCCTGAGCGACAAGGAGAAGACGCAGATCGACCGCAAGTTCGCCAAGCGGGTCCGCTCGGTTCAGGCCGTCGACCGGTTGATCGGCCACCTGGAGGACGTGCTGAAGGAGAAGCGGCTCGCGGACGACACGTATCTGGTCTTTGGCTCGGACAACGGCTTCCACATGGGTGAGCACCGGCTGCGGCCGGGCAAGCAGACCGCTTTCGACACCGATATCCGCGTCCCCATGATGGTGACAGGACCGGATGTGCCGGCGGGGCGGACCGCCTCCCAGCTGGTGCAGAACACCGATCTCAATCCGACGTTCCAGCAGCTCGCGGGGCTGAAGACGCCCTCGGCCGTCGACGGTCTCAGCCTTGTCGACCTCTTCCACGGATCGTCGCCGAAGGACTGGCGTGAGTCCGTTCTGGTCGAGCATCACCATCCCGGAACGTCCAAGGGCGATCCCGACGCGGCTCCGAAGGAGAGCGGCAATCCGCCGACGTACGAGGCGCTTCGGACCGCGGACAGTCTCTGGATCGAGTACGCGGACGGGGAACGCGAATACTACGACACGCAGGCCGATCCCGCTGAGCTTAAGAATCTCGCAGGCAGTCCGAGCGACGGGAAAGAGAAAGCCCTGCACGAGACCTTGACCGCGCTCGCCCGTTGTTCGGGCTCCGAGTCCTGCCGGGACGCGTCGCGGCTGCACCAGTAGCCGTCATCGGGCTGCGCTCGGCGGCATCCGGCTGCACATACACGAAGACCCCGCATCCAGCGCCCTGACAGGTGGCGGGGTCTTCCGCGCTTCATGCGAACTGTTCCCCGGCACGATCTGAGCCTGCGAACACGGCTCCGGAGGCGTCGGTCCCATCAGCCATGGGCACTGCCCGGCGGCGCATCCCGTGGAAGTCTTCCTATGCTTGGCCGCCTATAGGCAGGACTCAACCTGCGGCGTCATAGCCGGAGTCCCCGGTAGACGCCCACGCGGTACGGGGTTTTGGAGAGCAGTTCGGTGTCGTGGGGCTTGATCTCGCAGAAGAGCATGCTGCTGATCAGGCCCTTGGCCGCATGATGGCGTCGATGCGTTTCCCGGCTCCGCCGAAGATGTTGGCGCCGGTGGTGACCCGGCGGTACCTGAAGTACAGCGGCGACGCGATCCACCCAGGAAGCGAACGCCTCGCCCCGCATTGCGCAGGGCACCGCCGGCAGGCGACGGGCCCGGGACACGGCGACAAGCCGACCGCCGGACACCCCGGGTACCAGCGACACCCGGCCATGGGCTGATCGCCTCACGCTCCGCCTCCCCAACGGCAGGCGGGGGAGGAACTGTCCGGCCGGACACAGAACAAGCGTCGCTGCTGACCGTCGGCAGGACTACCGCTCCAGGATGGAGATGCGGGTGAGGGACGCATGCGCGCGAAGGTGCCAGCCACCACGCCGTCCAACCGCTACCCGGCCCACGAAATACACCGATCGGCCGCACCTGATGCAACATCCGTCTGAGCGTTCGCGCAACTACTCGACACAGAATGCTCGATCGGATGATTCCCGCCGTGCGGCGCTACTGAACAGTTCACTGCGCTACTGAACTCTTCGCTGCGCAACGCACTTTCGATTACCGCTCAACAGTCCGCCTGATAACGAGACATCGCGGGGACGGGGTCGCGACGGCCCGAGCAGGTCGAAACGTCCATTGATGTACCGTATAGCGCTGAGCAGTTCACTGCGCTGCCGAACCACATGCTGAACTCTTTACTGCGCTGCTGAACTCTTTCGTGCTGTTCAACACAACCTGTCGGACGAGAGAAAAGAGTTCAGTGCCCGGGGCTCTGACCTGGGCACTGAACTCTTCTCTGCGCAGCTGGGATCGGGGAAATGCGCACTGATCTGTTCAGCGCGCAGACCCTGGGGGATGTCTTCCTGGGCACAGCCGACAACCAGGCCTGTGGGAAGTGCCGGTCCGTGACGTAGCAAGCGCTGATCACGTGGTCAGTGGTAGGCGCTGACGGCTGTCAGGTACAGGGCGCAGGCGGTGCCGGTGGCGCTGCCGCCGATCAGGAGGGCGGTGGCGGGGTGGATGCCGGCGCGCCAGGCGGTGAAGGCGGCGGCACTGCCGATGTGCAGGGCCACCGACAAGGCCAGCAGCAGGCTCAGCGTCTGGAGCGTAGACATCGCGGTCTCCTTGGATGAGTGGTCCCCTCCGCTGTGTGGACCAGATGGGAGCGACGGTGCCTGTCCGTGGGCATGTCCTGCCGCTGTCTGCCTCAGAGTTGGACAGATCTGCTGCCGCGATGCTGGTCGCGGACCTGGGGACTTCAGGGTCCGGCGTGTCCGATCAGGACACGCCGGACACCGGCACGTACGGGGGCGAGGGATGGGCAGGACGCCGGACTTCTTCGAGGACCTGCGGCGGGTAGGTGCGCTCAAGAAGCGCCTCTTGGGTGGTCGGCCGTCGGACAATGAGCTATCCAAAATCCCGCGGCCGCCGGTGTCCCGTGACACGGTCGGCGCGTGGCTACGCGGGGAACGCTTCCCGCAGCGGCTAGAGCCTTTGTGGGCCGTCCTGCAAGAGATCCGGGCCGAGTCTGACCGTCAGGACTGCCTGGACAGCCCGGCTGATGGGATATCGGGCGAGAGCGTTGCCGAGCTGCTGGCCGAGGACCGTTGGCGCAGGACGTGGCGGACCGAGCAGGAGCGTCGGACGCGGATGAACCAGGAAGGGCTGGAACGCCGGCAGGCCCGTAGCGCTCTGGACGGCGAGGAGCGGCGGGCTCGTCAGGCGGCGTTGGCGGATCGTCCCCGCCCGGTACGGTCCTGGCCGCCGAAACGGCTCGGGGTCCACCCGGCCATCCCCGGGCGTAGCTCCATGTCGAATGGCGCCGACTTCGTACTGCCCAGCTACGTGCCACGCCCCCACGACGACCATCTGCACGCACGCCTGGCCGCCGCGGTGGCCAACCGTGAGCCGCTGCTGGTGGTGGTGCGCGGAGAGTCATGCACCGGCAAGACCCGTACCGCTGTCGAGGCACTCAAGGCGGCGCCGGACGACTTCCAGCTGCTCTTCCCCACAGACGCCGACAGCCTCCTGGCCATGCTGGCCGCAGATGCCCTCGGCCCGCGCACCGTGCTGTGGCTGAACGAAGCCCAGCACTACCTGAACGGCTCCGTCGGCGAAGCCGTCGCGGCCGCACTGCTGCGCCGCCTCGATGGGGACGGTCCGTTCATCGCACTAGCCACCCTGTGGCCCGACCACGACAGGGCCCTCACCATCGCACCCGCCACCAGCAGCGACGACCCTCACCGGCAGGCCCGGACGCTACTGGCTCAGGGCCACTACGTCCACCTTCCCAACTCCTTCGCCGACCACCTGGACGCCGTTCGCCGCGCCGCTGCTCATGACGCGTCCCTGAACGCCGCCCTGGAAAACGGAGGAACCTCCATCACCCAGGTCCTGGCCGCCGGACCGGACTTGGTGGCCCGCTACGAACACCCCGACGGCCCCCACGGCAGCTACAGCAAAGCCCTGCTCAGCGCCGCCATGGACGCCCACCGTCTCGGCGTCACCGGGCCGCTGCCGCTGGCCTTTCTTCACGACGCGGCGCCCGGCTACCTCACCGGGACCGAACGCGCCGCCGTCGACCCCGACACCTGGTTTGTCGACGCCCTCACCCATGCCAGAACCCTGGTCCGGCAGACCATCAGGCCGCTTCAGGACGTGCCCCGCTCCTTTGGGATGGGCGCGCTGTCCGGCGTGGTCACCCTTGCTGACTACCTCCAGCAACACGGCCGTCGCACCCGTCGGCTCCTCTGCCCGCCCGCCGCCTTCTGGGACGCGGCCACCCACCGCCTCACCAAGCCCGACGACCTCAATCACCTCGCCGGCGCTGCCCTCCACCGGCACAGGCACCGCCACGCCGCAAACCTCTATTGCGCCAGCGCCGACGCTGGAGACATCTACGCCCTGGGGATGCTGGCGCGGATGCGCGAGGAGGCCAAATCCGGAGCCATCCACCTGTCGGCGCATATTTGGCACGACCCGGAGCCCGGGGAACCGAACGGCTTATCCGTGAGGCCGCCGAAGCCGGCCACTCAGGCCCTGAGGAAGCAGGCGCGGATTCGGCAGGACGAAGGAGACGACGAGGGGGCTGAACGGCTCGTCCGCAAGGCTGCAGACGCCGGAGACCTTGCCGCCTACTTGGGGCAGTTAGGGCAGAAGTATTGGCGTTACGGCCTTGAAGCAGACGGAGCAGCCTCACTGCCATGGGTATGGCCAGAACCGCGGACGGTTGCCAGAGGCTCATCGTAGGCGGCCTGACCCGGGTGAAGTCCTGTTTAACGCTCGAACCCGGTGGCGCGGAAGACGCCGAGCGAGGAAGCTCTGAGAGTCGCCGTAGCTGACCGCCTCCCCCAGCATGAAGATTCGCGATGCTCGGACTGGACGTGCTCGGCTTCCGCGGCCGCATCGGACGCTGAGCCGGCAGGGACGGGGCAGTACCCCGTCGGGGCAGGTTCTCCGGGAGTCGGTAGGGACGCCGAGCGCTTGTGAAGCGTGTGCCCAGGTCTACGCCCCGGCCAGGCGGGCCAGGGCGAGGGAGACGATGTGCCTGCCGGTCGAAGCCGACGGCCTCGCCGAGGTCGCCGACGGGAAACAGCGCGTTCGAAACTCGTTCCGCGGGGTCCCCCGGAATCGCGGGGAAGGACCTTCACATACTGCTCAGCGACCGGGCGTAGTTGATCTGCCCCATGATCGCCGGGAACGCGCCGGGACCCTGCGCCGGGACCATCGTGGAGTGGTGCCGGCCCGCACTGGTCACGCTGACCTGGATGTAGCCGGTGGTCCGCTTCTCCTTGATCAGCAGGAAGAGCAGGCCCAGCAGGCAGAAGAGGAGGAAGACGACGGCGAGCACGACGGCGTGCGTTGGGATCCGCTCCTCGGTGTGCGACAAGTCGGTGGCGTTCCACACCGCGCCGCGCAGCGGCAGCTGTCCGGCCGGGGTGATGATCTGGTCGCCGGTCACCATGATGTCGCCGATCGCCAGCAGCACGCCGCCGCCTACGGGCCCCGGAGCCGCGAACGCCCCCGGAGCCGCCTGCTGCTGCGGGAACCCGTACCCCTGCGGCCCGGGCACCGGGTAGCCGTAGCCGGGTGCGCCCGCGGGCTGGACCGGGTAGCCGTAGCCGGGGCCCGCCTGGGGCTGCGCGGGGATGCCCGGGGGCTGCGCGGGAGACACCGGAGGGTGCCCAGGTCCCCACTGGTCGCTCGCGCCGTTCTGCGGATGCGACTCGGTCATGCATGGTCTCCTTGATCCAGCGAGCCCCGCCGCTGCGGGGTGCGCGGCGGGGCCTGGGGGTGGTGGTCGGCGTCGCGTGACGTCAGCGGTCAGAAGTCAGTTCGGGACGCCTTGATGGTCTTGCACTCGAGCTTCTTGGCGTCCTTGATCTCGTCCGCGGTCACCAGCGCACCAGCGTGCTTGTCGGTGAACTTCTGGCCGGGGGCGAGGTTCTCGGCGGTTGACATGAAGTCGTCGACCTTCTTGCCGTCGGCCAGGACCTCGCCCTCAACGAGGTACGAGTACCGGCGGTCGCCGTTGTTGGCGTAGTCGACGCGGATGGCCATCTCCTTGATGCCGAAGTCGCCGGTGACCACGTCGCACTTAGTGACCTTGAAGTCCTTCATGACCTCGGACTTCTTGGCGCCGCCGGTCTTGGACTTGCCGTTGCCGACGGTGGTGGAGTCGTACGACTTGTCGAGCTCCTTGCTGGCGTTGTCGACGGCGGAGAAGAACAGGGCGTTCATGGCGAAGAACATGATGATCGCTACGGCCGACGTGACAAGGCCGGTGATGCCGGCGCCCTTGCCCTTGCGGACCTTGCCCGCCTTGGAGAGGCCGATGGCGCCGAAGATGATGCCAAGGATCGCGAGCGGCCAGACGACGACGTTGAGGACAGGGATGAAGCTGACTACGACGGCGATGATGCCGAGGACGAGTGCGGTGGTGGCCAGGCCGTTGCTGCCGGGCTGCTGGGGCTCGCCGTAGCCGGGCTGCTGGGGCTGGGGCGGGTACTGCTGGCTCATGGTGCTCCCCACGGGTTTCTGCTGTGTTGGCGCGTGGGTGACCGGTGAAGGACCTGTGTGGTTGCCTCGCAGATACCTAAAGTGATTAGTTTGTGATTGAACTTTCCTAATAGGCAAAAACTTTGGTGTACAGGGCGCGGCTGTGGTCTTCTGACAGGTCATCGGCGGTGACGGCGGGATCGGGCGGTGGCCTCACCTCGGCGTTCGACCGTGATGCCTCACGCGGCCCCACCGTCGTCACCGGTCGGAAGAGCCCTGGCCGTCTTCGGCACCCCCCTGCCCGAGTCCGTCGTCACCCTGGTCGCGGTGACCACCGGCGGCACCCCATGCGGGCCACCACCGCAGGACGGGACAGATGCCGCAACGGGTCGCCGCCGCCCACCGCGCGGCGCTGCGCGGTTGCCCGCTGGATCCAGGACGCCAACGGGCCAGCGGTGTCCGTGCGGAAGGCACTCAGCCCTCGATCGGCGAGTGCGACGATTTCCACCATGCGGCGCTACTGAACAGATGCCTGCGCAACTGAACCTCTGGCCGCACGGCTGAACTTCCGGTTGTCGCACTACAGTTCGCCTGGCCGTGGTGCCAGCATCACCGGGCATCGGCCGCGACGACCTAAGCGGGTCGAAACACCAGAGATGCACCTTATGGCGCTGAACAGTTCACTGCGCTGCTGAACTACATGCTGAACTCTTTGCTGCGCTGCTGAACTCTTTTGCGCTGTTCAACACAACCGGAGGGGTGTACGTGCGAGTGGTCGTCCACGTAGCTCCATGGGGGGCCTTGTAGGCGCGCTGGCCGTCGTGAGCTGTCGTACCGCCCAGATCCAGTGCCGCGTATCCCTGGGCTGTCAGGTCGTCGCACAGGAAGTACAGCAGCGCGTGCCCCGGTGACAGGTCCCGATGTGCGGGATCCATCGCCGTGATCAGCGAGTACGCGCGATCCCTACGGGTCAGACACAGCTGGGCGGCCACCGGCTCGGCATCTAGGGTCAGCGTGGCGACGAGCGCAGCCTCAGGGCACTCCTCGAGGACCTGTCGCCAGGGCAGGGTGAGGTCCGCCGCGCAGGTGGTGGGCAGCCGCAGGGCGTTGCGTCGGTGGTGGAGGTCTTCCAGCACGTCGAACGCGGCCAGAAGGTCTGTGCGGGTGCTGGTGCGGTATGCGACCCGGTCACCCAGGGCTTGCACCAACCGGCGGCGGCGTCTGTGCTCTCTGCGCGTCGACCGGGACAGGGCGCTGAGGTCCACGGGCAAGGGCACGGTGGCGTACAGGGTCTGGGCGTCGGAATCACCCCACTGGGCATGCGCGTGCCGGGCCAGGAGGCAGCTGTCCGGCAGATCGGCCACGTGAACATCGTCCGCGAGGCAGGGCAGCCGGTCGACCCGTACGCGCACCGCCTGCTCGCTCTCGCCCACCGGTCTGATCTGCTCGGACGCGGGCCAGGACAGCGGGGTGATCCGGGTGCGGCCGCTGCAGGCGTGTTCCCGAACCAGGGCCAGCGCGGCGACGGGCTGCTCATCGTCCCAGATCGCCGCGACCAACGGCTCGTGCCCGACCGGAAGGTGCCGGGCCCACGCCAGTAGCCAGCCCGGATCCTGGTAGGCGGTGGCTTGAGCGTCCTGCTCGGTCAGGGCGGCCCATCGCCGCGCCAGGAAGTCCAGCGCTTGCTGCCCGCCGTACTCACGCGCGTGCAGGCGACCGGCCGCCGCCGGGCTGCTCGAGTGTCGTGGCCTCATGTATGCAAGGACAGCTTGCGCACGGGGTCGTTTAGTGCGGTTGGTTTCCGTCGTCCCTCACTGCGGGAGCTATGGCCAGGCCGGTGTTTGCGCCGTCCCGCGGGACGGACATGACGGTCCGCGGCGGCTGAGAGGAGTCCCCCTCCCCTGAAACACGGAACAGGGCCAAGTAGTTGCATAGCGCACTCTCTCGCGGCAGCGCGGCCGGCGCCGCGGCAGCCGGATCGTCCCAGGACAGCCGTCGGCCTCCAAGCAACGCCGCCCCGGATGCCATGAGGACTCCCGGCCACGCGATCACTGCCGCCCTCGCACTGAATGGGCTACCTGGTGGGCGACCGTTGCGGACGCCGCGCCGCAGTTTCGTGCCCGGCCGTCCCGGTCAACGGATGCCGGCGTAGGTGCGCCGAGGCATCTGTGCGTACTGCTGCTCCTCGGCGGGGGGCGCCGCCAGGCGTGCCTCATTCTGGGCTTGGGCTTCTTGCTGCTGCAGCCGGGACTCTGCAGCTTCCTTCCTTCTGCGGCGTTCGCCATCGTGCTCACGCAACTTGGCCTGCCGCCGGTACTCCTGGATTCGTTCGTCTTGCATCAGTGAATCCTTTCCTGTGGTCGCTAGTCACCGCACGCCGACGCCGGCATTCTGCTGAGCCTGCTGGGCGTTGTGCTGTGCCTCGTCCAAGCTGGCGGCCTTGGCCGGCGCGCTCTCGGGGGGTGACGGATGGGCGGCGGCTCGGGCTTCAGCTCCGGCCATCAGCTTCTGGCTTACTTCCATAAGCCGGTCCTTGTGACCCGAGAACAGCTTTGCGAGGTCTTGGTCGCTCGGGGCATCCCCCTGAGGGGCGGGGCGGGCGGTCAGGTTGCTTGGATGGCGGCGCGTGGCGGAGCGGTCCCGGCGCGGCGGTTCCGGCGCCGTGGCTGGCTCGGCGGCCGCGGAGGGCGCGGGTGCGGTCGGTGTCTGCACGTGCTCAGGTGGGGCGGGCGCCGGGGCGGGGGCGGCGGCTCCTGGCTCTGGGGCGGCTTCCGGTTGCACGGCCGGGACCGGTGCCTCGGGTGCCGGGGGCGCGGAGACGACCGTTGAACCCTTCTGCATTTCGAGCAGGTTCGGCAGGCGCAGGTCGACCAGCTCTAATCGGCTGGAAAGCTGGGTGCGGGAGACGACGAGGATTTCGCGCGGCTGGAGTCCGTTGGGCGGCCCGACTACGTTGAGGGTCTGAAGCACGGCCAGGGCGCGCTCCGCCTGGGCATGGGTGAGGTCCAACTCGGGGGTCTCGCTCAGCGCGAGCGGCGAGGCAACCACGTTGTCAGAGCGATGGGTGACGAGATGCTCGGCCACTGAGCGGACTTGGTCGGCGTTGAGGTCCGCCTGCAAGGCCTCGGCAGTCAGCTCTGGCGGTCCCGCGAGCTCCAGTGCGAGGCGGTCCTTGACACTGTTGAGGTAGTGAGCGTCGCGGTGGAACGGGTTGTTCTCCACGCGGCGTCGCAGGGCGTCGATGAGGTTGAGTCGGGCTTCCACTGGGTGGTCGGTCTGCAGGCCAGCCACGATGTCGCTGGGTGGAAAGGTGGGCCGAGTGCCCCATCCTGGGTCACCGTCGGCTCCGGCAGCAGCGATCTCGTGCTGGGCGAGGAGGAAGCGAATCTGCAGGTCTGTGCGTTCCTGAGGAGTGATGTGTTTCGCGTGCAGTTCTCGGCTGACGGTGCGTGACTCCTCGAAGAGCGCATCCGTGTACCGCTCAGGAGGGTCGGTCTCGTAGTGGCCGAAGTCTCGAGACTCGTCCGCACTGAGAGTGCCACGCATGCGTTCCAGGCGCTGCTCGGCGTAGTGGTAGATCATCGCGGCGATGTTGCGGCGCCCTGAGATGCCCCGGTCCTGATCGTCGTAGCGGCCCATGGCGGCCCGTGCCATCCCGGAGATCATCTCGAAGCCGCGGAGCTGGGCGGTCTCCACCATGCCGTGCAGGCGCACGTCCAGGGTGAGGCGGTGTCCGGCGCGGCGGGCGTGGCCGGCCAGCTCACTCAGGGCGGTCATCAGCTGCGAGGCCTCGTCCAGTTCGGGATCGGTGGCCGCGCCGATGGACAGCGCGCCTTCCAGCTCCGCATCGCCCGGGTCGCTCAAGCCCGTGCCGTCCATGGGGCCGGGGACGGGCACAGTCTTTTGGATCGCCCTGTCGAGTTCGCGGATGTGGGTCATGAGGCGACGGGGGGTGCCCAGCTCTTGCGCGTCGTCCAAGCCGGCCGCTTGGGCGGCGTGCAGTTCGGCGGCCCGAACGAGGGTGCGCATGGCTCGTCCGCCAGGGGTATCTCCCTGATTCCAGCTGTCCAGATGGCTGCGTACTTCGGCCGCGTGCCTGGCGATCAGGCTTGAGGCCAAGGTGGTGATGCGCGCGGCCTGGATCGCCATTTGGGGTGTGCGTTCGATCTGGGCGACGAGATTCTCGAGGAGTTCGCCGACACGGCGATGCACCTGGGCAAGAGCCACAAAACCGGGCTGACTGTAGTAATAGGCCTGATTTTCGAAGACCGTGTCCATCACCGTGTCGAGGCCTCTGAGGTCGCGCGGGCCTGCCGGCGGGAGCGCGTCGGGGTCGTTGAGAGCGCTCGCGCGCCGCATGCCCTGCTGGAGGTTCTCCAGCCGGGCGCGGCGTTCGAGGAGGAGCTGCAGCTCCTCCGGAGCAAGGTCGGCTTCCAGGTCCGGGACGGTTGTCGCGGATACGGGCTGTGGCTGCTGTGGCGTTGTCATCGCGTCTCCGGCGTCAGGACTGGCTGGGGGCCAGCGCGGTGGACTGACCGGTGGCAAGGGCATTGGCTTCGGCTTCTTTGTGCGCGGTCTGTCGAGCGGGGGCGACGGACGCGCGGCCTGCCGCTTCGGACCCACCGTGGGGCCCGCTGCGCTTCTTCTGGTCGGCCGCGATCTTGCTGAGGACTTGTTGGATCCGAGCAGCGTCGAGATCGCTGACGCCGTCTCCCGCGGAGTCCGCCGTGACGCGTGCGGGGCCCTTCGTGGCGGTCGGCGCGGACGCCGGTGAGGCAGGCTCGGTACGCATGCTGGGTGGGGTCCCGGGCCGTGCGAGCAGCGCGTCGATGTCGGCGGGGCGCGCCAGGACGGTCCGCGGTGCATCGGCCCGGTAGGGGCCGAGGATCTGCTGCTGCTCCAGGCGGTGCAGGAGCCGGTCGGCTCGCTCGGCGCTGACGTTCATGCTGCGCCGCAGCGTGAGCGGCGAGGCGTTCTGGTGAGCGGTGACCGTCAGCGCGGCCTGCCGCAACTGCGCTGATGGAATGGGTCCTTGCGGGTCCTCCCCGGTGGGCGCGAAGCCGATCAGGCGCTGCCGGTAGGCCCAGAACACACCGGTGAGGAGGTCGGCGGTGGGCTCGTAGGGGTTGGCGTCCTCGCCGGTGTGCTGGTCGGTATCGCGCAGTTCGGCGACGCGGGCGGCCAGCCGGTCGAGCAGGAGGTCGTGTGCGGCGATGAGGTTCGGGATGGGCGGGGCGCCGGCGATCAGACCGTTGTCGGGCAGGAAGTCCGTCCCCGGGGGCTGGCCCTGCAGTTGTTCGTAGCGGGCGCGCCAGCGGGCCCGGTTGATAATCCACTGTTCCTGGAGTTCACCGCGTTCGTCGAGCGTGGTGGCGGGCGACGCCATGCGTCGTTCGAGGTCGCGTTCGATGTGGGCGAGATCCTGCATGCGTCGGTCGCGGCGCACGGTGCGCGGGGTGGGCAAGGTGTCCGGGTTCTGGCCGCGCAGGCGGGCCACGGTGCGTTCCAGCCGGTTGCTGAGGCCGGTGAGCCGGAGTTTGGAGGCGGCGGTGGCCAGGCCTTCGAGGATGCGGACGAAGGACGTCTTGGCCCGGTTCATCAGCTGCTCGCCACGCGGTCCGTGGAGTCGGCGCATGGCTGGCTCGCCGGCGTCCATCTGGGCTACGAGGTCGGTGATCTTCTCGTAGAGGGTGGCGGGCAGGCCGATGGAGTAGGGGCGGAGCGCGGCGAGTGCTTCATGGGCGCTGTGGTGGGCAATGGTCAGGTCGGCCACCATTGGCGCCTCGTCGGCGGGCGGGAGTTCGGTGGCGGCCTGGGCGATGTCCGCGAGTTCGGCCCTCTCCTGGGCGAACGCTGCCTCCAGTGCTTGCCAGCTCAGCTCGGGGTCGACCGCTTCTTCCTGGACCCAGGAGCCGTCGTCGTTGCGAAGTACCCAGATGTGGTCGTCGTCGGCGAGGACGTTGAGAGCCAGGTCCGGGTGACCTGCGGTGTACAGGGCCACCGCCTGCTCGGCGCGGTGCAGGATCCGGTTCTCTGTTCCGTTGAGGCCTTGGGCGATGGTGTCGAGGAGGTCGGCGAGCTGGGCAGGGGTCGGCTGGGCGGGGAACTGCGGCGGGAGGATGCTGCGCACCGCTCTGCGCCAGGTGGGGCTGAGGGGTGTGCCGAGCAGTCCGGCGGCCTGGGCGGCGCGCCATTCGACTGCGGCCAGCAGTTCGGGGCCGGTCATCTTGACGAAGCGGCTGTAGGACATGCGCAGTGAGTCGGACCGGGCGGAGCCCAGCCACACCACGACGGTGGGGTCCTCACTGGTCTGGTCGTCCCCTGAGGTGCTCAGATCGATGCCGTAGACGGTGCCCAGTTTCAAGGGTTGAGGCAGGCGGTCGGGCTCGGGGCTCTCGGTGGTGTGCTGGCCGAGGCGTTCATGCACAGCCGTGTGCAGGGCGTACGCCGCGGTAGTGCGGTCGGTGTGCTCGACCGGCGGCCCGCCGGGGTCGACCGGTGAGGGCAGGAACATACTCAGCGCCAGTTCCCCGGATTCGGGGGCCGGTCCGCTGGCCGGCAGGCTGGTAGGGGCTATGGAGCCGCTCGCACGTGTCCTCGCGGGCCACTGCCCGGGCCGCCGGCCATCCGCGGCTTCTGCGCCGGATGCTGCTGCGGACGGCGATGCCCAGGCGGATTGGCGGCTGCGGACGTGGGAGTCGTTCGCGAAGTACCCCTGGGGGTCGGCTGCGAGCAGGTCCAGAGCCTGTTCGTAGACCTCGTTCTCGTAGTCCTCGTGGTGCCTGCCCGGCCCGAGCAGCACCGCTGTGGCGGTCATGTGTCCGGGAATGCTCCACTCCTGGTCGAGTCGCTTCGCCCAGGCGAGCGCGGCTTGCTGGAGCGCCGTCGTGTCGCCGGGTGCTTGAGCCTGCACCGTCTGATGGATGTAGCGCGCCGCCTCTGCGGCCATGAACCGGGTGCGCTGAAAGAACTTGGTGGAGTCGAAGGCATGGTTGGCGCGTTCGCCGTCGTCCGCGTTCTTCAGCAGGACCGCTTCGACTGTGGCGTCGAGAAGTGGCCGGTGCTGGTTCAGGGCCTGAAGGACAGGTGTCGCTCCGTCGCCGCCGGCTTTGACGCCCTCTTCCCACAGCTTCGCGGCGTCCTTGGCATCCGGAGCGGTGGTCACTGTCGTCGGCTCGGGTGCCCGCACCAGCAGGTCCCACTTGTCGAGCAGTACCTTGCGACCGCTCTCGTCCGCGTCAAGGAAGGCGATGTGGGGGCGTGGGTTGTCGGTGTCGAGGCCTCTGAGGACGGTGAGCTGACGTTCGGTGAATGCGGTGCCCATGGGGGCGCCGACCACGGGCCGCTGCTCGATCGGCACGGTGGCAGCCGCCCGGGCGACGGCGATCACGTCGAGGTACCCCTCGACACTCACCCGGGGCCCGCCGCTCTGGGCCAAGGCCTGCGCCTGCGCCGGGTGGTGGAGACCGAAGACCAGATCGCCCTTGTTGAATAGGTCCGCGTCGTTGGAGGTATTGAGGTACTTCGGACCCCCGCGCTGCTTGGCCTGTTCCTCCGTTTCGCCGGGCCGGTCGACGCGCCGCCCGCTGAAGCCGACGATGTCCCCGTTCTCGTCGTGGATCGGGAACATGATCCTGTCGGCGAACGCGTCGATGAGCGTGCCGTACTTGCTGCGGGTGGCGAGGCCTGCGTGAAGCAGCTCTGCCTCGCTGAAGCCCTGAGCTGTGAGCTCGCTGACCAGAACGTCCCAGCGGCCGGCCCCACGGTCCGAAGGCGCATACCCCAGTCCCCACTCTCGCTGCACCTCGGTGGGCAGCCGCCGATCCTCGGCCAAGTAGGCACGGGACAGCTCGGCGGCCGGATCGTCCTGGAGGCGCTCGGTGAAGATCTGCGCGGCCCCGCGATTCACGGCGATCAACCGCTCACGTGGCAGTGCGGCCCTTTGTGCCGCGGCGGCGTCGGGCAGGGTGCTCTGGCCGACCTGGGATGTGTGCTCGAGGTCGACGCGGTAGGCAGCCAGGCCCTGGTCCGGGTGCTGGCGTATCGCCTCATGCAGGGCGGGCTGGAGTCGATCCGCGATCTCACGGTCGCGCTCGCCATCGCCACTGGTCTCCAACGTGATCACGACGGTGCGCTCAGCGGTGACGACACCGGTCGCCGCCAGCGTGAAGCCGAGCTCGGTCAGGGTAGAGCGGGCGAGCTGTGTCAGCTGGTCGACAGGTTCGGCCGGCGCGGGCAAGGGTCGCTCGGCGAGGGCGGCAGGGGTGCTCTCCCCCGGCCGGGGCCCGGCCTGCTCCTGTCGCTGTACTGCGTCAGGAAGCAAGGCGGTATTGCCCTCGAGCGCAGTGGCACCTGTATTGGTCGACGCCGCTGCCTGCTCTGGTGCGGCACCGGGCTCCGGCGCCGTGGGGGGCTCCTCCGCCGCGGGTGCGACCACAGCAGCAGACGTGGTCTGCGCCAGCAATTTCATCGCGGCCGCAGTCTCCGGTCCACTGAAAGCTGGGGACGGTGCGGATGCGGTGAGGCTCTGCAGCTCGGGCGGCAGTGGTGCGGTAGCTGCCGCATGGGCGGACCGCGGCGCCTCGGCCGGGGTTGCGGTTGCCTGGTCCGGCACCAGAGGCCCGGGATTCGCCGCAGACGGGGAGGAGGCGTAGTCCAGCAGGGGACAGCCTCCCCCATCGCTTGCGTTCAACCATGCCGTGACGGCAGTCAGCAGCGTTTCCGGAGCGACCGCGGCCAGCTCGTGGTCCGGGATGGAGACGGCCCGTGCGTTCCCCGCTTCATTCCCGCCAGTAACCCCGAGCCGAAGCACGGGAGTGGGCGTGTCCGCCTGGTCGACCATCGCGTAGACCGGACGGCCGTGGAGGTGGGCGAGTATCGAGATGGCTGGGTCACCGGCAGCCAGGCGAGCCTGTGCCTCGGCAAGCAGGCGGGGGGCGGCCTCGGCCGCGGACATGATGCTGTCGCCGGGCACCTCAAAGACGGGCAGCGCAATGTCGTCGTCCTGGTCCATAGCCATGGTGGTGGCCTCCTGTGCCGCCTTGCGTGCCGGCTCGGCGGGGTTCGGCACGCCGCCAGATTCGGATTGCTGGGCGACCTGCTGTGCGCGGAGCGTGAGGTACTGGCCGAGTTCCATCTCGCCGTCATCGGTCTGCTGTCCGAAGGCGAGGAACTGCCCGTTACTGGCCCATTCGTACAGATTGCGCAGCGGGTCGGTGCTGCTCGTGAGCGCGGCCCGGGCAAAGAAGATCTTCGCCATGGTCATTTGCCCGCAGCGGATGTGGTGGCCCAGCCGCTGTGCGAGGTGCGTGCGCTGGCCGTCCTCGTCTCGGCCCGCGTTGATCGCGGTCTGCAGAGCGAGCAAGGCGGTAAGGCCGGGTATGCCGAGGTCTCCGGTGGCGGTCAGGGTGGTTGCTGCTTCCGCCGCTGACGGGGTACGCGCCAGCCACTGTTCGTGTTGGTCGAGTTCTCTCAGCAGGGCCTCGTGGGCTGCGGTGTACGCGGCCGGGTCGGGATATGGTGCAGCCGCCCCGAGGTGCAACTGCGCTGCTCGAAAGTCGCTTTGGTCGAAGACAGCGGCCGCTTCGACTGGGGCCGCGTTCGGGGAAATGCTGGTGACCACAGTGCCCTCCTCACGTACGGCGGCCGGTCGGGGTTGCGGGCTGTTCCCGGATGCGGGTACGGCGTTTTCCGGCCGGTTGCCGGGCGGAGCAGCAGCGTCCGCCGCGGATGAGTCCAGGCCGGTATGAGTCTCCCGGCGCTCCTGCTCCGGCCCGGCAGACGCGGGTGCAGCCTCGACCGGGCGGACAGAGGCGTCGACTCCGCCCATCGGTTTGATCTGCCTCCCTTCTGGCCCGGGGAAGGTTGAAAGCGACCCCGCCGGGGTGGCCAAGGCGGGGCCTCCGGTCGTGCTCGGGGCGGCTGATGCTGCCGGGAGGGGGGCCGGGGAGCCCTCGTCCTCTCCGCTCATCTGCTGGGGCGCTTTCTCGGCCTGCTCGCTCGTCCCATGTGGATCCTGCTCGGCCTGGTCCAAGTCCCGGCGGTCAGGTTGCTGAGGGCGTGTGCTGTCATCTGCCGCAGGCGGGACGGTTGTCCCGGGCACGGCCCCGGCGCCGTTGATGGACGGGCTCGCCTGTCCGGTCGTGTGGTGGGTGTCTGGTGTCTGTAGCCCGGTGGTCGGTCGTGCGCGCGGCGCCTCGTCCTGCACCTGTGCAGGGGCGGACGGCACAGCAGCCGGGGCGTCCTGGCCAGTCGTGACGGCGGCCGGGGCGGGCGTCGCCTCACTGCCGGCCGGGGCAAGGTCAGCGCTCTGGGGGTCGGCTTTTTCGGCGGCAGCGGGGGGAGCTGGGGCCGGCCGGGGCTCGACGGCGCGCCAGGTCCCGCGGCGATCCGCGGCGGTGTCGACCGTGTCGCTTCGGCCCAGCGCGTACAGGCGCAGGGCGTTGGCGACGTGATGAGCAGCCTCTGTCACGTTCTCCGCCGCGGGGAGATCCGGGTACGCCACCGCCTTTCTACCCAACGGGCGGAACCTGCCTGTCCAACCTGCCGCGTCTTCCAGCACATGGACGATTGCGTCGGCGTCCAGGCCGTACGCCCTTGCGTGCTCGCGGACCGCGAGGCAGTAGGTAATCACGATGCCGCGCACACGGTCCCGGTGGACATCATCCGACTGCGAGCCCTCGATGGTCTTCCACTGTGGATTGCGGACGTTGGCCACGTAGTGGTCCGTCGCCTCCTTGCCCGCCTCCTCGAGCGCGCCGCGTAGGTTCCGAACTGCACGGGCCGCGTACACGCGGGTGACGGGATCGGTCAGGGACTCCAGCGCCGCGGCGGCGTTCTCGTCGTACTGGGCCAGCGGATACTGACGTGTCCACGTGCTGCTGTGGTCGGGGCCTGCCGCGAGGGCGGCGACGTCGCGCGCAGTCGACCGTGCAGCTCGTTCAGCGGCCTCAACACCCATGGCGTAGGCGTCCCGGGTGCTCTCCCCGCTGGGGCGCCCTCCACTTTTGTACCAGTCGTCGGGCAGGGGTGCCGGGGCCGGTGGCTGCGGGGCCTCAACGCTCTCTTCGAGTGTGGGAAGGGCGTGCAGGGGCGCGTAGTCGATCGGTGGGAGTGGTGCCTGTTCAACGGTCTCGACGTCTCGGGGCGCGGCCGGCAGGTCCAGGCTGTGATGGGCGTACCAGGCGAATCCTCGTTCGGAAAGCTGGATCCGCTCACCTACGCGCTCGGCCAACTCCTCATCCAGCACGGCGTTGATGCGCTGCGGGGAGCCGACTGGGTGGACCGAGCGCCGGGGGACCCGCTGCATGAACCGGCCGCCGACTTCCGTGATGTTGCCGCGCGCAATCTCGTCGAGGATCTGCTTGCGCGCCTGGGAGTAGCGCGGGAGCTCTTCCTCCGGCGCAGTCGCGGCCGCGTCAGTTGCCGTGCCGTCTTGGAGCAGCGTTGGAGCCGGCGTCTGCACGGAGAACAGCTCGGTCTGTTCCTGGACGCCGGGGTGGAGTGTGTTGGTGGCAGGATCCTCTTGCGGCCCGGGCGGCTCTACGAGCTGCGCAGGAGCCTCGTGATCGTCCCAGGACGCCGAGGGGACATCGGCCAGGCCGGAGGGGGCATCGGCCGACCCCTCCGGCTCGACCGGTTCGTCGCCGAGCCCCTGGGTGCGGACGCTCAGGGGCGTCGTGTCAACGGCGGGCGGGTCGTTGGTGTCGTCGGCCGCCGCGCTGGGACTCGTCGTGGAGGAGGTCGTGGTTGGCTGTGGGGCGTTCTGTTCTGGTGTCGACGGCAGTTCGCCCGAGGGCGCGTCAGCCGCACGCTCGTCGCCACCGCCGACGTCCTGCCCCGCCTCACGGGCCAACTCTTCCGCGACGGATCCATGTGGGCCCAAGGTGGGGGTGACGTCGGACCGCTCACCATGGCTCATCGCCGCCCAGCGCCAAAGCCGCTGTGCCAACTCGGCCATGTCAGCGTGCCGGGCGGCACCCTCCGTGCTGATCTGGGGGACCTGGCTTTCCTCCAGTAGCACCGGTTTCACACGGGATGCCCGCATCGCGTGACGGTCCAACGGCGGCAGCCGCCGCGCCGCCGACTTGCGCTCCTCGTTGTTCATTCCCGGCTGGCGCGACGCCTTGTACCGCGCCTCATAGGCTGCGCGCTCATCCGCCTGCAGCCCCTCCGGGTACAGCGTCGCAAGGTACAACGCTTCTCGCCCCATGTCCGAGGGATGCAAGAGTGTCGAGGTCTCACCATCGCTGCCTGTCACGAGGAACCCGGCCGCGCGCAGCATCGCGACCCGATCAGCATTTACCTTCCGTCCCGCCACGACGCGCCCGTCAGCGATCTCCTTCACCAGACGCGGGGCGCCGGTCTCGTCCAGCCACAGGCGCCCCTGGTGTGCGCGGGCCATGTCCGCGGCGAGTGCCGGCCACCAGCCCAGTGCGGGCACCACACTCTCGGCACGCCACTGAGCGCCTTGCAGCACCTCACGGCTGGCAGCGTCCATGCGTGTCACGGCGGTCAGTTCCCTGTCACGCTCTGCCCTCAGCCTTTCAAGCTCCGCCTGCAGTTGCTCACGTGCCGCCGCCTGCCGGGCGCGCTCTGCAGCAGGCTTGAGTCCGTCGAGGACCTCCTTCAGGGCATCCGCAGTCACGACGACCCCCGCCGCCCGCTGAGTGTCCGCCGCTGCACTGATCACCTCGGACGCGTGGTGCTCCAGCCGCGTCCTCAGACCGTCCGCGTGCGCCTTCCTCGCCATGCCGTGATGACGTTCAGCAACGAGGTAGTGGGCATGGGCGGCGTGCATGACCGCCTCCAAACGCTCCTCGTTCCGGGGCGAGGACTGTGCCGCAGCTCGCTGCGCCCCGTTGGCCGCCTCGTCCGCGTAGTGGAAGGCCCGGTCGGCTAGGTCCATGAGAGCGACGATGTGACCTTCTCGGTCGAGCTCATCCGGTTCCTGGCCCAGGGATGAGGGCACGTCGCTCCCCTCCCCGGAGCCCGTGGCCACGGGGGTGGTGTGCTGCGTCTGCTGGGTGTCGGTTCGCTGCTTCGGCGCAGTGCCCTGTCCACCCAGCTCGGTGTCGAAGGCGAAGGCCGTCTCGTCACTCCCGTCCGTCGAGGGATGCTGAGGCGGCTGCCCGAGCGCGAGTGGGATCTGCCCCTTCGCCCCTTCGTTCGACGGAGGGTCTGTGGCAGCAAAGTCAGTTCCGGGGGTGTTGCGTTCGGCGACGTCGTCGCCAGCAAGGCCGGGCGTGGTGGAGGAAGTGGGTGCCTGTGGGTCACCGCGTGCGTCGGCGTCCGCCCCCTGGCCGCGAGTGCTGCGGGGGCTGCGTGCCGCGGTGCGAGGCGACCCAACGACAGCACGACCATTCGTCTGGGCTATAGAGCGGGCGCTGATAGGCCCGTCCTGACCCGGCAGGTTTGGGTGTTCGGATACACCCGGAGGCCCGTGTCCAGGTGCGAGGACTCGAGGCGCATCGTCGTCCGCGGACAAGCCCGGGGCGGGTGCGGGGGTTGCCAACTCTGACGGCGCTTCCTCCTCCGCTGTCCGGCCGGAACCGGCGGGTTTCATCGTCCCCGGCACCGCTGCGGACGTGTCCAACACGCGCGGCGCGTCCTCGTCGCTCGCCCACCCCTCGGCCAGTGCACCAAGGGTCGAAGGTGCGTCCTCCTCACCCCAAGCGTCACCCGGGCTGCTGGTGTCGGCGGGGCCGTCTGCTTCCCCGGCGTCGTGCCCGGCCGCGAGAACGCGAGGAGCATCGTCCGCTGCGGACCAGCCCGGGGCGGCATCGGGAGCGGCCAGGCCCGACGGCGGTTCCTCGTTTGCCGCCCAAGCAGAACCGGGAACAGGCGGGGACGTCGGCTCCGTCGCCGGCGTGTCCAGGACGCGCGGTTTGTACTCGTTGCTCGCCCGCTTATTGGCCACAGCGCCAAGAGCCCAGGGCTCCTCCTCGTCCCCCCGTGCACCGCCCGCGCTGGTGCGGATAGCCGAGCCGTCTGTCTCCACGGCATCCTGCCCGGGTGCGAGGACGCGGGGCGCATGGTCTGTTGCGGACCAGCCTGCGATTGGTTCGGGAAGCGTCAGACCTGACGGAGGCTCTTCCTCGGATGCCCAGCCCGAGTCGGGTGCCAAGGCGCGCGGTGTGTCGTCGTCGGTCGCCCATCCCGCGGGAACGGCATCAAGAGCCGACGGTGCCTCACCCCGCCATGTCCCGTTCGCGCTGACGGCATTTGCTGAATTGTCCGTCCGCCCAGCGTTCTTCTCGGAAGCGAGGACGCGCGGAACGTCGTCCGCCCCGGCCCAGCCGGCAGCCGCGTCGGGAAGCGTCAGCCCAGACGGCGGGTCCTCGTCCGACGCCCAACCGTCAGCCGCCAAGGCACGGCGGGCGTCCTCATGGCTCGCCCACCCTGCGGCTACGCCGTCGAGTGCCGGCGGTGCCTCCTCCCCCCACGTGTCATCTGTGCTGGGTGCGACGGCTGAACTGCCAACTTCCTCAGCGCGCTGATCAGGTGCGAGGACGCGCGGGACGTCGTCCGCCTCGGCCCAGCCGGCTGCCGCGTCGGGAAGCGTCAGCGCAGACGGCGGGTCCTCGTCCGACGCCCAACTGTCAGCCGCCAAGGCACGGGCGGCGTCCTCATGGCTCGCCCACCCTGCGGCTACGCCGTCGAGTGCCGACGGTGCCTCCTCCCGCCACGCTCCGACCGCGCTGGTGGTGACCGCCGGATCATCCGCTTGCCCAGCCTCGCGCTCAGGTGCAAGGAGGCGCGGGACTTCGTGTGTAGCGGACGATCCCGGAGTGGGTACTGGGACCGCCACCACGGATGGAGAATTCTGTGCCCTGGCCGAATCAGGCGCGGTCGCGGGGGAACGCCCCGCTGTGGACGTGCCAAGGACACGTGGCGCATCCTCGTCGCGCGCCCATCCCTCGGCCACGGCATCCAGAGCCGGCGGAGCGTCCTCCTCCCATGCACCACCCGCACTGTTGGTCACGGCTGGGCCCTGTGCTTTCCCAGCGTCCGGGGCGAGGACGCGCGGGACGTCCTCCGCCGCGGCCCAGCCGGCCACCGCGTCCGGGAGCGTCAGTGCAGACGGTGGGTCCTCCTCCGACACCCGACCCGTATCGGGTGCCAAGGCGCGGGAGGCGTCCTCATCGCTCGCCCATCCCTCAGCTACCGCATCGAGAGCCGACGGTGCGTCCTCGTCCCCCCACGCGTCGGCTGCGTCGCGCGGCTGGATCGGGAATTCTTCGGGAGCGGTGGCCAATGTGTCACCTCGTTGATGGACACGGGTGGCGGGCGGGCCGCCTACATTCCCAGGGGCAGATCACATGCCTTTCGACGCTAGGGATCACCGCCCTGCACGGCGACCGTGTACCGGCGGGCCTCCCGCCTGGGGGGAGGGGCGGCCCAGAAGATTGGCGGCCGATTCCCCCAGGCGGTCCGTGCCTGTGTCACCGGCTCGGGGAAGCAGTCGGTGCAGCGTGTCGTCCGTGCTCGTCCGGACGCGGCTCACTGAGTGGTCCGGAAGACGCGGCCGGAGAAGGCGACCGGGGTATCTGGCGCTGCCGAGCTCCGGCCTGGACGCGGTTGCGGAGCCGGCGCGCGCGGTCGGTGTCGATGCGCTGCTGAACGAAGGCTTCGCCGTAGCGCTCAACGATTTGGACCACCTTGTCGCTGGTGGCGCCTTGGAGGTCGTCCCGAGTGAAGAGGCCGGCCGGTGCGGACTTGGCGTCGAAGCCGAAGCGCAGCACAGTCCCGTGCTCCGGATGTCCGGTGACTGCCACGTACAGGTTGAGGCCGCTCATCTTGCGCTGGAGAGTGGGGACGCTGGGCGCGCCCGGGTTGTCCATGAGCTTGAGGAGGTCCCGACGCAGCCTGTCGAGTGTGAGCGGTCCGTGATCCGCCGAGAGCGGCTGGGGGTGGGGGTGCCGGGCCATGACGCCGCGCAGTACCTGTTCTCCGCTGGCCCCTTCGAGTTCGGCAGCGGTGAACTGGGCGGCGGCGCGGGGTGAGGTGGGGTCGAATCCGAATTGGACGACCCGTC
The DNA here is from genome assembly GCF_042884245.1 of Streptomyces sp. NPDC058145. Taxonomy (NCBI): domain Bacteria; kingdom Bacillati; phylum Actinomycetota; class Actinomycetes; order Kitasatosporales; family Streptomycetaceae; genus Streptomyces; species Streptomyces sp. NPDC058145. The sequence goes on along the minus strand of NZ_JBHVUH010000022.1, from coordinate 47,003 downwards.
CGTGCCGGGGGCTGTGGGCGACCCGTACGTAGAGCGGGGCGTCGTCGAGGACGGTGTGTTCGGTGGGTGTAGTGGGGGCGTCTGGAGCGTTGAGCAGGCGCAAGAAGCTTTGACGCAGTTCCTCCCCTTCGGGCAGCCGGGTCGGGAGCGCCGTCACATTGTGCGGGCCTGCTTCCTCCCGCGGTCCAAGGTCCTGCTCCCGGTCCAGCTCGGTGTCCGGGGCGTCGTCCTCCGGCTCCGGCTCGGGGGCGAAGTCCGACTCGGTGTCGGTACCGAGTGCGGACGCTGCCTCCAGGTCTGCTTCGAGTTCGGCTGCCAGCTCCAGAGTCGCGTCGATCTCTGCTTCGATGTCCAGATCCGGGGCGGAGCCGGCCGCCAGCTCTGCTGCGAGTTCTGCCTTGAGCTCCGCGGAGTCCCGAAGTTCGTTGGCGAAGCGGATCGGGAACCTGATACCTAGGTCCTCAACCAGCTCGGCATCTGCCTCCTGCCTCGATGCGGTGACCGGCCGGGCCAAGGACGGGGGTTGTGGTTGCGCTTCCTGGTATGCGAGCGGGGCGCGCAGGGAGAGCCGGTAGACGTGCTCGGGCAATTCGAAGGCGGTAGTCGCCAGTTCGACCGGGGTCGGCTCGATGTCCTCGCCGTTGACGATCGTGGCGTCCATCAGGTACGTGCGCTCGCCACCGCCGTGGGGGTGGTGGTGGGTCACACGTGCGCGGCCGCGGATCCGGGTGGTGTCGGGTGCCGCGATTCCCGCGGCACCGGTCGGCGCGAGCGGGGTGCCGTCGGGGGCGAGGTCGAACTCAATGACGTCGTCGTCGAGGACGAAGTCTGCCGTCAGCCGCAGGCCGATGGGCTCACCGTCGACGGTTGTGACGATGTCGTCGCCCGGGTGCTGTACAGACAGGTTGCGGGGCAGGTGCCAGGTGCTGTCGTCGTCCAGGGTGATCGCGACGGTGCCGAACTGGGTGTCGGTGCGCTCGATGACCTCCCAGGCCTTGTCCTCGTCGTTGATCCGCAGCCATACCCAGTCACTGGGGGTGAGGGTGTCCGCCCAGCGCATGGTGTCGGTGCTCTGGTCGGGGCGCTGGGGCTGGTCTTCGAAGAGGCGCCACATGGCGTCGCTGGGGGAGTTGGCGTTCTCGTTGGCGCGGTCGTGGTGGGCGCGCTCCTCCAGGACCGTGTGGTTGAGGTGGACGAGTTCCGCGGTGCTCAGGCGGGTGCCGAGCTGCGGGTCGCTCCAGTCGATCGGCTCACCGGTAGTGGTTCGCAGCTCGGTGAGTCGGCCGGCGAAGTCGCGTGCTTCTTCCAGCGAGGGCAGGCCTTCCAGCGGCTGGGGGGTGACGGCGAGGTCGCGGGAAGCGTCGGGGGTGAGGTAGAGGCCGGGCAGGAGTCCGTCGAAGGGCAGTCCGCTGCCGGCGGGGAGGACTTCGAAGGTCTCGCCGGTCTGGCGGATGGCGAACTGGCCGTCGTCGGTGAGGTCCACCAGTTCGCGGTCTTTGGCGAGCTTGCGTACGTCGGTGCGGCGTTCCGGGGTCAGTCCGGGGATCTTCGCGGCCATCAGGTGGGTGCGGACCTGGCCGAGGGAGGCGAAGCGCCGCTGCGCCGGGGCGCTGCCCCCCGCCGGTGTTGCGGGCGCGAGGGGTGAGGCCACCAGAACGTGGCTGGTGGAGCGGACGTTCAGGGGTTTGCCGGTGGCCTCGTGCAACAGTGGTTCGCCAGTTGCCGCGTCCAGGACTCGGACCCAGCCTATGCTCGCGCCCTTCTCGTCGGCGGATTCCTCGATCCGCACCAGGACCGGAACCTCAAGGGGCACGAGGCTCGAGCGCAGTTGGGTCGCCTGGGGGTTGTTGACCTCGCCCTTCCACCAGAAGGTGCCGTCCGCTGCGGCCACCTCACCGAGGACCTGCTTGACGTTGGTGATCACAAAGGCGTCCGGGGCCGGCATGGAGGGGTCGGTCGGCTGAGGGGCGGGCCGGGGCGTGGCCTGGACAGCGGGCGCGGTCAGGCGCCGGCCGGTGCTCTCGTAGTACTCCTTGGCATAGCGACGGTCCCGCTCGTCCAGGCCCCGGGTGACCAGGGCGTGCAGGATCGCCTGCCTGATGTCGTGGCCGTGCTCGTCCTTCCAGTGAAGGGCCTTCATCGGCAGGGCACGGCGGGTGGGATTGGGCATGTCCCAGGGGAAAGGGCGGCCCTGTTCGTCGCGGATGCTTTCCAGGGCGTCCGCGATCCGGTTGGCCCGCTCGCGGGTCTTGATCTGCTCGCCCCAGGGACCGAACACCTTGGTGAGCCGGTCGGGTGCACGGACTTCGTAGCGCTCGGGAGCGACCGTGATGATCGCGAGTCGGCCGCCGGAACTCAGGTGCGTTCCAGCCTCGGCCTTTCCGTGCTTGCGGCACAGCTCGACGATCATCTGCTGGCTGCGCTGGTCCGGGTCGTCCTTGTAGCGGACCATGCCGCTCAAGTGGGCCTTGAGGAGCATGTTGGAGTCGGCCCCGGTTGGGATCTTCTTCCCGTCCGCAGTGCGGGCGATCTCGCCGTCAGCGGTGTGGACGAACTTGTCCTCGTCGGTGAGGACGAAACGCGGGGCCGGTATCGGTGCGGGTCCTGCGGGTTTGTGGAGGGGCTGGTTCTCGGGGACGCCGGCCAGGAAACGGCTGAGTGCGACCGCGGCGCCCTCGGGGCTGGCGTAGGCGGTGCCCTCGGCCAGGGCCAGCTGGCCGTCGGGGACGAAGCGGTAGCCGTCGGCGCTTGCCACGACGGTGCCCAGGGGGGCGTCGTGGCGCAGGACGACTTGGACTCCGCTGGGGTCGGGCGTCTCCAGGGTGAGGGCGTCCAGGTCTTGGCGGAAGCCGTCCATGCCGCCGAGCTGCTCGGCGTCCCTCCTGCGCAGGCGGCGCTGCTCCAACTCGGCGCGCAGCGCGTCTCGCTGCTCGACGGCGCGGACACTGGCGCCGGTATCGCCCTGTGCCGCGTACGTGTTGAGCCACTGATTCAGGGCTGTGGCCTGGCTTTCGAGCTCGGCGGTTGCCGTGCTCTGCGGCGGGCTGGACGACAGCGGGGGTTTGGGCGTGCTGTCTTGCACCAGCACGGGGGCCGCCAGGCCCGGGTTGGGGGTGCGCTCGGGGCGGTCCAGGAGGGTGACGAGCTGGGTGGCATCCCGCCAGGCCAGCACCTCTTCGAGTCCGTGGAAGTTCCCGCGCTGGTCGCGCAGGGTGTGCGGTCCGACCCCGACGGCCTGAGCCCATTCGCCATTCTTGCGCAGCAGGACTTCGACCGGGGAGCCGTCCGGGCGCGGTTGGAGGTCGGCGACGGTCCACCGGCCGGCCCGCTTGGCGTAGGGGAACTCCTGGCTCCTGAGGCGGGCGAGGAGGGCGGCGGAGACGTCACGTGAGACGTCCTGCTCCGCGGCAGGCTCCGGAGCCGGGGCGGTTTGCTGCGGCTGAGAGGTGCCGGTGCTCGGGACAGCGACGACCTGGTCTCGGGTGAAGACCAGGACACGGCCGTCCGCGCTGGTGCCGGCGTACGACTTGTTGTCGACCAGCTCCACGGTGACCGTGCTGTACAGCTGCTTGGTGTCGGGCTGGCCGCTGGCCGCGTGCGCGGGGTGGTGCGGGTCCAGGATGCGGACCTGCTGGCCCTCATCGAGGGCGGGAAGGGTGCTCGGATCGGCGGGTATCCAGCCCTCGGGGGCGGGCTGGGTGAGGTTGCGGCGGTCGTGGGCGGCCTGCTCGCCTTCCACTGTGCCGCCCTCGACCGGTGTTTCGAGCCGTCCGTGGAAGGAGGTCTCGGCACCGAGGGTGCCGGAGAGGTACACCAACTGGTGAAGTTGGACCTGGTCGGCGCCGACGGGATTCCAGGCCAAGTAGCCCCGCACGCCGTTGGCTTCGTCACCGACCTGAACCTTGACCAGCTGGTCGGTACCGCGGGTGTCCTTGGCGATGACCTTGCCCAGGACGGGTGCGAGGGCGGGGCCCGGCTCGTGTCGCTGGGCCTCGGTCGTCCCGGGGGCGGGGGCTGCCGGGTCGGGGGCCGGGACGCGCAGGTCCGGCGCGAGGATGAGGCTGCTGCGGCTACGCTCGGCGGCCGCCTTGGTCGTGAAGACGGCTTCGAAGGGTTCCTGGCCCTGGGGGCGAATCCAGACGGCGTCCCCGCCTGCGCGGTCCACGACGGCCCAGCGCCGGCCGGCGTCTGTGGCCCAGGCGACGACCTTGAACGCCGGGGCCTGGATGGTCGGCTCCTGCGCGGCGGTCGCTGCGGGTTCGGGGGCGTCGGCCGCGACAGGGACGTCTCCGGTTGTGGTGGCGGGCTGCGCGGCGTGGGCCGTCTCCTCTGCGGGAGCGGCGTCCTGGCTGGCCGCGGCGCTGGTGGACGGCTCCTGCTGCTCAGCGATGAGCGGGGCTGCGGCGAAGAACGATGTTCCGGTGCGAATTCGGTCGATGTTCTCGCCGGTGACAGCATTCTCGACGTCGACGACGCCGCGCTGACCGAACTTGAGCCGGACGAGGACTGGCTGTGTCATCGCCTTCTTACGTTCAGACGCCTTGCCGCCCCACCACAGGGTGCCGTCCGGGGCGGTCAGGGCTTGAGCCTCGGGCGGCTTGAGCGCCGTGAATGCTTCCCGGTCAGGGGCCGTCTGCGGCGTGTCGTCTGCGGTGAGGGGAGCCGCCGAAGCCTTCTGCTCGCTGGCTTCCAGTGTGCCCACCGCGGCTTCCTCCCCTATGCCGTCGGCGGCGGACGGCGTGTTCTGTGCCTTCGGTGCCCCGCCACCGCCTGACGCGACGGCGGGAGTGAAAGTGACGGGTGCGTCCGGCGCGTCCGCGCCGCTCGGGCCGGTGGCCATGGGCGGCACGAACTGGCCGCTGTTCAGGGCTTCGTCCAGTTCCTCGTCGCTGGCCACGGGAAGGTGCGGCCGGTCCTGCCCCTCGCGGCGGACAATCTGACCGGTGACGACCGGCGCGGTGCTCCCGTCCTCGGTGCGGACGAGCAGCGCGGTGCCGTCGAGCTCCGCGATCTCCCCGTCGAGAAGGCTTTCTCCGTCCTCGCTCCAGAAGGTGACCCGGTTGCCGGGCTGGACGTCGCTGACCTGCCATGCGCGCAGGTAGATGCCGTCCGGCTCCTTCATCGGGTCGTCGTCGCGCGTGACGTCGAAGATCCAGCCGAGCGAGCCGGCGTCCAGGACGTCGGTGGCGCGGGTGACCGCGACGTAGTCCAGGCGCAACTGCTCGTCGTCGGGGATCGTGTCCCAGTCGATGCCGCCGTTGACGGATTCCTTGGGGCCGCGGAAGTCGCCGGCGATCCGGACGCGCTCCGACTCCAGGCCTTTGGCCTTGTGCGCGGTGGACACCACAAGGTCGTGCGGCGCCGACTGATCGACGATCTGTCCCCCGTTTTCGTTGGCGGGGGCGATGTAGTGGTCGGCGATGTACTGCTCGACGCGCTCGCGCCGCCGGTGGCGCGCGGCATCGGTGGCGGTGGCGGGCTTCTTCGGCGATGGGTAGCCCCACCGCTTGCCTTCTTCGTCCCATCCGAAGTCGACGCCCTTACTCTTGAGCCACTCCTTTGTGGTGCGGAAGTTGCCGTCTCCGAAGGCGAACTTGACCCACAGGCGCTCGCCGTCGTCTTCGACGAACGGGCGCGGCATCCGCACGGACTCCAGTAGCGCGTCGAGTTCTTCGCTGTGGCGTTCCATCAGCTTGAACATGCTGTCGAGCTGCTTGAGCTCGGGCTCGCTCTCGGCGGTCTCCAGGATCTCGTCCCAGGCCATGCCGTTGAAGCGGGCCAGTTCCTGATGACTGGTGCGCTCGCCCTCGCGTAGCGCTTCGGCGGCTTCCAGGAACTTGCGCAGGTCGCTCAGTCCCCCGGACACCGCGACCTTGCGGCCGGCCCGCAGTCCTTCAACCGCGCCAAGCACCACTCCTGCGTTGGTGCGGGCGATGAGCATCGTCTCGTCACCCGGGGTGATTTCGGTGATGCGGGAGGTCTTGCGGTCCCAGCCCGCCAGCCGCATGCGGGTGCCGCCCAGGCGCAGGAAGCGGTTGCCGATGTCGGCGACGGCATCGCCGAAGCGGAAGGTCTGGGTGAGCGTGGCAGTCGCGTCTGCGGGCAGCCGTCCCAGGGCGTCGGTCGCTCCCCGGAAGCCGTAGATGGCCTGGTTGGAGTCGCCCACCGCCACGATCCGGATGCCGGCTTCGCGGATGTTGGCGACGATCGACTCCATGACGGGGTTGACGTCTTGTGCTTCGTCCCACATCAGCACATCTGTGTCGGGGACCCGGCCGGAGAGCGCCCACATCTTGACGGTGTGGTCGAAGGACAGCGGAAGATCGCGGTCCTTGTTGGTTGCTTCCGGGTCGGTGAGGTTGTCCCACATCTGCGCGGCGAGGGGCCGGATCGCAGCGAAGATCGCTTCGCGGTTGGACAGGGTGTCCGGTAGGTGGTGGGCGGCGAACTCGTCGTCGGCGGACTTGGCCCACTCAGTCAGCAGCCGGTTGGCCAAGTACGCGGCCTGCTGCGGGGACAGTGACTCGCCTCCGGCCCGGATCCGTGAGCGCCAGCGCATCCGGTCGGCGAGCTGCTGCTCGTTGAGCTTCGGCCAGTTCAGCCGGGTCAGCAGGGCCTCGTCGACCATGCTGTTGGCGTAGGCGTTCGCGGTGGTTGGGGTGAGGTTGTCGCTGTACTCGCCGCGCTGCTGCGCCTCGATCGCCTCGTCGGCGACCGACCGGTTGAAGGCGAGGTAGAGGATGCGCTTGCCGGGCATGCGCCGCGACAGCATCTTCAAGGTGGTGGACTTGCCGGTGCCAGCCAGGGCCATCACCCGCAGGTCCAGGCCACGCCGGGCAGCGGCTTCGATGATGATGTCCTGCTCTGCGGTGGGCGGGAACGCCTCATCCCCTGCGGCGGCCGCGACGATCTCCGCCCACCGGGCATCGCTGTATCCGCCGGGCTTCGCGGGCGGCAGGTCGTCCACGCTGGTGACAGCGCCCTGCGCCTCGTTGGGGTTGAGCCGGTAGCCGTCGGCCCGCTCACGCAGGATCTGCCCACGCGACGGCTCGACCAGGTTGCCCTCGGCGTCGTACTCCGGTTGCGGCACCCAGTCTTCGGCCTCCTGACGCAGCAGGGCCCAACGGCGCCGCTCGGCGCGCAGTCGGTAAGCCAGCGACAGCGGATCGGTGGCGTCTTTCAGCGCCTCGATGGCCTCGTCGAGGTCATCGACATCCATCTCATGGATCGCCGTGCCGTGCGCGGCCTGGCCCTGGGCCGTCCGGTCGGCGGGCTGGCCCACTGGGGCGGTGTGCTCCTGCCGCGCTGCCGGTGCCGCGTCGTCCGTAGCCTCGGCGCCGACCTGGCGTGCTGGTACGGCGGCCGCGGGCGTGGCCGTCTGTGCCCTGTCGGCGGCTTCGGCTTCCTGCTTGGCCTCAAGGCTCTCAAAGACGGGTATCTCGCGGCCGCGCGCCGACAGCAGCACCCGCAGCATGTTGATCTTCTCGGTGCGGCTTTCGTACGTCAGGTTCGTCGGCATGGTGTGCTGGGACGTGCCGTGCTGCCGGTGCGTCACGTCCACCCCGTTGCGCCGGTTGAAGCCGCGCGGGCCGCCAGCGACTTCCAGCGCGAAAGCGAGCTCGCGGTAGTGCTCGGAGGCACCCCATACGTTGGTGTGGTCGGGGTGGTGCTCGATCCACACGTTCAGCCACATCTGGTTGTCGGGCACGTCGTTGAGTTCGGCGTGCACTTCCAACAGGTGCCGGACGGAACGCTCGATCGTGTCGTGGCCCTTGATGGGGCTGTCATCGCCATACAGCGTCTTGTGCTTGCCCTGGTTGTAGGTGCGGTTCTCGACCGAGCCGATCTTCCGGTTGCCCGGCCCGTACACCACAGTGCCGGGGTAGGCGCTGACCTGGTGGTAGTCGGGGAAGCCGGGCACGGGCACAACGCCCTCGGGCAGTTCCCCATCGGGCGCGGCAGGCATCTGGCCGAGCCCGAGTTCGCGGGCCCGAGCCTCGCGCTCCTCGCCGGTGACGACCCACTCGTCGTAGGACTGGACGACCTGGGCGACCGCGCCGGACACGGTCTCGTACGGGTGCCTCGTCGTGTGGTTCTCGATGGTGGTGGCGGCGTATCCGCCGTCGGGACGGGTGACGACGGAGCCGATGTCCTCGCCGTCCAGCAGAACCCGGGCGCGCAGGAACTCGCCGTCGGCCGCGAATTCCCCAACCGTCACGCGCGCCAGCAGGGCACGGGCCACCTCCTGGCCGCCGAGCCGCATGGCGTCATAGAGCGAGACCGAGCTGTCCTCCGGGCGAGCCTGTGCCGAAGCGCTTGGGGTTTCGGACGCTTCCGGCTGCCTCCCCTGTTCTGCGGCCTCCCCGGATGCGCCTTGGCCCGGTCCGGCAGCCTCATCCGGGGACTGGGCCTCGTCACGCGAGGCGTTGGAATCGGCAGTGCGGCTCTGTTCGGCAGCGGGAACATCCACGGCGCTCTGCACGTCGGCTGCCGGCGCCGCTGCCGCCATCAGGCGCGCGGCAGCAGGCCCAAGGTCCTCGAGCTGGGCCGCCCAGAACTCCATCACCTCGATTGCGGCGCGGGCCCGCTCGGGCATCAGGTCCACACCGTCCGCGCTCGCCACCTCCGCCAGGAGGGCGAGGGCATCGCGCGCCGTGCTGACCTGCTCCCGGAGCTTCGCCAACGAGGTCGGCCTGCCCTCGATCGCCTTGGCGGCGGCAGTCACGGCCTGCCTGGCGCGCGTCAGCTCGTCGTGACCCATGAAAGGGAAGGCCACACCGTCGGTGGGGTGCTCCAGTGCCGCAAGCAAGGCGGGGCGTGCCGCGCGCACAACGATGGTTTCGGGGAGCAGCGCCAGTTCGCCCACGGCCTTGCGCAGGGGCCCGGTCTCCGCCTCCTTCGCGCTCAGGTGGTAGCTGACGGCTGTGCCCTGGCGTGTTCCGTCCACGGTCACCGAGCCGTCCGCGTTCCGGCCGATGCTGGTCACGATGAATTCCGGGGTCCAGCTCTCCGGCGTGAGGCGGCGGCCCTGCCAATCGGGCAGGCGCACGGCTTCTCCGGGCTCGATCTGTGTGAAAGCTCCGCCGCGCCAGCCCACGGGGACGACTGCGTGGAGATCGTCTTCGCGGTCGATCGCGAACTGCTCCGCGTCACCCTTGCGGTCCAACGCGCCCACGGCGTTGCCGTCCCGGTCGACAAAGATCCACTTCCTGCTCTGCTTCCGCGTCCGGGGCGGGTCGGGCATCTTGTCGCGGCTGACGACGGCTCCCAGAAGTTCGCCGGCCTCGTTGTGCACGAGGCGGCCACTCAGACGCTTGAGCTCCTTCTGGTCGTCGAGGATCGCCTGCATCTGGACACGCCGCTTCTCACTGCCAGCGAGGACCCCCGACACTCGCGCCCGCTCGGTGGCGATCTGCGCACGGCGAGCCTCGACGAAGGGAGCGTGTGCGGCATCCGCCAACGGCAGCTCCAGCCGGGCTTGCTCGGCTTCGAGGACTGCAGGGGCCGCGCCGCGCAGGCTGATGCTGCCGGGCCGGGCCGTGGTGATCTCACCGACGGGGTCGGCGGCGGTGAGCAGGTCCTGGCCGCGGCGGCGGGCCAGGACGTCGCTGTAGAGGGCGGTCTCCAGCTCCGTGCTGAGCTGCCCGGGCTGGACATCGGTGACGGTGTGCCACCAGCTGTGCGAGCCCTTCAGGAGGACGTGGTCCCCGGCTTGGAACTCGAGTGGGCTCCAGTCCCTGCGCTCCGGCTCGGTGAGGGCGTCGAGTTCGCCGCGCCGCCCGTTGTCGAGCTCGGGCAGGGCGGTGTCGGCGGGCGCGCCGTCGCGGCTGTAGTGGACGGCGATGGAACGGCCGTGCTTGAGCATGCGCCGGACGAACAGGCCCGTCTTGTAGGCCCGTGTCTCCGGGCGAGTCCCCTTGCGCTGGACCCAGGCGTTAGCGCTGGGCATTGGGATGAAGTCCTCGGCGTCCAGAGCTGCCAGGGCATCCTTGTCGCTTTCGGCGACACCGAAGACGTAGGTGCGGGTCTCCGATCCGTGGTCGCGCTCGTGGCGTATCCACACCACTTCCGCGGGCCTGGGTCCGGTGACGAGAGCGGCCTCCTGCAGAGCCTGGTGACGTTCGGCGATCTTCTTCGCACTGGCGGACGGGGTGCGTTCGCCAGGCATGTAGTCGGTGCCGACCACGATCGTCCACTTGACCGCGCCGCTCGAGCCGTTGGGACCGTGTCCGTGCCCGATCTGCTCGGTCCCGTAGCCCACAGTGATGCGTTCGATGTCGTCGCGGGCGCCCTCGCGCGGCGGCTCCAGACGCCACCAGTAGCCGGGCATGCCCGCAACTTCCTGCGCGTCGAACGGCATGCCGGGGCTTTCGTCCGCGTGCCCAGCAGACACGGCGGCAGAGGTCCCGGCCACCGGTGCGGTCTGCTGCTGGGCTTGGTGGCGCGTGGCGAGCAGCTTCGCGCATTCCGACGACGTCTGACCGCCGTGCACCAGCTCGGTGTCGTCGGGGATCGTCCAGCCGGTCCTGCCCTGCCACCCGGGCCCGTGCGCCTCACCGATCGTGTCGTCGCCGAAGCCGACGGTGACACGCTCGGTGGTGTAGCGGTCGGTGGCTCGCGGAGGCTCCTCGCGCCACCAGTAGCCGGGCATCCCCTCGACGTCCCGGGTGACGTAGCGGCTGTCGGCAGCCGGGGCCGGCGTGGCGTCCGATGCGACGGCGCTGCTCGGGCCGGCGGACGAGGTGATGACCTGATCCGTAGGCACAGTGGCCTGGTCGACAGGCTCGGAGGGTTCTTGTCCGGCCAGGGCGGTGACGGCCTCGTAGCGGCGCATGACGTTGAGGGCATCGTCCACGGTCGGGTGTACTTCGCCGCCTCGCGGTCCGGTGCGCCCGTCGGGCCACCAGGCCCAGGACCGCTGCTTGTCAGCGGCGTACCGGCCTTTTCGCAGCCCCCATTCCAGGCCGAACTTCCAGTGCCCGACGACGGTGCGGGCCTCCAGGACGACTTTGAACCGATCGGTGCTGTAGCTGCCGGGAATCGTTTCGCGAGTCATGCTCCACCCGCGGGCCCGGGCGGTCCGCCACAGCTCATCGACCGTCGCGGGCACTGGGTAGTCGGGCTCCCAGACCCCGCCCTCCGTCACCGGTATGTCGTCGCCGGGTGCGGGGATGGTGGTCATCGATGCCTCCGGTGCCGGGGCCGCCGTCTCGGGCGTCGGCGGAGCAGCAGGTGCAGGTTCGGGTGCAGGGTGGTGCGGCTGTCGGCGAAGGTGCGCAGGCGTCCGGGCATCTCGTGGACGTGGCCGTACAGCACCCGCACCAGCCCGTACAGGTCGCTGGCGTGCAGCAGCTCGTTCTCGAGCTGGGTGCGCAGCGCGGCCACGGCGGGGGCGAGGCGCTCGATGGCGTCGGCCGTGGTGCGGATCTGGCTGTCGTCGAGTTGGGTCCGGTCGTGCGCCTGGACCTGGTCCAGTGCGTCCAGGACGCGGTGGAGGGCGGGCTGTTGGGTGTAGGTGAGCGGCCAGATGTGGCGGGCGGCGGTGCGCAGAGCGGCCGGGACGGGTTCGAGGTCGGCGAAGGCCCAGGACACGCGCATCGCGTCGGGGTAGGTGGGGTGGCCGGGCAGCGGCTGGCCGGTCTGCTGGGCCCAAACGCGCAGGGCGTTGAGGACCGCGTGGTGGAAGTTGTCCGGCCCGTATGGCCGCGGGGGCAGGAGGGTGAGCGGCTGGCTGGTGTGGCCGGGCAGGTGCTGTCCCATCACGGTGTGCCAGCCCGAGCCCTCCTTAACGAGGGTGGCCACGATGGTGTCGTCGGGCGTGCGCAGGGTGTAGGCGGGGCCGCTCCAGATCGCTTCCTCGACGACGGTGTAGCCGTCCGTTCCGGGGACGCGGTAGCACAGCCGGTCGTGGCGGCCGGGGAGGGTGGTCTGCTCGTAGGTCTGGTTACCGAAGGCCTCGTAGTCGCCGAGCGGCTCCATGGGGTGGGTGGCCAGGGGGCGGTGGCGCGGGTCGGGGTATCCGAGGCGCGGCATGAGGAACGGATCCAGGTACCAGGGCTCGAGCGCGGCGGGGAACACCTGACGCCACGCTTCGCTCCATGCGGTGGCGGCCGTCTTGTCGGCGTGCTGGCGGGCTTGGCCGGCGAGCGCGGCGAAGACGGGTTCCAGCTCTGCCGGGAGGACGTCACGCAGGTCGGTGTGCTGGGTGGCGCGGGCCAGGGTCAGGATCGGGCGGACGACCTCGGACGGCATGCTGGGGCTCAAGGCCCGCACCGCCGCCATTGCCTCGCGCAGCTGGGAGGTGCGCGGGTCGGCGGCTGGCCACTGCGGATGAGCGGTCAGCGCCCAGGCCGCGGTGATCACGTCCGTGGTGGCCTGGGTGAACTCCTCCAGGCTCGCGTAGGGGCCGTCTTGGGGGGTGGCGGGCTCCAGCTCGAACAGCGAGTCGGCTTCCGGTTGCGCGGCGGGGGTCAGGTAGCGGGTCCAGGACGCGGCGAGGGCCTCAGAGGTCGGCGCGCCGGCGGCTTGCAGGGCGTCCCAGACGCTCTCTTCGGCGTTGGTCAGCCGGGTCCTGTCGGCGCCTCCGTCCGGGTTTGCGGCGAGGGCGGTGACGTATTCGTCGTCGGCGTCAAGGAGTTCGCGGCGTGCCTGGTCGCTCAGCCCCAGCTGGATCCAGGCGGGCAGTTCCTCCCAGCGCATCACCATGTGGATCGTGGGGTGGGTGCGGTTGCCTTGGGTGGTGATCAGGATGCCGTCGGGGGAGGGATCGAGCCTTCCCAGGGCGCGCAGGTCCTCGGGGAGGTTGGGTCCTCCGAGCCAGATGCCGTAGCCGGAGCCGACCAGTTCGTCGCGCCAGGCGTGCCACTGGGCGGGCTTGTCCATCCGCCGCACGAATGCGGCGAGTCCTGATCCTCGTTCGGTAGAGGGCAGCACTCCGTAGCGGCTGATCATGGTGCGGATGACGGCGTGCTGCTGGGCGAGGACGAGGCCAGGCACGGCCCAGTCGGCGACCTCAAGACCCTCAGGTGTGGGAGGGCTCTCGGGCTGCTGGCCCGCGAGCGTGGAGGCGACGGCGGGTGCCGGCTGTGCCTGCGTACCGGTAGGTCGCGGCGCACCGTCGAACAGGGATTCCCAAGCCTCCGAGGTGGCGGTGGCCCGCCACGCGGCGGTGAAGGAGTCGGCTGCCTGCACCAGCTCCGACAGTGCCTGGGCGGCGTCCTCGGGCATCGTCGTGTCCTGCCAGGCGCTCTTCACGGCGGTGACGGCCGCGTGGACGCCTTCGACGGCCGCATGGAAGTCACCGGGGTTGCGCAGAGAGACCTGAGTGAAGGTCGTCAGGGCATCGATCAGCGCCGTCTCCGGGCCCGCCTGGCTGGACCGTTGCTTGAAGTGGCCCGTACGTGCCAACGCCCGGATCGCCTGGTTGAGAGCGCGGCGCGGCGCCCTGATCTGCTTGCGGTGGGTGAACGCCGTGACGGACACCGGCTGTTCGACACGGGCGCCCTCGGCGGGCTGTTCGGGTTCGTCGTTGCCGCCGGGCGCGGGAGGCGGCGGAGTGCCGTGTCCGGCGCCGCCGCCCGCTGCCGGTCGGAGGGCGCTCCGCTGGTCGTCGGTCGCGTCGGGGATGGCGTCGCGCTCGGCAGGCGCCATGTCGCTGGACGCCGCCGGACCGGCCGCCGGCCGGGCGGCCGGGCTGTTCGTCTGGGCCGCCGCGGGGGCCGGGGTGGGTGCGTGGTCGCGGGTGCGCTGTTCCTCCCCCCACGTGGGACGGGGCCTGGCGAGTTGCGTGCGAGCCAAGTCGTCCCGGCCACTGGCGTACTCGTCCAGCAGGTGCTGCAGCGTGGCAGCGAGGCCGTAGACGAAACGGTCGGCACCCGGCCCGTGCACCTCGCCCAGAGCACGCTCGAGGGCCTCGTTGCGGCGTAGACCCTCACGCCCGAGGAGGCCGAGCATGCGGTAGGCGGGGGTGCTCTGCAGGGTGTGGCGGCGGGCCGACTGGTCCAGGACCCCGGGCGGGTTGCTAGCCAGAGAGAAGCCCTGATCGAGCACCGCCAGTGCGGCGTCCAGGCCTGCGAGCCTGTTGAGATCGACCAGGCTGGGGTGCCGCTCTTGTACGGCGGACAACAGGTCGGTGAGCTGTGTGTGCAGCGGTCGCAGGGCCGCCTTGACGGCGGCGAGGCGCACCGCGGCGGGCCGGGTGGTGTGAGCGGGGCTGCCCGGTCCGATCGGCACCGCGCCCTGCGGCCGGCGCACCACCACGCTGCGCTTGCCGACGCGTTCGGTGGTGTATCCGGCACGCTTGAGGTCGGAGTCGAGGGTGAAGCGCCCCGTCGCAATGACGGCCGCGGTGGCAGCGGCACCGGGGAAGTCTCGTTCGGTCGCCGGACGCACCTGGAACGTGTCGGTGGGGTCGGTGCGCCTGCGGCGGGCGTCCAGGATGGCGTGGACTTCGGTGGCAAGGTGATGGCGTTCGGCGGCCAAGCCGCGGGGCGGAGTGACGGTGACGCGGCGGGCCTCGCCGCGGTGGGCGCTGCGCGGGTTGTCCTCCTCGACGATGACGGGCTGCCAGCCCAGGGCGTGCAGGCTCCAGATGCGGGCGTCGCGCTCATTGGGCGCCTCGAACGGCATCATCGTCAAGGTGATGGCGACGGTGCCGTCCAGCTGCGGGACCAGCGTGTATCCGCCGCCGCCCCATGCGGCGGGCACCAATCCGCTGTCGTCCAGGACCTGAGCCAGCCTGCGCTCGGCTGCGGTGACGGTGCCGGTGGGCGCGGTGGCCGGGGAGGGCGGGCACAGCGGGGCCTGCTCACCGTCGGGGAAGATCCGGGGCTCGTCGGCGGAGGCGACCCAGTCGGCTGCCAGCTCCTGTGCGGACGCCGCCAGGGCGGAGATGACCTCCTGGGCGGCTTCGGGGAGCTGGTGGTGCGCGGCGCGCTCGGCGAGGTAGCGGGCGGCCCGGGCCACGTCGAGGGTGGCCCGGTAGGCATCGTCTCGCCTGTCCAGCTTCTCGTCGCGGGCGAGGATGCGCGCAGGGCGGCGCAGCGCCGCCGCGCCGAGATCGTCGGTGTGCGGGCTGGCGAGCTTCTCGCGGACCGGGTTCAGCGCCAGGACCTGTTCGATCTGGTCCAGCAGCGGGGCGCGCCGGTTACGGAACACGGTGATCGACCGGCGCACCGTGCCGCCCGGGAACTCGCGGTGCAGTGCCGCGGCGACGGCGGCCGGGCGGGCGGCCTGAAGCGCCTGCCACCATGCGGCGAGCGGCCCGTCGCCCAGGACGTCTCCCCCACTGCGGGCGATGACGTCGGTGAGCAGGGTGATCTGCTCGGCGGGCAGATCCTCATGCCACGCGGTGCTGTACAGCCATGCCGCCGCGGCCTGTCGGGCGGCCTCGGGTTCGGCTCCGGGGTCGGCATGGGCCGCGAGCTCGGCATCGTTTTCGGCCCGGCGGCGCAGTTCGAGCAGCGCGAGTTGGAGACGGGGATCGGCGTCCCGCTCGGTGGCGGCCAGGTTCCCGGCGTGCGTGGAGGCGGCCTGGGCTGCGGCCTCGAGCGCGCTCCCGTCACCGACATGGTCGAGGCGGTAAAGGTGTGCCTGGCCGCGGGCCTGTTCGGCGATAGCCGCGAGGGCGCGGTGGTCGCTGTAGACGATGCCGTTCTCGCGAGCCTGCATCAGTTGGGCGAGCACGATGGGCGCATGCCCGTGGGTCAGGGGTCGCTGGCCTTCCAGCATTGCGGTGTGTAGCAGTTCCAGGAGGTTGTCCTGGGCGGCGAGCGCTTGAGCGGCGTCGGTGTAGGGCTGCGCGCCCTGCGGCACGGGTTGGCGCTGGGCGGCCGGTGTCGTAGGAGTGGGTGCGCTGTGAGCGGAAGCTCCGTCGGTGGGCAGGGTGAGCAGGTGGCGGCCGAGCCGGTCGACGTGGTGGCGTGCCAGGTTGTGCAGCGCGAGCGCGAAGAAGCCGCGCAGGGGGCCGCTGTTGTTGAGCACGGTCTTGGCGGCGATGGCGATCTTTTGGTTGCGGTGGAGTTCTCCGGCGAGTCCGCCGACATCTCGGTGCCCGTCCCGCAGGCGGAGGGCCGTCGCAAGGTCCCGGCTGGCCTCGGCGGGCATGTTGTCGTCGAAGGGCAGATGGTCGAGGAGGTAGGTGAGCGCGGAGATGCGTTCCTGGTCCTGCTGCATCTCCTGGGCCGGGTAGGTCTCGCCGGTGGCGCTGAGGCGGTCGGGCACCAGGTGCTCGGCGAGCCGGTCGGCGGCCTGTCCCACCAGGCGCAGGGCGTGGTGGGCGGGCTGCGCCGTGTGGCGCCCGCTGTGCCGTCCGATCACTTCTTCGACGGCGCGGAGCGTCAGGGCGCTCTGTTTCGCCAGTTGGCGCGCCTGGGCGGCCTGCTGGTGCCAGTCGCCAGCGCCGCCGATGAAGGGCAGGGCCTGCTCGAAGGCGGTGATCTTCTCGTTGTCTGTGAGGACGGTGCGCAGGTGGCGCACTGCGTCCTTGTGCAGGGCCTGAAGCGCGGCGCCGGCCTGGTCCAGTTCGGCCGCGGTGGTGATCGGCTCGGTGAGGGTGTCCTGGAAGGTCTGGTTGCGCTCTTCCAGCGGGGCGCCGATGGGGCGGCGCAGTGCCAGGCGCATGGTGTCGCCGGCCGTCTCGCCCACCGGGGTGAAGATCTGCGGAGCGCTGTCGCTCCCGGGGATGGTGAGGACGCCGTTGTCCCAGACCGGGTTCTGGGGGCTGGTGCGCAGGGCAAGGGCATACAGCTCGGCCGCGGTGTAGGTGACAGTGTCGTCCCAGGTCGCGGAGCCGGCGGTGCGCATCAGCTGTGAGGCGGGAAGGTGCTCGGCGATGGTCTGGGCGAGGACTCGGGCGTCCTGCTGCTCGCCGTTCTCGGCTCCGCTGGGCCAGGTCTCCTCCCCCGTGGCCGCCAGGGTTTCGGTGGTGACGTGCATGCGGGCGGCGTGCTCGTAGGCGGCCGAGGCCAGCGCCCTGATGCTGCGCTCGTGGATGCCGTCGTCTTCGAGGCGCAGCTGGAAGGCATGGGCGAGGTCGACGAGCGTGCGGCACCAGCGCGCGGCATCGGGGCGCATGCCGATCTGCTCGGCGGTCGCGTCCTGCCCCAGTGCGATGGCCGCTTTGTCGGCGATCTCCTTGACCGCCTTCTCGCTGACGTACTGCAGTCCGCTCCAGGTTCGCGTGAACTCACCCACTGCGGCGACGAGTTGCAGGGCGCCGGTGCGGGCGGCGGCCTGGTCGGGGTAGGGGTCCTCGTCCTCCCCCATGCCCTGCGGGTCCGGAAGGTGCCAGGCGGCCAGGGCGGCCGCGGGGACCGGAGCACCGGGGGCGACGGCGGGGGCGTTCGCGGCATTCAGGCGCGCGGTGACTTCACTGACCAGGTAGGTGTGCAGGAGCTCGGCGGCGGTGGTGGGCGCGTCGTCGGCGCCGAAGTACAGCCTGAGCAGGCCGGCGGGGACGTGGTCCTGACGCGAGGCGAGGTATTCCTCGGTGAACCGGCTGATCAGGTCGTCCGCGTCATCGCCCAGGCTGCCGGTCAGGCGCAGACGCAGGTCGATGTCGCTGCCGGCCGCGTCCGCTATCTCGGCCACCTGTTCAACCCACGGCTGCCACGGGGTGGGCAGGTCGGTGCCGGCGGCGGGCAGCGGGGTCAACTGGCCTGCGGCGTTGGCGGGAGCGGCTTCGCGCAGGGCGTGCCACATGGTGCCGAACAGGCCGACGAAGTTGCCCGTCGGCCCGATGTCGCTGTGCAGGGCGCGCCGCAGGCGGGGCGACATGTCCGGCTCGCGCTGTTCCAGCCATGCCCACAGGGCTGGTGCCTGGGGCACCTCGGCGGTGGATGAGGCGTGGTAATGGATGGTGGACAGCAGCTGTTCGTCGGTGCGGGCCTGCTCGGTGAGGGCGGCGACTTCCTGCTGGAGTTGGGGGTCGGCTTCGTCGACGAGGCTCTGGGTGAGTTTGGCGTGCCGTGCCGCGGTGCTGGTCAAGGTCATCAGCAGGTCGCCGTGACCAAAGCGGCCCTCTTCGGACTGCTCGTGCCAAACCTGTCGTGTCAGCTCGCTGATCTGGTGGCACAGGGCGGCCAGGACTGGGGAGACGCCTGCGGCCGGGTCTCCGTGCTCGCCGGTCAGGTGCTCCAGGAGACGGAGTAGGGTCCGCTCGCCGGCCGACTCGTCGGGCGTGAGCGCGCCGGATGCCGTCGCCCGCTGCGCGAGCCGGATGAGGTAGTTGTGCCGGGCGGCGAAGTCCTCGTGGCTGGTGGGGGGATTGGCTGGGTCCAGTTCGGGCCGCGTCAGTTGCAGGATGCCGCTCTGGCGCGCGGCCGCCGCGGCGAGGTCGGGCTCGTTGACGACGGTGGCCGTCCACTGCCGCCAAATCTGCGTCGCCACACCGTCCAGCGCCTGCAAGCCGAGCATGCGGTCGGAGACCTCCGCGGCCCGCAGACGCGTGATGTCGATGACCTGGTCCAGCAGGGCGACCCAGCCGTTGGGGATAGCGCTGGGCCTGGGCGGATCCAGCAGGGCGGACAGTGCGATGACAGAGTGCTGCTCCTCCGAGGGGAGCTGGTCGAGTGGGCCGACCTCTTCGGCCCACTCGCGCCAGGCGGCCTGCAGGTCGGCTAGGGCGGTGACCGCTTCCTGCTCGCTCGTGTACGCGGTCTTCCCGGCGGCTTCGCGTAGGAACGCGCGGCGGATGTCGGGCATGCCGCGGGCGGCGGCGCGAGTCAGGTAGTTGTCGCTGTGCCGCAGCAGGGTGGTGAGCTGGGTGAGGGCCTGGTGCGTCGGGCGGGCCTCACCCTTGTTGGTCAGCTCGCCGTGCAGGAGCACCAGGTGCTGATGGGCCTCGGACATCGCCCGCCAGTGCTCTGCCGGTCCGCCGTTCCCACCAGGTTCGGGCAGGCTCGCGGCGGCGACAGCCAGGGCCTCCTCGGTGGCCTGGGCGTGCCATGCCGTGACGTCTTCGATCAGGGAACGGTGCTCGGCCAGCCACTGCCCGAGGTCGGACAGGAGCCGGTCGGCGGCCTGGACGGCCTCCGGGCCCGGCGGGAAGGGGGTGGGGTGGAGGACTTCCAGAGCCCACTCCCCCGCCTGCTCGGCGCGCACCATGGTGCGGGCGCCCGTGGTCTGCACGGCCACCGGCTGCGGGGCGGTGGCGGCGTAGGTAATGAGCGCGGTGAAGGTGTCGGTGTGCAGGTCGAACAGGCCGGGCCAGTCGCGGGGGTGATTGGAGAGGAGAGCCCGGGCGTCGCTGACGGTCAGGCCCTTGACGGTAGAGATGAACCGCGCGGCGTCCTCCTGGGCGGGCAGCGGCTGGAGGGCGCCGTAGCGACCCCCGTCGCGTGACCACAAGGTCCAGGGCTCCTCGCCCTGCCAAGAGATCCGCAGGCCGGGGTCGGAGCCGAGACGCTGGTGCAGTTCCTCGCCCCGGCACACAAACACCTCGCGGCCGCGCTGGACCGCGTACAAGGTGTCGGGTGCGAGCTGCAGGGCGAGCCGGGCGCTCTGCGCGGTGTGCGCGGTGACGTGGGCGGCCAGCAGGTCGATCGCCCCGTCGTCCTCGAAGAACGCGTCGAGCAGGGCGGCGTCTCGTGCGTCGCTTGCCGCACCGAGCTGCTCCATGACCTGGTCCTGAATCCAGTCACGGACCAGGTCGACAACCTGCCAGTTCAGAGGTTCGTTGCTGACGGTGAGGCCGACGGTGCGCGGCTCGGTCGCGGCAGCGTCCAGGAGCCGGTCGATGAGCTCGGCGTGCTGCTGCCACTGGGGCGGAACCGGGAGGCGGCCGCTGATGCGCGCGGACTCAGTGCCGGTGGCGTGCTGGCTGACGGCGGCCGCCAGGCGGCCGAAGGCGCCGGTGAAGCCGCGCGGGGTGAAGTCGGCGTGCAGCGTGTGGCGCAGCAGCGGGCTCATCTGCTCGGCGCGGACGCTCAGCCACTCCAGCAGGGCCGGCGCGTAGGGCACGGGGGCGTGGCTGGTGAGCGGGTGGGCGGGGGTGCCCATCGCGGCGAGCAGGTCGGGGTCTTCAAGGGCCTGCTGCGTGAGGGTGTCCAGCTCGGCGTCGAGGCGTCCGTCGGTCTCGATGAGAGTGGCGTGCAGCCGGCGTGCGTGGCGGGTGGCTTCGGTCGCGAAGTCGCGGAAGTCGTTCTCCCGGTAGGCGCGGTAGCCCTCCTCTTCATGTTCGCGGCCCACCTGGCGGGCCAGCTGAGCCGCCTCATCGAGCAGGTGTGGCCAGACCGGGTCGATGAGACCTTCGTGGGTGTGCAGGGGACGGTGATCGATCTCCTCCAGGAGCCGGGACAGACGCCGCTCGGTGACCGCCTTCTTCGGCCGGAGCTGCGCGTGAGCCCGGCGAGCAGCGCTGACGCGCGCGCTGTGCGAGCCCTCCAGCTCTTCGCGGTCGGGCCGCCCGTCGGTGCGCGCGTAGGGCGCTGCCGGGTCGAGGTCGCGAGAGGCAACCTCAAGGGAGCGCGCGCCGTAAGCAAGGAAGGTGTCGGCCAGGTCCGGATCGGTGAGCACCGTCCGGGCGAGACGCCCCAGGTGGGTGGGCAGTTTGCCGCTCGCGCGGCTCAAGTCTGTCAGCCCGGTGGCGCGGGCGAGGCCATACATGGCCTGGAGGTGCGCGTCGGCGCCGCCCGGGATCCGTGCGGCGGCCACCCGGGCCTTCAAGAGGGCAACCTGCGCCCCGGTGCGTGCGAGTCCGCCTGGCGTGGTGCTCTGAGCGGCGGTCTCCGCCAAGGCGTCGAGGGCCTGCTGGACCTCGGCCGCGCTCGCATAGGGTGCCTCGAAACGCCGGGCCGTCTCGCGCAGCCACGTTTCATCAAGCTCGGGCGGCGGGGTGTGGGCGAGGCGGTCGACGTGGAGGGCCGCGGCGCGCGCGAGGTGGCGCAGCCGGCCGTTGGTGGTGCGGCGGTCGCTGGGGGCGAAGTCCGGCTGCGCGGCCAACGCTTCGGCGGCCAGCTGGACCCGGGTGTACGCCTGGAGCTGTAGGCCCCAATCCGCAGCGGGGGCTCGCTGGGCTTCTTCCCAGGAGGCAGCGAACTCCGCGATGGCCAGGCCGAGCTCTTCGGCCGGCTCCGCAGGCAGGTCCTGTTCGAAGTCTTCCTGCCACAGCTCATACAGCGCGTGCAGGGCCTCGCGTGCGGTGGCGGCGGAGTCATGCTCGTTGTCCGTGGCGTACGGTGCGGGACGATCTTCGCCGAGTATCCAGCGGTCCTGGACACCGGGGTCGTCGCTCGTGACGGCTTCCTGGCCGGGCTCGTCTGCGCTCTCCTTCGCCGGGATCCGGGCAGGGGGCTGGGGTGCGGGGGCGGCGTTCGCGGTGGGGTCGGCTGCGGCGAGGGCGCGCACGGCGTCTTCGTCGCCGTCGCGGATGGCTCGGATAAGGGGCTGGTTGTTCTGGCCCCAGGTGTCCATGAACGCTTCGAACTGAGTGCGTGCCCGGTCCTCGATGATGCGGCCCAGGTCGTCCTCGCCCGCCTGCAGGGCCACGGTGGCGCGGTGCCGGTCGAGGAAGGTGCGAGCGAGGCGGGTGAAGTGGCTCAGGGGCGCTTGCATGGTGTCGCGGTCGCGGCCCCCGAGGGAGCGCAGGAGCCGCTCGGCCTGCTGGATGGATTTGGTCAGGGCGGCATCGGTGTCGTGGCCGTCGCGGTCCTCGTGGGCAGCGACCGCCTCAAACAGGTCGCGGCGCAGCACGGTGAGGGCCCAGGGGATGTTCTCAAGGTCCCAGGTCCGCTCGACGGCGCGGCTGAGCTCGACCTCGGCGGCTTCCACCTCGATAAAGGCCTGGTCCCATTCCCGCTGTGTGGTGAAGACGGGCGCAGTGACGGGCGGCGGCACAGCGGCGGGCGGCTGCGCGACCGGCGCGGCCGGCACGCTGGTGCCGACCGGGGCGGGTGCAGGCTCGTCGGCTGCCGCCGGCGGGGCGGTGGTGTCAGGGGTGCTGGTCTCGGTGGCTGTTTGGGCTGGGGTTTCGGCTGAGTTCTCGGCAGCCGGGATCGCCGCGGCGACGGCTTCGGTGGCGCCCGCAGCGGACGGTGCGGTGCGGCGGACCAGGCCGGTGAGGCGGGCGTCGTTGGCGACCGCTTCGAGGCGGGACCCGTCGCGACGGCGAGCGGTGAGCTGCCGGCCCTCGCTGCTGACGGCGTGCAGGGCGGGGCTGTCCTGCATAAGGCGCCGCAGCAGGGCGTGGGCGGCGACGGACTCGGCACCCACGGTGTACTTGGCGGACAGGCCCAGGTCGTCGAGGCGGACGTACTCGCGGCCGTCCTCGGCACCGGACTGATCTGGGCGGGGTTCGGCGGAGTCCACCCACTGGGCCAGCGCCTGCGGGCTGGTGAGGGTGGCGGACCAGCGCTGTTCGTGCAGGGCTGCCAGACGACTGAGCCGCTTGAGGTCGGTAGCCATGGGGTTGTTCTTGCCGAGCGCCTTGGTGGCGTCCTCGATGGCGGTGCGCCACAGGTCGGGCGGCACGATCGCGGCGGCCGGCGCCAGCACCTCACCCGTCAGGCGCTTGGCGCGCAGGCTGCGGCTTTCCTCGTGTAGCTGGGCCAGGGCCTTGGTGAGCTTGCGGGCACCGGGGCTGGCCGCGGCGTCAGGGTGGGATTCGATGGCCGCGCGCAGGGCTTCGGCCATAAGCCGCTCGGCGATCAAGGTACCGAGCCGGTCGGTGTAGTGAGGGAAGTCCTCTTCCTCCTTATCCGGGCCGGTGGGCCCGTCGGCGGACGCCCCTGTGCCGCCGCTGCCTGTGCCGGAGCGGCTGCGGGAGCGCCCCCCACCGCCGCCTCCCCCGCCGGAGTGGGCCATTGCGGCCCCGTCCTCGGCGCCGCCTGCGTAGCTGGGCACGGCGCCGGCGGGGCCGCTGCTCTGGGCCGGGGCTTCGGTTTCCAGTTCGGCCATCAGTGCGGCGAGCTTCGCCTTGGCCTCGATGAGATTGTCGTCGTCGTGGTAGACGGTGCCGAGGTATCGCTGGGCGTTGGCGACCTCGGCGAGGGCGTGGGCGTGCTGCTTCTGGGCGGTGGCGAGGTCGTCTTCGAGGTACGCGAGGCGGTGTTCGAGGGACTGGATGGTGCCGGAGACGGAGGCTGGGTCGTCCGTGAGCTTCTTTCGGTCGACCACAACGTCCCGTCCGGCGCCGAAGTTGAGCTTGAGGTCGAGGAAGTCCAGGCGGGCGAAGATGGGCACGCCGCCGAGCTCGGCGATCTCCAGCGGCGGGTGGTTGCGCTGTCCGCGCAGTTCATCGATGGCGTCGATGAGCCGGAAGTGCAGGGCGGCCGCGGCGTCCTTGCGCTTGGTGTAGGTGCGCTTAGTGCCGGTGCGCCCGACAACGGTCATGGAGAAGTCGGTGTCGCGGGTGGAGCGGCGGGTGCCGGGCGTGGTGGCGTCGCCGAGGATGGTGGTGAGCCAGGCAATGCTGGCATCCAGCTGCTCGGCACGCAGGGTCTCGGTGTCGATGGTGTCCCGCAGGCCGTACTGGGCGGCGTTGTGGGCGTGCTTCTCGGCCTCCAAGCCGAGGATCTCGTTCTGCAGGCGGCCGACTTCCTGAAGCCGCGGGTCGCCGGCGCCCATGGCGACGGCTTCGACCATGTACTCGTTGAGGTCCATCGCGATGTCGTCGATGGTGCGGTCGGTGAGCTTGCCGCTCATCAGCTGCTGGATGAACTTGGCCTTGCCCAGGACGAGCTGCCACACGTAGGCGTCGAAGGAGTTCTCGGTGACGTAGTTGTAGACGTGGACCTCACGGCCGAGGTCGTAGTTCAGGTTCTTCTGACGTACGACGCGGCCGGTGCGCTGGTGCAGGTCGACGGGGCGCCAGGGGCAGTCCAGATGATGCACGGCGATCGCGCGGCGCTGGACATTTGTCCCGGTTCCCATGGTTTCCGTGCTGCCGATGAGCACGCCGATCTTGCCGTTGCGGGCGTCGCGGAAGAGAGCGGCCTTGTCACGGTCGCTCTGTGCTTCCTGCATGAAGCGGATGCCGTCGGTGGGCACGCCACGGGCGGCGAGCTCCATGAACAGCCCGTCGTAGACAGTCCACTTGCCCTGCTTGAGGGCGTCCTTGGAGGGGGTGCCCAGGTCGGCGAAAACGAGCTGCAGGCTGCCCGGGAGCTCGTCGGGCGCCTCGTCCTTGGGGCCCTGGTAGACGTCGTCCTTGTGCTTGAAGTACAGCTCGGCGATCTTGTCGGCAGCGATCGAGATCTTCGTCTGCTCGTCAGGGTCGAGGGCGTAGCCGATCAGCCGCGGGTCGAGAGCGGCCTGCCTCATCCAGCTGGCCAGCTTGAGCATGTTGTCTTCGCTGGGGTCGACCGAGCGTGAGCGAATCGCGCGGGCCCGGCTGCGGGCTATCTCGGCTATCTCGGCGTTCACGCTGGTGGGCGGGCAGTTGATGATCTGCGGGCCACCCTTGTACACATCTGGCACCGGGAGCCCGAGGTCTTCGGCGGTCTTGACGTCGGTGGGCACCCACCAGGCCGTCAACAATTCGGGCATGTTGGTGAACCGCGCGAAGCGGGACTTGGTCTGCAGGCCGCCCTCGGGGGCGATCTCGATTTTGGTGTCGATCTCGGCGTGGTTGGCGACCCAGTCGTCGAAGTTCTCCAGGCCCTCGGCGGCAAGGATGTCGGGGCGCAGCAGCTTCATCCACACGTACGCCTCGGCGATGGAGTTGACCACCGGCGTCGCGGAGGCTCCGGTGATCACGCGAGCTCCGTACTTCTCCCGCATGTACTCGAGCTTCATGTGCAGGTCGGTGGCGCGGATCGACCCGGCAATCGACAACCCGGCGTTATTGGACGGGTTGTACAGGTTCTTGAAGTTGTGGATCTCGTCGACGAACAGGTAGTCGATGCCGAGCTGCTCCCAGCTCAGGCCGCCTTCGCGGATGGAGCGCATCCGGGCGCGCAGGGCCTGTTCGCGGACCAGCTTCTTGCCCTCGACCTCCTTGACAGTGTCGTCGCTGTTGGGGTCCTCGCCCTCGGCGATGAGTTTGGCGCGGCGGCGCTCCAGGTCGCGGTCGAACTCGGCGAGCTGGTTGGCGATGTAGTTCTCGTGCTCGGCGGCGGAGAGCGGGATCGCCTTCATCACGCCGTAGGTCATGATGATCGCGTCCCAGTCGCCGGTGGCGGCCTTGGCCGCGAACCTCTTGCGCTTGCGGCGGGTGCTGAGGTCCTTGGTGGAGGCGGTCAGCACCTTCGCGCCGGGGTAAGCCTGCAGGAATTCCCTGGTCCACTGTTCGGCCATGTGGTTGGGCACGACGATCGCCGGTTTGCGGGCGAGTCCGAGGCGGCGCAGTTCCATGGCGCCCATGGACATCTCAAGCGTCTTGCCGGCGCCGACCTCGTGGGCGAGGAGCGCGGATGGCTCGTTCAGGATCCGCGAGACGGCGGCCTGCTGGTGCGGGCGGGGGTCGAAGGCGGTGGACAGGCCCGGGAAGGACAGCTGGGGCGCGTCGTCGTAGTTGCGCAGGACGAAGCTGTTGAAGCGGGTGTTGTACAGGGTGGCGAGGTGCTCGGCGCGCTCGTCGTCCTTCCACAGCCAGGTGCGGAACTCCTCATTGATGCGCTCCGCGTACTTGTTGGCGATGGTCGTCGCCGTCATCGCGTCGGCCCGGATCCGGGCCTTCTCCGCGGCGGTGGCCTCCTCGGGGAAAGAGGGGACGATCCGAATGGGCCGCTGGTTGAGCAGGGCACGGACGATCTGGACCGCGTTCATCGCCTCGGTGCCCCACACCGCGGTCGTCATCACGTTCTGCTCGATGTTGCAGTCGACCGTCCACGTGGATCCGGCGGCCCGCTCCACCTTGATCGACTCATCGCGCAGCAGCCCGCGCAGGAACTCCTGCACGTAAAAGGCGTCCACCCAGGGGGCGCCGAGCTTGACGCGGATCTCCCCCGGCGGCACGTCTTCCGGCTGCACCTCGGTGAGCGCCGCGACGTTCACGACGAACCGCTGATCGACGGCGGCGGCGTCCTGGGCCTGCGAGAGCTTGAGGCGGACGTTGCCCGACAGGTACTCGGCGGCCGGCACCAGGCGCCCAGTGTGGGGCTCCTCGAACACCACCCCGATCAGCGCGTCCCGCGCAGCCTGCTCCCCGTCCAGATCCAGCAGCCGGGCGACGACGTCGAGGCGTATCTGTCCGTGCAGGTCGAGGCTGATCGCGGCAGCCTCTTCCGGCGTCTCCGCCCGCTCGGGCAGCGTGCGCGGGGAGGCGACGCGCTGGGTGAAGATCTCGGACTTGCGAGCGGTGCCGGTTTCCTCGTCGTAGTCCTCGAGCGCATACACCAGCGGGGCATGCGGGTCATCGGCGAAACCGCCCTGCGGCGGCGGGACCCGCGCCCAGACCTTGAGCTTTCCGGCGTCGCGCAACTCATCGCGCACCGCCTGCACGCCGACCAGCACCTCGCGCAGCGCGGCCGGGGCCTTGGCCGCGTCCCAGCCGAGGAGAACCTGGAGGTCGACTTCGGTCATCACGCCGTCGCCGAGGTTGTCGATCACGGCCTGCTGCTTCGAGCCGAGCCGGCCCGTCACCTCCAAGGCCGCGTCCATCAGCTGCTCGGACAGCTCCTCGGGCACATCGTCCCAGGTGAGCTTGCGGGTGCGTTCCTGCCGAGTGAATCGACTGACCGGCCCGTACTTCTCGACGTACGCGTCGTAGTGCGCGTTGAGGGTCGAGCGCAGAAAGGTCAGCCAGGCCTCGTCGGCGTCCAAAGACGTCTCGGCGTCCAGGAGTTCGGAGACCGCGTCGCGTATCAGCAGCAGCGCCTTCAGCTCATCGCGCTGGGTCTTGGGGCAGGGATGCGGCTCGCTGTCCTCCAGCCGCGCCGCCCAGAAGCTCCCATCAAGCAGTTCGATGATCCGCCCGTCGAACCGTTCCGCGTTCTCCGCGAACAACTCGCATGCGTCAGGGCCCTGAACCTGCTCCTCACGCCGGACAGGGTTCTCGGTCATCCCCAGCCCGGCCGCGACGGCGGCCGCGATCTCCCGTTCCAGCGCCGTGCTCAGGGCGGTGGCGGTATCGCCGCTGCCGGCAAGGACTTCCGGACGGTGCCTCCCTCCGCGGGCCCGTCCTGGCACCAGGGTGCCCAGCACGTTGCGCGGATGCTGCTGGAAGTACTCGTTGACGTCCATCCGTCTGTCGTCAGCGGCCTTGACCTCCTCGGTTTTCGCGAAGGCCGCACCCTGCTTCTTGTGCGAGGGCGCCTTGCGACGGAACACCAGCAAGTCGGTCGCCACGTCAGTGCCGGCAGCCGCGGCGTGCGCGCCATTGGGCAGCCGGATCGCGCACACCAGGTCCGCGAGCTCGCCCATCTCCGCCCGGGCGGCCTTGCTGGACTTGTCGAGCGTGCCAGTGGAGGTGATGAACGCGGCCACTCCCCCGACCCGCACACCTTCCAGAGCCTTGATGATGAAGTGGTCGTGCATGGGGAAGTTCCCCGGGTTATGCCGGGGATCGCTGAGACGAGCCGCGTGGAACGGCACGTTCCCGATCGCCGCGTCGTACTCACCGGTCTTGACCCGCGACTTCTCAAAGCCCTCGTCCAGGATCCGGGCCTGCGGATACAGGGCCTGGCTGATCGCCGCAGTCACCGGGTCGAGCTCGACACCAGTCATCTCCGCCCCATCGGGGGCCATCCCGATAAACGTGCCCACCCCGGAGCCCGGCTCCAGCACCCGGCCACCCTCGAAGCCCAGCGCCTGCAACGCCCGCCAGATGACCTTCACGTACGCGGCGTCCGTGTAGTGCGCGTTCAGCGTCGTTCGCCGCGCGGCCTGGTACTCGGCCTCGCTCAGCAGCTCCCGCAGCTCCGCCTGCGACGCCTCATACTTTTGCCTGTGGCTCTTGGTCCGCTCCCGCGACGGGGCGAACAAGTTTGGCAGCGCACCCCACGACGACCATCGGGCCAGCACCCGCCGTTCCTCACCGGTCGCTTCCCGATCTTCAGCCTCGATCCGCCGCAGCACCCGCAGCGCTGCCAGGTTCGCCTCCAGGCGGGCCATCGGCGCGGCCGGAGCGAGATCGTTCTGGCTTTCGGGACGGAATGCCGCCCCCTCCTGGACGGCCATTTACAGCAGCCCCTGACGGGCAAGGGCCTCATCCGACAGGCCGGTGAGCTCCAGCAAACGGGGAACAGCGTCAGCACGAAGCCGATCGCGCTCCGCAGCACTGAAGTCCCCCGGTCGACTCCGGCCGGCCAGCAGGTCGTGCAGGCGCTGCTCGCGCCACTGCTCCTCGGTCACCTCGGCCTCGCTGAGGTGCGGGTCGTCGGCCAGGTCGACGTCATTCTGGGCAGGGAGGAGCACGAGCTCGCGCAGCACCTCGGCTTCGGTATCGCGGCGAGACTGCTGCAAACGGCCAGCCCGCTTGAGGAAGGACTCCCCCACCACAGCAGGCGCGTTCACACGCTCCGCGGTCCAGCGGATCCGCACCTCGTCCTGAACATCAATGCCCAGCCCGGTGAAGAACGCCTCAGCATCATCGATCTCCGCAATGCGCCCGGGCCGGAACTCCTGCCAATGCTGCTGCGCACGCCGCCCGTACTGATTCACGTCCACCACTCCCCACATCCGGTGGGCAGCGCAGAACGATCACGGACTCAGAGAGGCTCCTCCTGCGCCACCAGCACCGATGCTTGGCGTGGAAAAGCCTGAAGAACGGGCTTGAGCTGCTGCATCCCGTTGTGCGGGACGGAGCAGGGAAGGATCTTGACCTCCGGTCCGCGCCGTGGAACGGGAGGAGTGAAGACTTCGCTTGATTCAGCGGAATTCTCCGCTGACCTTGATGAAGACCTCGTCCAAGTGGGATCAGGGCCTGGCTGTCGTGCACGTTGGCACCGGAGATTCCGACAGACAGGGGCAGACCGGTCCGCCCGGTGATCAGGTGAACCTTCGAGCCGTACGGCGGTTGGCCGCGGGGGGCCGGCCGGGCGCTCAACTGGGCTGCGGGCTTCATTTCCGCCTGGTCCCTGTGGGCGGACCTGCCTGAGACTCGCGCTGACCGTGTTGTGCGGTCAGCACGCAGCCCGTGCAACTGGCTGCGGCACCGGGGCGCCCGTGCCGTCCATCGTCTGGGACTCCACGACGTGGTCGGAGCCGTCATACACACTTCGCAAGATGATCTTTCGGCCTGAGGTGACCGACTCCTGGCTGCCGAACGGAGTACGCGGCCCGGTCACGGGCCACCGGAGGCGGAGCGGACCAGCCTGACGCAGTCGGGGCCCGCCTCCTGACGGAAGCAGGCCCCGACGCAATCATCCGCTATGGGTCAACCCTTGCGCTCAAGGGTCCCTGAGCATTTCGAGCACTCTCATCCGACGGAAACCACCGGTTCGGGCCCCGGAAAGTTCGGAGGGAGCCCATGCGGTTCGGCCGTCCCAGAGCACAACCATGCGAGATAGCTCGAGAGGCTGCCCTCGTAGTGGAACCAGTCGTCATTCCGCCCAGCCACAACGACTGTCCATTCGTTGGGCTGCCCTTCCGTACGCCAGTAGAACTCGTCCCCGTCTATCGAGCTGCCCCACGGCAGCAAACCTCCCGATTCCGGGAACGCAGGGTAGCCACCGAGCATTTCCTTCTGTGCCATATCCTCGGCACCGGCGAGATCCTCTCTCGCCCCCTCGACGAATTCCGCTTCGCCTCCTGGGGCCGGCGACGTCACAAAGAGGAACTGCCCGATCTTCAACCGAGGGTAGGACTCCGCCAAAGCGATGTAGTCGTCCGGCAGCCCAGTCCGCAAACTGCCGTCCTCACCGTGTAGGGCAGTCGCCCGGCACTGCTCAGAGGATTTGGATAAACGGGTTACATCCCACGGCAACCACGCCGTCGAGGAAGCCGCCTTCACACGAAGTGGGCTGATCCTGGGAGGAAGACGACAGCGGCTCGGCGGCCGCCGCTTGGGCGGCGGCAACCGGCAGGATGCAAACTGATACCACCACAGCGACAGTGACGAGTCCCATGCGGCAGGAAGAGAGCGTAGGCAGGGTCCTTTTAATGATCTCTCCCCTCCCCGCTGCGTCCGGTGACAACACCGGCCATCAGAGTGGCCATCGCCGACACACCGAACACCAGCATGACGCACCGCGCTCACCGCGGCGGCGCAAGGGCCAGGCGCACGAAATCGAGGCCCTCCAGGAAATCGCGGACAGATAGTGATCTTCACAGCGGTCGCACTCGCGGACCAGGGGCGATCGCCATGCCGGTCACCGAGAAGCGCGCTGTCGCCGTCTGGTGCGCGGCCCGAGCCAGATGTCTGCGGTGGCTTTCGGGCACGCGGTAGGTCGGCGCAGGCCGCGGGCAAACCCGGCCGAGGAAGCGGTGTCCATGAGCACGCCGTTGACGTCGTCGGACAGGTAGTGGCCGGCGGTGCTGCTCCGGGTAGTCCGGCCTTCATGGCCTCGGGGATGGCGATGCCGAACTTTTCCCTGCGACTGGGCACACGTACCACGCGCGGACTCCTTCCGTCGGATCAGCGGCGTACAGAAGGCGGGGTATTGGGATCGCGCTGGCGCGTGCTTGCTGCGTATCCGCCTGCGCTGCGCCGGCTGGCATCACTGATAGAGGAGCGCCGGACGACGGAGTTGTGTGATCAGCAGTGCGCTGTGATCCTTTCGAGCGGTTCCACCCCACCAACTCCGCGCCAGACCGGCGGGGTGTGCGCCAGAACGGGCAGAATGGCGGCCATGGGCCACTGGGTGTACGAACTCTCGGGTTGCCCCGACTCGGGAGATCACCAGCAGATCGCGGACGATCAGGAACCGGGCGATGTAGTGCTGCGCAAGCGCCCGGGCAACCCAAGCGTCGTGGACGGATTCGTACGCGAGAGCATTGACGACATCATGATGATCGCCCGCTTCCGGTGGGTGGCCTGCGGAGACCCGTCCGCAGTGGCATCCGGGGTACTGCAGGCATCCGAGCTCCCGCCCCGCACCCGGTGCGATGCGCGGCTGATGCGCGCGGGCAGCACGCTGGAACCCCGCGGATCCGCTTGAAAGGCCTCCCAAGATTGCCGTCCTGGTTGTGCGCAACCACCTACGGGACGGGATGGATTTTCCGGGACACTGCGGCATGGACGCCGCACATGAGTCCTTGCTGCGCCTCACTGAGCCCGCTCACCTCGGGCTAGGTGTCACCAGGGCCGCCGGTCTCGGTGCCTCAGACCGTCGGGTTGCCGAACAGGTACTCATCCGGCCCGCCCAGCGCAGTCCCGAGACGGCTGGCTATCGGGTTCCGCGATTGCTGCGACTGTCCAGATCCCTGAGACCGTGACCACCCCACGCGGCGTGCTGAATCGCGAACGCGACCGGGCTCCCATGGTGCGGATCGGCATCCTCATCGCGGTGGAGAAGCTCAACCCAAGCTGGCGCGCCAAGCTGACCGGCTCGGAATGACAGACCGTGGGGCGCCACCTCTCACGCGGATGACGGCTAGCGCCTCAGCGGCACTTTGACGTTTCCCCGGTTCGGCAGCGGTTTGGATGAGCGCAGTGGACTGAGGTCCGGCCCCCTTTTTTTCTTCTCCAGGCCACCCTCGGATCGCGTGCAGCCGCCGTCGAAAAGTGACAGCTGCCTGGGCAGCCTCCCTTTGCGATCGAGCGTGCAGTTGGAGTGCGACCCAGATATGCACAAAAGGGGCAATGAGGCTTCCATGGAGAACGTGAACAGCGCCAACTCGCGCGAAGACGACTCCTTCATCCCCCACCGCCGATCACGCCGCCGCCTTCCGGAGCCCACGGCGAGGCCCTCGTACTGCTGCTCCTGCGAGCCCTAGACGGCCTCGGCAACGAGTACGGCGACCTCGGCGGCGCCTACAGCACGCATCCGGACGGCACTCTCACCGAGGGCAGCCTCACCTCGCAGCCGTCCCTGCATCCCAACGCGACCAGCTGCAGGTCCGTATCACCTGGCTGCGGCGCGGCAGAGAGACGTCTCGTGCGACAGACGCTGGGTGTCCGGCCCTTACCCCGGAGTCCGGCCTCCTCTTCGATCAGACGCGCGCATGCACATGGTCTGAGGTGAGAACGCGTAAGGATCCCGTCAGGATCGATCGTGGCGCGTTAGGTCTCCGTCAGCGGCGGTCGCTCGACCGCACAGAGGCGCTTAGCGTCAGCTACATGCGACGAAGCAGACCAGTGGGCTCGGTCGGCGATCGCCACTGGCGTGGCAGCGCTCGGCTCGCGGTGAGCTGCGCCCTAGTCTTCTGCGCCATGAGCCTCCTGGTCGATTGGGACGCGGGAAGTCTGACGCCGCTCCGCGCCCTGCTCTGGTCAACCTTGTCGGCTGCCGTATGCGCAGTGCTGCTGCCACAGCGGGTGAGTGCGGGTCCCGGATGGCTCGCAGTACGCACTCTATTGCGCCGCCGCATCATCCACACGGATGAGCTAACAACCGTATGGCAGTACGACGGCGTGTCCTCCCACCTGGTTCTGCGGGACGTCCACGGCCACCGCCTGGAATTCGATCCCCGTGTCCTTGCCGCCAACCCATTGATCTGGCACGAACTCGACACGGGTATGCGCCGCTCCGCCGAGCGCGGCACTGTGCGCCACGGAGCAGATGTCCTCGAACGACTCGGTCATCGGATCGACGACGAGACCGCGCAGGCAGTCCTCCGGATATCTGGGCTCTCCTGACGGGGCAGCGGCGGATACCAACAGCAGCCATGGTCTGGGAGCGCGTCAGATCACATAGCCGTCGACCCGAAGGGCTGCGAAGACCGCGCGGCGTCGACCGGCCAGTTCTTCAGGGGGACACCACTTCCGCAGGTTGGAGCTATTAGGGGCGACCCTGGCCGGGTCACTCTCCGACCCAGAGGTCAGCAACGCCAGGACGCAGCGGCGTCCGATGCCGACTCTTTGCTGACCTCAGGTTGCGTCCAGGGAAGTGGTGTACGGGTTCGACCTGATCCGGGGGTTTGCTCCGGCATCGGGATGGGGCCCGCATAGATGAACGGCCACCGGCTGATCTTCGAAGTGTCGAAGCCTCGAAGGAGATCAGCACGATGACCGCACCTGACAGTCTGCCCCTGCACGCGCTCGCCGAGGACAACCTCGCCGCGGCGAGTCCCGATCTGCGGCGCGCGATGGTCAAGACGTTCGCTGACGCCCTCATGTCCGCGGAGGCCGACGCTCTCTGCAACGCCGAGTACGGCCAGGTCAGCGAGGAACGCGTCAACCACCGCAACGGCTACCGCCCACGCGAGTGGGACACGAGGGCAGGCACGGTCGAGCTCGCCGTCCCCAAGCTGAGGCAGGGCAGTTACTTCCCGCACTGGCTGCTCGAACGGCGCCGCCGGGCCGAACAGGCCCTCATCTCGGTGGTCGCCACCGCCTACCTGCTCGGCGTCTCCACCCGCCGAGTCGAGAAGCTCGCCGAGTCTCTCGGCGTCACCCAGCTGTCGAAGTCCCAGGTCAGCGCGATGGCCAAGCACCTCGACGAGCAGGTCACCGCCTTCCGCAACCGGCCCCTCGATGCCGGACCCTACGCGTTCGTCTGGGTGGACGCGCTGACCCAGAAGGTCCGCGAGGCCGGCCGCATCATCAACGTCCACGCGCTGATCGCTGTCGGCGTCAACGCCGACGGCCACCGCGAGATCCTCGGCATCGACGTCGCCACCGCCGAGGACGGCGCCGGCTGGCTCGCCTTCCTGCGCTCCCTGACCGCCCGCGGCCTGTCCGGCGTCCAGCTGGTCGTCTCCGACGCCCACACCGGCCTGGTCAACGCGATCGGCGCGGTCCTGCCCGGCGCTTCCTGGCAGCGATGCCGCACGCACTACGCCCGGAATCTGCTGAGCCAGGTGCCGAAGTCCGCCCAACCGTGGGTGGCCACGCTGCTGCGGACGGTCTTCGAACAGCCCGACGCCGACGCCGTCCAGGCCCAGATGCGACATGTGCTGGATGCGCTGGAGGCCAAGTTCCCCAAGGCAGCAGCCCACTTGGACGCCGCCCAGCACGACCTGCTGGCGTTCACCGCGTTCCCGCGCGAGATCTGGCGGCAGATCTGGTCAAACAACCCGCAGGAGCGGCTGAACAAGGAGATCCGCCGCCGCACGGACGTGGTCGGAATCTTCCCCGACCGCACCGCCCTCATCCGGCTCGTCGGCGCGGTGCTGGCCGAGCAGAACGACGAGTGGACCGAGGCCCGCCGCTACATGGGCCTCGACCTGCTCGCCAAGGTCCGCCTCCACCCGATCGAGTCGGAAAACGTCGACACCGTCCTCCCGACCGAACTCACCGCATAACCTCAACAAAGAGATCACCGAGTGGCCGTCAATACACCACTCCCGCGGACGTGACCTGACCTCAGCCCGGCGATCATTCCTCTGACCTGTGGGAATGGCCAAGCCTTAGATCTTGGACTTGAATACGGTACGAAGCGTTCAGCACTCTCGGACTTCGCTCCCTGCCCGCTTTTTGCGGGTCAAGTGCTGTCCTCTCACCCTACAACGGCTCGTCCTCGGCCAACGCCTACCATTCATATAGGGATTCATGCTGACCGCTTGCCGAGTTGCCTGACGGTTCGCACCCGGATCGGACGCATCGGCGTGCGCTACGAACGATTGTGCAATTGATCGGTATCGTCGCGGCGTAGCGCACCTGACAGCACACCTCGCCTGAGTTAACGCGGCCCGAGCTGAGGAGGATGCCATGGCCGATCCCCGGCACGGGGCCGCGTCGAGCGGCGGATCCGCATCGCGGCCGCCGGAGAATCATGGTGCGGGCGCGCACGACGCGGTGCGTCTCACGCTGGTTATCGGCGCTCTCGGCGTGGTCTTCGGCGACATCGGTACCAGCCCGATCTACACCCTCCAGACCGTGTTCAATCCGAGCGACCCGCACCCTGTCCCGGTCAGTACGCAGAACGTGTACGGGGTGGTATCGCTGGTGTTCTGGTCAGTGATGATCATCGTGACGGTCACGTACGTGCTGCTGGCGATGCGCGCCGACAACGACGGCGAGGGCGGCATCATGGCGCTGATCACCCTCGTACGGCGGTGGGGCTCGCAGCGTGGCCGGCGGGCGACGGCCGTGCTGGCCGCGCTGGGCGTCTTCGGCGCCTCCCTGTTCTTCGGCGACAGTCTGATCACTCCGGCGATCTCGGTGCTGTCCGCGGTCGAAGGGGTCAAGGTCGTCCAGCCGTCGCTGGGGAGTGCGGTCGTGCCGATCACCGCGGTGATCATCGTCCTACTGTTCATCGTGCAGCGCAGAGGAACCGCGGCGGTGGGCCGGATGTTCGGGCCGGTCATGGTCGCCTGGTTCGTGGCCATCGGCGCCTGCGGTCTGGTCGGCATCGTCGACCACCCGGCGATCCTCAGAGCGCTGTCACCAAGTTATGCGCTGGGTTTCCTGTTCGGCCATTTCGGTACCGCCTTCTTCGCCTTGGCCGCGGTCGTGCTCGCGGTCACCGGCGCGGAAGCGCTCTACGCGGACATGGGGCACTTCGGCCGCCGGGCCATCACGCGCGGCTGGATGTTCCTGGTCTTCCCGGCGTGCGTTCTGAGCTACTTCGGTCAGGGCGCATTGATCCTCGCCGATCCCGGCAACGTCAGCAGCCCCTTCTTCCTGCTCGTGCCCCACTGGGGCAGGTGGCCGATGGTCCTGCTGGCCACGGCGGCCACCGTCATCGCCTCCCAGGCCGTGATCACCGGCGCGTACTCGGTCACCTCACAGGCCGCCCAGCTCGGCTACCTGCCGAGGCTGAGGATCGCTCACACCTCCGAATCCACCATCGGCCAGATCTACGTCCCCTGGATCAACTGGCTGCTGATGGTCTCGGTCCTCATCCTGGTCTTCGCCTTCCGCAGCTCCACGGCACTGGCCTTCGCGTTCGGCATGGCGGTGACCGGTACGATCACCATCACCACCCTGCTGTTCTTCTGCGTCGCCCGTGCCAAGTGGGGCACGCCCAAGTGGCTGGTCGCCGTCGGTGCGACCTTGCTGCTCTTCGTGGACCTGCTGTTCGTGGCGGCCAACCTGACGAAGCTCGTCCACGGCGCGTGGCTGCCGCTGCTGATCGGCCTGACCGCTTTCACCGTCATGACCACCTGGCAGCGCGGCCGCGAACTCGTCACCGCCGAACGAGTACGCCAGGAGGGCCCGCTGCCCGAGTTCATCGACCGCCTCCGCAGTGGTGAGGTGTCGACGCTGCGGGTCCCCGGCACGGCCGTGTTCCTCAACCGGGGCAAGCAGACCACCCCCCTGGCTATGCGGGCCAACGTCGAGCACAACCACGTACGGCATGACCAGGTCGTGATCCTCGCCCTCAAGACCGAGCCCGTGCCCCGTGTCCAGCCCGACCAGCGGATCGTCGTCGACGACCTCGGCTACGCCGACGACGGGATCATCCACGTCACCGCCCGGTTCGGCTACATGGAGACCCCGGACGTACCCAGCACCCTGGCCATGCTCGATCCGGCGCAGACCGAAGGGCCGTTGCAGCTCGATCAGGCGTCCTACTTCCTGTCGAAGATCGATCTCCGGCGGGGCAAGGAACCGACGATGGCACCCTGGCGCAAGCGACTGTTCATCGCCACCTCGTACATCACCGCGGACGCCGCCGAGTACTTCGGCCTCCCCCGCGACCGCACGGTCATCATGGGCGCGCACATCGAGGTGTAGGCGGGCTGATCACCGTCTGCGGCCCCGGGCGGGTCGGTCGGCGAGGGAGGAAAGACCGGCCCGCCCGGGAGATCAAGGGCTGCGGGTGGCCTACAGACCCACGTCGCGGCGGCGGATGTCCTCCAGCGATTCCCGGCGCACGAGCAGACGGGCCCGTCCGTCGCGTACGGCGACGACGGGCGGCCGGCCGACGAGGTTGTAGTCGGAGGCCATGGACAGGTGATAGGCGCCGGCCACGGGGACGGCGAGCAGGTCGCCGGGGCGTACGTCGGCCGGCAGGTCCACGTCGGCGGCGAGGACGTCTCCCGCCTCACAGTGCCGGCCCACCACGGTCACCCGGGCCACGTCGGTGGTGCTGTGGCGGCCGATCAGGCGGGGGGCGTAGCGGACGCCGTACAGGGCCGGGCGGGGGTTGTCGCTCATGCCGCCGTCCACGGCCACGAACACGTGCTCGCCCGTGTGCTTCACGGAGAGGACGCGGTAGAGGACGATGCCCGCAGGGCCCACGATGGCCCGTCCCGGCTCGATGATCAGGCGGGGTACGGGGAGTCCGGACGTGGTGCACGCTTCGGTGAGCTCGGCGCGGACCTTGCGGGCCAGTGCGGTGAGGTCCAGGGCCCGCTCGCCGGGACGGTAGGCGATGCCGTGGCCGCCGCCCAGGTCCAGTTCCGGCAGGACCAGGCCGTGCTGCGCGTGCAGGCGGGACGTGAGGCCCACCAGGCGGCGCACGGCGACGAGATACGGCTTGACGCTGGTGATCTGGGAGCCCAGGTGGCAGTGCAGGCCGGTGAGTTCGAGTTGCGGCTGGTCGAGTATGCGTGTGATGGCGTGCTGTGCGTAGCCGTCGGCGATGGACAGGCCGAACTTCTGGTCGCCGGTGCCGGTGTGGATCTTCTCTTGGCCGCCCGCACTGATGCCGGGCACCACCCGGACCATCACCTTCTGGTGGCCGTCCGGGCCGACGGCGGCGGCCAGCCGCGCGATCTCCGAGGGGCTGTCGATGACGATCCGGCCCACGCCCAGGCGCAGGGCGGTGTCCAGGTCGCGCGGGGACTTGGCGTGCCGTGCAGCACGATCCGCTCGGGCGGGAAGCCGGTGGTGACGGCGAGTTCGAGTTCACCGGCAGAGCAGACGTCCAGGCCGAGGCCCTCCTCGTCCATCCAGTGGGCCATGGCCCGGCACAGGAACGCCTTGGCCGCATAGAGGACTTCGGCGTTCGGGAAGGCGTCCTGGTAGGTGCGGCAGCGGTCGCGGACCTCGGCCTCGTCCACGGCGTAGACGGGGGTTCCGAAGCGGTCGGCGATCTCGGCGAGCGGCACTCCGCCCACAGTCAGCTCTCCGGGCCGGGGTTCGGCGGTGGAGGCCGGCCACACCGACAGGTCGGCGGCCGTGACAGCGGGAGCGGCGACGGGAATCGTGGTCATCGTGTCTTTCCCTCTCAGGCGTTCCGCAGCGCGAAGGCGGGTGCCGCTGCGGGCACCGGCCTGGGCGCCGGGGCAGTGAATTGCGGGTCCACCGTGAGGGTGGTGACGCCGAGCGGGGCGGTCAGTGCGCGCAGGGCGGGTGTGGCGAGGCGGATCCACGCCTGTCCAGCGCCGAGGGTGGCGACCAGTCGGCGCTCGGAGGTGAAGCCGACGGCCGTGCGCGCGCCGAGCGGTGTGCGGAAGAGCCGGGCCGCACACCCGGAGGGGCCCGGCCGGACCGGGACGTACAGGGGTCCGGCCGGGAACCGATCGGAGGGCTCGGGGTCTTCGCCGTAGAGGAGTTCTGCCATGGGGTGCCTCCCGAAGGGCAGCGCAGGATCGAGTCTGTGAGACCCCGGACGCGGGGAGGCGGCCCGGGGTTCCCTGTCGACGTTATGCCCGGACCCCCGGTCGCCGGACCGGTCCTGACGGGACGCTGACGAGGAGCCGGCCGACTTTGACGGGATGCTGACAGCGCTGGTGAGAGGGCGCGAAGGGGCCGTCAGAAGCGCGCCAAAAATTCGTCCACGGACTGTCCGGGGCCCTGAAAGGGAGGTGAGATGGAGGCGGTTCCGCGAAGGACCGCTGCCCGGAAACCCTCCGGCGGTACGTACAGAAGGTGAAAGCGATGCCCGAGTCCCTTATGCCCCCAGCCGCTCGTGTCGTAGTCGGAGTGAGCGGCTCGCCGGGGAGCCTGATCGCCCTGGGGCGGGCTGCCGACGAGGCACGGCTCCGAGGTGCGGAACTCTGGCCGGTGGTCACCTGGCAGCCCCCGGAGGGGGATCTCGCCGCCCGCAGGTTCCCGGCCACGACCGCCATGGTCCCGGAGTGGGAGCGGCTAGCGCGGGAGAGGTTGGTCGCGGCGCTGCGTGACGTGTTCGGCGGAGCCGGCACGGGGCTACCCGGACAGGCGCTCGTCGTCCGGGGCGCACCCGGGGCCGGCTGCGCCGAGCGTCGTGGCCGTCGGTCAGCCGCTACTGCCTCGCCCACGCCGGCTGCCCCGTCCTGGCCGTGCCGCCCTCCCCGCTGCGGGCGGCACTGACGGCCGTGCATCGCCGGAACGCCTTGCGGCTGCGCCTGGACACCGGTCATCTGGAGCGGGAGTTCGAAACGGTGCCGCCGCACGCCTGAAGTCGTCAGGAGGTGACCTCGGCCGGCAGATCCGGCTGCTCCGGCCGGCCCCGGTCCGGAGCCGTGGGCACCGCGAGCACCATGGTGAGGCCACCACCCGGGGTGTCCTCGGCGTGCAGGGTGCCGCCGACGGCCTCCGCGAAGCCGCGGGCGACGGCGAGGCCGAGCCCGACTCCTACCCCGCGCGGCGAGTCGCCGTAGCGCTGGAACGGTTCGAAGATGCGGTCCTTGGCCTCGTCCGGTACACCGGGGCCACGATCCACGACCCGCAGTTCGACGCGGCCGGCGAGGGCGCTCGCGGCGACCAGGACCCGCTCCTCCGGCGCGCTGTACTTGACCGCGTTCTCAACGACGTTGGCGACGGCCCGCTCCAGCAGCCCGCGGTCGACGTACACCATGGGCAGTATCTCGGGGATGTCCAGTTCCACACTGTCCTCGGGCACCCCACCGAGCGCCATGGGGACCACCTCGTCGAGGTCGGTCTCGCGGATGATGGGGGTCACGGTGCCGGTCTGCAGGCGGGACATGTCCAGCAGGTTGCCGTTTCTCAGTGACCGGTCCGCGCTCGTGCGTGCTTGTGCCCGGTATGTCGTACGACAACTGGGAGGTGATCCGGTGGCCTGGTACCAGGAGCGGTGCAGGGCACCGGAAGACCTTGAGTTGCCGCCTGGTGCGGTGATCGGGCTGAGCGAGTGCGGGAACCGCGTGGACGCCGAGCTGCTGTGGCCGCTGCTTGCGCACCCGGTGGCGGGGGTGCGGGCGCGGGCGGTGGCAGGGCTGCGGGCACTGGATTGCGTGGATGCGAAGCAGTTGCGGCCGCTCCTCGATGACCCTGCCGCTGGTGTCGTCCGCGAGACGGCCATCGCCCTGCTGCCCTCGGCAAAGGAACTGCCCCCCGACTGGCTACTGGAGCGCATCGGCTTCGGGCACCCGAGGCACGTCCGTGTTGCCGCATTCCGGCTGCTCGAAGGGCACGGCGGCATCGAGGCGCTACGGGCGGCGGTCGGACTGTTGGAGGACCCGGATGCGGAGCTGCGCACCTGGGCTGGGCAATCCGTGCAGCGCTGGCGTCCGTCGGCGGACGTGCGGCGCGGCGACG
Organism: Streptomyces sp. NPDC058145; assembly: GCF_042884245.1. Classification (NCBI taxonomy): domain Bacteria; kingdom Bacillati; phylum Actinomycetota; class Actinomycetes; order Kitasatosporales; family Streptomycetaceae; genus Streptomyces; species Streptomyces sp. NPDC058145. The sequence goes on along the minus strand of NZ_JBHVUH010000022.1, from coordinate 6,709 downwards.
CGGAGGTGGGGGAACTGCTCGACCGGAGTCGCCACCTCTTCAGCGACCACGTGCTGCGCCGGCGCAAGTGGGAGGCTGGGGTGGGCAGCTGAGTACTCTTGCGACCCGCGTTTTCGCTGGTCCGAGCGGTGCCTCGCCACGCCAGCGTAGGTGTCATTGGTCGTCGTTGGCCCCTGCTGAACAACCTCGCACGGCCCAGAGATCGCCCAGGACGCTAGGCCATCCGCCGCACCGCACCTTCTGCTCCGCTGACCGATTGGGCCTTGGCGGACGCACGCAACCTGCGGTTCACCCGCTTATTTGACGACTTGACGCTGGTTCAGAGGGGCGGTGCGAGGCGGCCGAGTGTGGAGGCGGCTCCCCGGCGCGACGTACTGCTCTGCGCGAGGACGACGAGACCGCCTGCTGGTCCGTGGAGGCCCGCGACGGAGCCGTCGAGGGCAGGAGCCGCTGGTGGTATCTAGCATGTGAGCTCGACGTCACGCGCCTCGTTGAATGATCTGGTGGCGGACCCCATACGCGAGCTGCCGACCCGTGAGTCATCCCAGGGCGTGGCCGAACCTGACGCTCACCTTGCGGCAGATACGGTCGGTTGATCTTGCGGAGTAGAGTCGAACCACCTGCGCGAGAACCGGCGTCAGTACCACGCCAAGGGATTTGGCTCACGCGCGTCGACCGGGGCCCGGGCGCCGACTGGCCGCCTCAAGTGTCAGAGACGCTTGAGCAGCTCAGCCTTCTTCTCCGTGAACTCCTCGTCCGTGAGGATGCCAGCGTCGTGGAGCGACGCGAGCTTCGCGATCTGCTCGACAACATCCGGCTGAATTGCGGCCTCGGCCGGTACCCCATGCTTGCCTCGCTGGATCACCGAAGAAGCGAGGTTCAAGACCTTCTCGGTCACGCCAGGCTGCGCCGGGAGGGGCTCCGAAGACTCGGCCTGTGCGGAGGTATCAGTTACGACCTGCTGGCCCTCGAGCAATACGGAGAAGATCATGAACAACTTCTCCGGCAACTCAATGATGGACTGATTGCCGTCGGCCCAGTTCACGCGGACGGTGCGCCCGGTTCTCATGGCAGCCCCGAGGCCGGCACCGACAGCCTTACCGATCATCCCAGGCAGAGCAGCCGTCGCGACAGCCTGGCCCATGACGCCGGCGACACCCTCCCTGGTCGAGAGTTCCTCCCACTCGAGCACGGTCTCGGCGTTGAGCTTGTGCCGCTTGAATGGGTTGCGTGAGTGCTGGATGGTGAGTCCGCCGTAGCCTGAGAGAACGCTGCCGCTCGCCAAGTGGCCGCCCACTACGCGTCCCTGGTTCGTCAGCGTCTGCAGAATCGCCATTCGCGAACCGTAGAGCAAGACTTCGGCCCGCATCAAGCCCAAAAGATCAGCCGGACGTCGTCGACGGCCGAGAGCTCAGGCGGGTCGTCGTATGACATCAGAGCCTCCTTAAAAACGAAGAACTGGCGGCGCCGCGACTCTGGCCGTGGGCTTGGCCGTGGTTGCCCATCTCGCCACGAGGCAGGACGGCGAGAGGTACGACGCCGAGGACATCGGGGATTCCAACCCACATCAACCGGGACGGGGTCTCGTCGTTCACACCGGCCAACAACGAGCCGGCACGGCTTGCGACCGCCATCCTTCTGGCTCGTCAGTGCGGTGATCAGGAACTAGAGCGAGCGGCTGTCACCAAGCTGCGAACCCGCGGCGAGGAACCGGTGCCACGTCACCCCGACTACCTCTTCAGTCAAGCCGAGGCCGACTGGTCCAGGCAGTACGCCAAGGCCACCGGCATCGATGTCCGTGACCTGGCCAAGCTCAGCGGAAGCGCCCCAATTTCCCGAGATCCCGTAGCTCCACACGGCTCCTCCAGCCGGGCGCCTGAACAGCGGCACGCTCGGCGTTTTGGCCACCGCCGCTCCGGTCACTGGCCCGGGGGCCGCAAGGGTCGATGCAACCCGCAAGCTCCGGCGCGCGCTCAATCCCAGGGTTACCAACACGACTGAAACACATGTGTTCGAAATTCCGACCGGCTCGTTGAGCCGCAGGAGCAGCCACACAACCATCAAGGGGAGCCTAGTGACTTCGGCCAGGACACCAGCACCTGCGACCCTCCATAACGTGGCCCGGAGTGAGGAGTGCTCGTACCAAGACGAGTCCAGCCGCTGGGCCTCTGCGCGGATCATGGTCATCATGACGCGGTGGCTGCCCACGCCAACTCTCCGGGCGCTGAGCCGGCCCGGGGCAGGAGTCGCGCTGTGAAGAGGTTCATCGGACGGGTGCGGATGGCGGAGCCGGAGGTCTCCGACGCCGAGGAGGAGCTCTTCGGCGGTCCTCTACGCTACGACTTAGGCTGGTCGGAACACGAGCGTGCCCGGCTGGACTTGACGATGATGTCGGCTCTGCGCAGCATGCCCAGGCTGGTCGGGGCGACCTTGCGGATGGCGTGGCAGGCAGACCGCCGCGCGCTGCTCACAGTCGCGATCAGCGAGATCGGACAGGGTCTCGCCGCAGCCATCGGGCTGCTCGCGGTCAACGCCGTCATGCACGCGCTGCTCGGCTCCGGCACCCCCGGGCAGCGGCTGCACGCAGTTCTGCCCGGACTGCTCGCCGCCGCCGGAGCAGCCGTGGTCAACTCGGGCCTTGCCGGATGGTCCACCTCGCGGGCGGGCCGGCTGGAGCCGCTGGTCGAGCGGATCGCCACGACCCAGTACCTGGCCGCCGCCGCGTCGGTCGAGCTGGAGGCCATCGAGGACCCGGAGTTCCGGCGGTTGATCGACGTCGCCCAGTACGGCGCCGGATCCGCCCGCCGCATGATCAGTGCCTGCGTCGCCGCGCTGAACGGGACCATGTCCCTGATCTCCACGGCGGGCGTGCTCACCATCCTCCACCCGGTCCTTCTGCCGATGCTGATCCTGATCGCGGCGCCCCGCGGCTGGGGCGCGATGCGGGTGGCGCAGGAACGGTACGTGTCGGTCATGAGCTGGATCGAGCACGTGCGCGCCGCCCGTCTGATCGGCAACCTGCTCACCGAGCGCACCGCCGCCCAAGAGGTGCGCATCCACGCCGTCGGGCCGTTCATGCTCAACCGCTACGAGCGGATGGCCGAGAACGCCGAGGCCGAGCAGGAGCGCCTGGCCACCGGCAAAGCCGTCACCGAATGGGTGGCCGCCGCACTGTCCGGACTCGCCATGGCGGCGACGTACGCGGTCATGTTCTGGCTGATCACAAGTGGGCACATGAGTCTGGCCGTGGCCGGGACCGCCGTCATCGCCGTCCGGTCCGGCTCGGCGAGCCTGGGCGCGCTGGTCATGAACGTGAACCAGCTGCATGAGGAGTCCCTCTACGTCCGCGACCACGCCCGGTTCCTAGACGAGGCGGCACGGCGCACCATTCCCAGCGGGGGCGACCCCGTCCCGGCACGGGTAAGGCAGGTCATTTTGGAGAAAGTGAGCTACCGCTACCCGGACCGAGAAGCCCCCGCCCTGGACGAGGTCTCCCTCACATTGCCCATGGGCTCGGTCACCGCCGTGGTCGGCGAGAACGGCTCCGGCAAGAGCACTCTGATGAAGGTGTTGTCGGGCCTGTTGCTGCCGCAGAGCGGGACGGTGTTGTGGGGTGAGGCTGACATCGCCTCCCTGGACCGCTCCGAGGTCTTCGACCGCGTCTCACTGCTCACCCAGGACTTCCAACGCTGGCCCGTGACAGCGGCATTGAACATCCGGATCGGCCGGCCCGCCCAGGCGGCCGACCCCGAGCACCTGCAGCCTTCCGTGGACTACGCGGGTGCCGGACCGGTCATCGCAAAACTTCCCGACGGGCTGCGCACCCTGCTGGCCCGGATGTTCCGCGGCGCGAGCGAACTGTCGGGCGGCGAGTGGCAGAAAATCGGCCTCGCCCGGACCCACTGGCGCAGCGCCACCTCGGATGCCGACGGCGTGCTCATCGTCGACGAGCCCACCTCCGCCCTCGACCCAGAAGCGGAGATCGCCGCCTTCGACCGCATCCGCCGACTCGCCGCCCCGAACCGGGCCGTCGTCCTGGTCACCCACCGCATGTCCGGCGTCCGCCATGCCGACCGCATCTACGTCCTGCACCACGGACGGCTCATCGAGCACGGCAGCCACGACGAACTCGTGGCCGCCCAAGGACGCTACGCCTCGATGTTCGACGCGCAAGCCGCCCAGTACGCCCCCGCAGGCACCATCCCCCGCCCCGGTTCCCCCACCATCGCAGATCCCGCATGACCCGCTCGAAAGGCCCCAGGGTGACGACTCCCCCCACCACCGCGCAGGAACACGAACCCAGCGCACTGCGGCACCGGCTCGTCGATCAACTCCTCGCGGCCGGCCACGTCCGCACCACCACTGTCGAGGCCGCCTTGCGCAGCGTTCCCCGCCATGCTTTCGCACCGGAAGTGCCCGTGCAGACCGCGTACGCCGATGACATCACCCCCACACGCCACACGCCCGACGGCCGCATCAGCAGCTCCATCAGCGCACCGTGGCTCCAGGCCGTCATGCTCGAATCGGCCCGCCTCCGGTCTGGCCACCATGTCCTGGAGGTCGGCTCAGGCGGTTACAACGCCGCCCTGATCGCCGAGCTGGTCGGCCGGACCGGCCAGGTCACCACCGTCGACATCGACCCTGACGTCACCGACCGCGCCACCCGCTTCCTCTGCGCCACCGGATACGACCGTGTCCGTGTCCTAACCGCGGACGCCGAGCATCTACCCCCCCGAGGCCATCCCCGAAGGCGGCTTCGATGCGGTGATCGTCACAGTCGACACCTGGGATCTGCCGTGGATCACCACGGTTGCGGAGGGCGGACGCCTCGTCGCCCCGCTGCGCCTCCACCAGTACGTGTGGTCCATCGGTTTCACCAAACGCGACGGTGCGCTCGTCAGTGAGGAGCCACTCACCGTGTGCGGCTTCGTCCCCATGCAGGGAGCCGGCGCATGGGAACCGAATCTACAGACCATCCCAGGCTGTGGCATCCGCCTTGCCTTCGAGGACGGAACGCCAACGCCCGTCGACCAGCTGGCCCCGGCCTTCGACATGGCGCCCTCCACGGTCCGCACGCACGTCACCGTCGGGGGTGAGGAACCCTTCGACTCCCTCACCCTGTTTCTGGCCGGCGCGCTCCCCGGCTTCTGCCGCCTGTCCGTCGACCCGGACCGCCACACCGGCCTCATCAGACCCCCACCCCCGCACTGGCGCGGCGCGGCCATCGTGCGTGGGACGTCACTCGCCCAGTCTGGCACACGAGCGGATCGGAGACGGCGAAAGCGGCAAAGGTCTGCACGAGTTCGTCATTCACGGTTACGGACCAGCCGGTCACCTGGCGGCCACGAAAATGGCCGAGCACGTCCAGCACTGGCAGCGCAACCACCGCGCCGCGCCCTGCCCGCACATCACGGTCCAACCCAAGGACGCCACCGGACCGACAAGCGCCTACCCCGACGGCCTGCACGTGTTCCATAACTGATCGTTTCAGAATGAGGTGCGGAGTCGTCTCAAGCAGATGATGCTGCAGGCGAGTTGGAGCAGTGCGAGGCGAAGATCGGCTCGTATCTCGTAGCGGATGCGAAGCCGCTTGAACTGGTGCAGCCATGCGAAGGTGCGCTCGACGACCCAGCGGGTCTTGCCCAGGCCGGAGCCGTGGGATGTGCCTTTGCGGGCGATCTTCGGTGTGATGCCGCGGGCCCGGAGAATGCGGCGGTACTTGTCGTAGTCGTAGCCGCAGTCGGCGAACAGCCGGCCCGGCCGGTGACGCGGCCGCCCGCGGACCCCGCGTATGCGGGGTATCGCGTCCAGCAGGGGCATGAGCTGGGTGACGTCATGACGGTTTCCGCTAGTCAAAGAGACAGCGAGGGGGGTTCCGTGCCGGTCGACGATCAGGTGGTGCTTGCTGCCGGGACGGGCCCGGTCGACTGGCGAAGGTCCGGTGTGAGCCCCCCTTTGAGGGCTCTGACATGCGAGCCGTCGATCGCGGCGTCGTCCATGTCGAGCAAGCCCGCAGACCGCAGTTCGGCCAGCAGGACCTCGAGCAGCTGGGGCCAGACACCAGCCTCGGTCCAGTCCCGCAGACGCCGCCAGGCCGTCACACCACTGCAGCCGACCTGCTCCGCCGGAACGTCCCGCCAGCTCACGCCCTTGCACAGCACGTAAACGATGCCCCTCAGCGCAGCACGGTCATCGGCCGGCAACCGCCCGGGATACCGATGCCGCCTGGGCGGACGGGCAGGCAACAACGGGGCCATACGTTCCCACAGGTCATCAGGCACAAGATCAGCGGACACTCAACAGATCCTGCCGAAACAACAACCAACTGCCAAGGCTCGCAACGAACTTCATTCTGAAACGATCAGTAAGAGGTCGTTTTTCTCTTGAGTGTGGTGCTCTGGGGTGCTTTGTTCTGCCTGCCGACGTGCTGCTGCTGAGGCTGTGGTGGCGCTTCTGCGTGGTGGAGCTGGCGGTGTCACGGATGGGGTGAGAGTTCGCTTGCGCCTGTCTCATTCCAGGACGCCCGGGTCTGTTCCGTGCTTCGACACGGCATGACGCACGCCTGGGCGCACGCCCCCGGCCGGCAGTATGCCGAGGTCATGGTGGAACGGCGTGCGTATCCGAGTGACCTGACCGATGCCCGGTGGGAGCTGATTGAACCGGTCCTGGCAGCCTGGCGGTTCGAGCGACGTGGCCGGGCCCTCGACTT
>NZ_JBHVUH010000021.1:76401-95729 GCF_042884245.1 Streptomyces sp. NPDC058145 | reverse complement strand
ATTTAGACCGACCGGCAGTAGGCGTGCTGGGCATGCCCAGCACGCCTACTGCCGGTCGGTCTTAGCCCCAGTCCTGCAGCTGCTGGAGCAGGTCGGCGTCGCCCTCCATCCGCAGCGAGCCAGCCGGGATGCGCATGTACATGAGCAGGGCCATCTCGCTCGCCGTGCCGTAGATGGCGGCGGTGGGCTTGCTCTCGGCGGCCTCCGCCGCGGTGAGGCGGGTGAAGCGGGAACCGGCGGCGTCCACCGTCTGGCGCCAGGAGCCAGCCTCGGCTGCGTGGTAGTCCATGGTGGCGGGCTCGCCCGGCCACAGGACCGTGCCGGTGCAGACGGTGGCGAGGAACTCCTCGATGGCGTCGCCCGCCTCGGTCGTCGGCAGCTCCTGCGGGGTACCGGAGGCCAGCTGGGCGTCGTAGGTGTGGATCAGCGACTCCGGGACGCGGCGGCGGGCCACGGCGGCCACCGTGTGCGGCGAGGCCAGCGGCTCCCACCAGGCCCAGCAGCCCCGGTCCGGGCCGGCCTCGCGCAGAGCAGTAAGCAGCTGCTCCGTCGAGTCGGCCAGCCAGGTTATGAGGGCCTCGCGCTCCCTGGGCGCCGCCAGCCCGTCCTTGCTCGGCCGCTCGTCGCCCGGCGCGGTGTTCAGCACGATGTAGGCCCAGAAGCGGTCCCCCTCACTGAGGTGGTTCGCCAGGTCATACAGCGTCCAGCCCGGGCAGGACGGGACATCGGCGTCGAGGCTGGGGGCCGCGGCGACGGCGGCGCGGAACGCGGCGGACCGCTCGTCAATCATCCGCAGCAGGGTGGGGAAGTAGAGATGCTCAGGCACGCAGACCCTTGTATCACCCGGACCGGGACTCTCGCACTCGATTAAGACCGCCCAGCACGCCTACTGCCGGGCGCTCTTAGGAAGGTTCCGACGCCGTGTTCACACCAGCCCGCTCAGGGATCATCCCACCGGCCCGGCGTGCCACCCCAGCCTCCTTCGACGCCTCAGCGGAACTCGTGGACCACCTGGATCTCGCCGACGATGTGGGCGTTGAAGTCGTCCAGATCCTCGGCCGGAACCCAGAGTTCGAGAATCGTCCGCCCGCCGGCCTGCTGGACGGGATACCGGCTCAAGAACTTTGACTCGACCTCAAAACGAGTGACGAAGCCAGCGCCGTCGTGCTTCACGTTCCAGTCCCGGGCGATCCTGATCGCGTAGTCCTCGTTCAGGACCGGGTAGAAGATCGGCTGCTCGGGCAGCCGGGGCGGCCACGCACGCCAGTTCAGCTCCCGAACCAGATCCAGCTCCTTGGGGCCGGTGGGGCGCCATAGGGTCGTCGTTGCCTGCTGGCTGGTCATGTGCATCGCTCTCTGAACGTAGGGGCTGGTACGGCGTGTCGGGAGACCGGACGATACCGGCACCGCAAACTCAGTAGCTACGCAGTTTCCGCAGTCCGGGCAGCTCCGTGACGAGCAGTTACGGGACAGACATCAGAGCTCGTAACAAGATCTCGTAGGGATGGTCTGGTTGGGCGGGTGAGGGGTTCCGGCACCGGTCCCTCGCCCGTCATGGCAGAGTCGTCTCGTCTGATCGATAATTTCGCGAAAGAGTACCTGCACAGCGATCTGCGAGAGATGTGCGAGGCGGTCCTCTGGAAGCTCGATGGGCTCGTCGAGTACGACATCCGACGCCCCCTGACGTCGACTGGAACCAACCTTCTCGGCCTGGTCAAGCACCTGTCGATCTGGGAGTCCAGGTACTTCGGCCAGGTCTTCGACCGACCGTTCCCCGAACCTCTGATCACGACCCAGCCTTCTCGAGGCGCCTCCAGCAGATGAGGCTGCAGGCCAACGAGAGGAAGGCGTCGTGGAGTTCAAGGCGTCGTTCCCAACGCACGGCAAGGTGCTTGAACTGGTGGAGTAGGGCGAAGGTCGATACGAACAGCCGTCGATCAACGTCCTGCTCCGGTCGATCGCATAGCCGAGTAAGACGCCGATCTGTTCTCCGTCCGTCCGGCCGGCCGTGCCGGAATACTGCCGCTGAACGCCGGCCGACCGTGTTCCCTTCTTCAGGAAACCGGTGTCGTCCACCATCAGGACTGCCTCAGGATCACCGAGATTCTTGGCAACCTCTTCCTGGCTGACGACGCTGGAAACGTGGATGTCGATGGTGGCTTGCCGTGCCCGTCACTGGTTCGACCCCTTGGACTGGCGACGGGAGATCTCTTCCCGTGTCGTGCGCCACCGTGACCGAGTCTGCTCGACCACGTTGTCCCACTGCCGGCGGACCTCACGGTCGGAAGGGCGGTGGCCTTCACGGATTCGGCTGAGTTCGTCTCGTACCTCTCGTCCCAGTGCCGCCGATGCAACCAGGGCGAGCATGACTGCGAAGAGGGCGGAAATCATCGCGAAGACCGCACCGACCACCCCGTAGCGTGTCGCGGAGGAGTTGAACAGACGCGGCATGTAGATGGTTGCGCCCACTGAATAGGCCGCCGTCAGAGCGGCGCCGGTGACGCCGAAGGGAAGCAGGCCCGGCCACCCGATCCGCTTCGCCGACAGGATCCAGCCGCTCCAGACGAGGAACGCTGCAGTCACCGGTACTTGACACACCAAGGCGACCAGACCCAGCGCGTACCCGCCAAGGAGCGCGGAGAGCAACGTAATGACCACGGCATAGCCACCAAGTGTGAGGATCCACCACGAGCCGTTGCGCGTGTTGCGCACGCTGAGGGATTTGAGTTCCCATGCCTGTTCGAAGAGCCGCTGCGCGGCGCGCGTGAAACTCAGCACCGAGATCATCAGAAACACGACGCCGAAAACGCCGAAGCTCGCGCTGGGCCCCTCGGTAGAAGAGAACAGCGAGCGGACTGCCGTGGCGCCTGCTCCGGTGAGGTCGTAGCGTTTGATGATCCGCTCTGCGGCGTCGTAGTGCACGAAGACAGAGCCAAGGAGGATGGAGAGCGGGACCAATGCCGTCAAGGCGCTGGACGCCAGGGCCATTGAGCGGTCGAAACCCGAGATCTTTTGAAACCTGTTGATGACCCGCAGCGCGAACGCAGGCCGCAGCCAAAACGTCAGCATTCTGACGAGGCGTTCTCGGTTGATCTCCGTCGTCCCCTTCCGTGAAGATCGGACCTTTGTGGGCGACGCGAGCCTAACGGACGGCCGCTGGACCGATGCAGGGCGACACGACAAGCGGCATGCCGACCGCACGACTACCCGATGCCCCGCAGCGTCACGCAGCCCGCTGTACTACGGGAGATCACAGCTGACAGGGCTGTGGACAAGGCTTGACCTGGATCAAGCCCGTCGTAGACCGGCCTGCTGCCCGAAGACCGCCGCCCGGAGCCGAGTTCCTCGCGTGGTCCGCCGTTCACGGCCTCGCCGTCCTCCTCATCGACGGCCCCCTACGTGGCCTCCACCCGCCCAGGCCCACGACGCTGGCCAGCACGTCATCGACACGATCGAAGCGGCATCTGACCTCATCGCCAAGCATGGCGGAAATCCTCAACACCCAGCCCGTCAGACAGGCCCCAGCCCAACTAGCGGGCTCCAGATGTTGCCGGCCATGCGGTTGTTGACGTCTTCGGGCTGTGCGGGCTTGGGCCGGGCCGGCGCGGGCTCGGGGCGCGAGTGTGAACCAGGTCCACGGCCTGGGGGCCACGGCCAGCCTGGAGTCAAGCCCCGCGAACGGTGCTCTGGCGGCTGGCTCGGTAGCGGCCTGGAGTGGTGCCGATGATGTTGGTGAAGGCGGCGATGAAGCTGCTCGGGTTGGCCCATCCACAGGCGTAGGCAGTTTGGGTGGTGTCGTGGCCGTCGGCGAGGAGCACGAGCGCGTGGTAGATGCGTAGCTGGGTGCGCCACTCGTAGAAGGTCATCCCGAGTTCGCCGCGTAGCAGCCTGCTGAGGGTGCGGGAGCTGGCTCCGATCGTCTTCCCGAGTTCGGGCAGCGAGGCATTGTCTGACGGCCTCTCGGAGAGCATCCGCGCGATGGATCGCAGCCGGTCGTCCTGTGGCTCCGGTAGGTGCAGTGGCTGCTCCTGCGTTTCTCGGAGTTCATCGACGAGGACCCGAAGGAGGCGAGAACGGGAGGCGCGGCTATAGGCCGGCGCGCCATGGTCGTAGTCGTTCGGCCCGGTAAGGGCGAGCAGGACCTCGCGCGCGAGGCCGGAGGCCAGGAACACGGCGGGCCGGTCCGGTATGCGCCGAGCCAGGGATGGCGCAAGAAAGAGGATCCGCATGTCGGTGTCACCGTGCGCGCGGTGCTGGTGCGTGCATCCGCCGGGGGTCCAGGCGATCCGATTGGCGGGGACGATCGACGTGCCGCGGTCGGTACGAACTGCCAAGACGCCGGTGGCCGCGTATACCAGGTGTCCCCGTGCGTGCGACTGCACTGCGCTTGCTCCGCCGGACTGCCAGAGGTGCCGTCCGGCGGACGGCCACACATCTGACGTTACGGTGGTCGTTCTACGCGGTTGGCGGCGGTCAGGCATCATGCGGCAGTTTATCGGTAGTCAGCCATGCGCCGACGTGATGATCTGGGGTGGTCATGAGCCGCGGGCAGCGCCCCGCAGAACCACACGTCATTGGGGGCGCGCCTCGATGCCGCGGCCGACGAGAGGAGAAGCCGATGGCGACGTTCGTCCTCGTGCCCGGCGGTTGGCACGGCTCGTGGTCATTCGACGCGGTGGTTCCGCTGCTGGAGCGTGCCGGTCACACCGTTCACGCCCTGACCCTGACCGGTTTGCGGCCCGACGACGACAAGGTGACGATTGCGACCGCCAACCTGGACACCCACGCCGACGACGTATTGCGCCTCCTCGATCGCACTCACATCACCAGTGCGACGCTGGTCGGCCACAGCTACGGCGGCATGGTGATCTCCGCCGCCGCCGACCGTGCCCGCGGCCGGGTTTCACGACTTGTGTATCTCGACGCCTACGTGCCGCGCGACGGCGAGTCGTGTTGGTTGTCGACCTCGGAGCGCTACCGACAAGCGTTCATCACCGGCGCTGCGAGCACCGGCTACGCCGTGCTTCCCCCTGCCGGTGGCGATCCCCGCCGCCGTCCCCACCCGCTCGCCTCGTTCACGCAAACGATTCGGCTGACCGGTGCCGTCGACCATGTGCCCCGCCGCGAATTCATCTACTGCTCCGGATGGGAGGACCGCACCCCCTTCACTGAACTCCGCACCCGACTCAAAGCCGATAGGGACTGGCAAGTGCACGACCTCCCAACCGGCCATAATGCAATGCGTGAGGCCCCGGATGCCGTTGCCGAACTACTGACATGAGCAGCCCGCAGTGACGCACCGAAACGGCCCGTTGCCCCCAGAAGGACGCAAACGGCTGTGGAGCGCTGCCGCACCCGCCCGATCGCGCACATCGCAGCCGAGATGGGCATCTGCCTCTTACTGCATGAAATGGGTCGGGCCGCTACCGCCGGTACGGAGAACTCGGCCTCCTCGACCGTACCCACCCCGGCCCGGCATCCGGGGGCGGCCTCCGTCGGCAAGCGGGTACAGAGGATGCGATGCCCTACGGACGGCTCGGGCCCGTAGTCGAGGAACATCCCTTTCTCGCTGAATCGCTTGACGGCGGTCGGCCCCATCTCGTGCCCCCTTCATGCAGCGGGCTTCCGCAATGCTCGGCACCCCCCTGTCCGGCTGCCCGAGACGACAGGCGCGAGCCGAACAGAGCAGTGAGGGCGGCCCTACCGACGCACGCCGGTAGAGCCGCCCTCACTGTGTGCCCTGCCGCTTTCGGCGCGGCGGTGGGTCAGTGGTCGGAGTAGCTGAAGTTGCCCACGGTCCAGGCACTGACGTCCTCGATCGCAACACGGTACATTCCGCCCGTCTCCGGGATCCCCACCGTCCCCTGCAGGATCCGGGCGACGTGGAAGTGCAGATGCGTGGGCGGCCCGTCCTTCTCCGCTGAGGTGTCGAAGACGGCGGAGAACTCGCCCAGGTCGGCGGAATCCGTCAGCACCTCCGACACCCTCTGCCTCCACATGGCTTCTGGAGCCAGCCGGCCGGTGATGACAGCACCACTGGTGACCACGGTCAGGGACATCTGATTGCTCTGCCCGGACTCCACACGGGCGGCTATTTCAACGATCAGCTCGTCAGGCTTCGGCATGGGATCAGATTCTATGCGCCGGCCCGTCCGGGCGGCTTGAACGGGTGGCGCTACCGGGCGAGACGGGCGGCACCAGACTCCCTGATGCCGTCCGTACAGGCCAGGGTGCGCATGCGCGGAGGTTGCGAGCCAGGGGCGTGGACGGCCATCTCGATGGTGAACGGGTGGGCGGTCAGTTCCAGTGTGCAGGGTGTGGCGCAGGGCGTCGGTGACGAGTCCGGACACGATCAGGACCGCGGTGTCCGCGGCTCCCTCGGGCATTGGTCGGCTGCCGCAGGTTTTCGATGAAGGCTTGCGCGGTATCGCATCGTCGGCAACGGCCGCGGTGGTACCGACAGTCCTGGCGTTGGTGAACAGCGTGTTCATCAGGCTCACCCTGGTATCCGGATCGTTTGTGCCCGGCCCTTGCCCCACCCGGTTCTGTACCCCGCCCGCCCCCCGGAGCCCCCGTGCTCGCAGGGGGGACTGGAGATCGCGGTTGACGCGCCGCTTCGGTCGGTGGCGTCACGGGAAGCTCGGCGGGCGGCTCTTGGGCTCATCCGTGCCTCGGACTTGCGGCGGACGGCCCCCAGCACTTGAGCGACCACTTATGTAACGGCGACCCCAAATCGAGCGACACCGAGGTTGAGACGTGACGGGTGGCGGCTGCTGTGGCGGGGTGACGTGTGGCCGTAGCAGGGCGAGACCGAGCACGGCTCGGCTCGAGCGATCCGGGCCGGCCGGGTCGGGTCGGGTCGGGCAACGATGGGTCCACGGGGCAGTTCGCCGTGTCGACGAATATGAACCGGGCCGCCAGTGCCGCAGTGCCGAGCATGATGCCCAGTGCCCAGTGCCCAGTGCCCAGTGCCCAGTGCCCAGTGCCCAGTGCCCAGGCCGCGGCGACGGCATAGCCGTGCACGGTGGCGTTTCGGAGGGCGTGTGCGCCGCGGTGGTCGGCCAGGTAGGTGCTGGTGGCAGTGGCCGCGATGGTGTTGAGCAGCGCGGTGCCGATCGGCGCGCCGGTCTGCTGGGCGGTGTTGACGGCCGCGGACGCGACGCCGGCGTCGTGGGGAGCGACTCCGCCGGTCGCTGTTGCGACGGCTGGGGCGAACAGAGTGCCGATGCCGAGTCCGAGCAGGAGTTCGGCGGGCAGAGATGTATCCGGCCACGCTGAAGTCTCCGTACCGCGAGCGCCGATCCGCCTTCGGCGTGCAGCGCTACGGTGCGCTCGGCATCGCGCGTGCGGACTCGGAGGGGCGCCGGCGGGCCGCTGCGCGAACTGGGGGCGCCGCTCGACGAGACGGCCACGTTCGTCGACGGTCTCTGACGCCATCCCTCCCTTGGCCGATCAGCGGGCCGTTTCATGCCGCACCCACATAGCGGTTCATATGCCATATTTCGTACATGAACCCGACGAAAGGCATGGTATGAAGATCGCAGTCATCGGCGGTACCGGACTGATCGGGTCGCAGGTCGTCAAGGACCTCACCGCCGCCGGGCACGAGGCAATACCGCACTCGAAGTCCACCGGAGTCGACATCATCAGCGGCAGGGGACTGGATGAGGCGGTGGCGGGAGCGGACGTCGTCGTCAACCTGACGAACTCCCCGACCTTCGACGAAGCCTCCCTCGCCTTCTTCCAGACCTCGATGGACAACCTTCTGGCCGCGGCCCACAAAGGCGGCGTCGGCCACTTCGTCATCCTCTCGATCGTCGGCGGGGACCAGGTGCCGGAGCTGGACTACTACCGGGCCAAAGTGCTCCAGGAGAAGATCCTCGCGGCCGGGCCGATCCCCTACTCGATCGTCCGAGCCACGCAGTTCATGGATTTCATGGACGCGGTTCTTTCGTGGACCGCCGACGACGACACCGTCCGGCTGCCCGCCACGCCCATCCAGCCCATCGCCTCCAAGGACGTGGCCGCCGCGGTGGCGGAGGTCGCCGCCGGCGCCGCCCTGAACGGCATCCGCAACATCGCCGGCCCCGAGGTCTTCACCCTGGACGAGGTGGGCCGGATCACCCTGACCCACAAGGGCGACAGCCGCACCGTTGTCATTGACCCCACCGCCGGCATGTTCGCCCTCGTCAAGGGCGACGTCCTCACCGACAAGAACGCCCGCCTCGCCCCCACCCACTACGCTGACTGGCTCTCCTGACACCCCGCCTCCTGCGTTTCGTTCCCCGGCCCGGCGACCTTTCGTACGGGCGCCGACACCCGCGTCCCGCCAGCCTGGGATACGTCGACAGCGTCCACGACCCCTCTCTGGCGCCCGCCCTATGCTCCGGCGTCATCGCCTGCCACTGCCGAAGCCATGCTGGAAGCAGCCTCCTGCCACCCGGCTGCCGGAGATTGGCCGATGTCGTCGGAGCCGAGACCTCGGTAGGCAGGGGCAACGCGGTCCCGGGACGCAGGGGGAGGCTGTCAGCGGTGGCCCAGCACGTTGACCACCCGTCCGCTGGGGTCGCGAACGAAGAACCGCCGCACGCCCCACTCCTCGTCCTGCAAGGGGTGAATGATCTCCGCACCGCTCTCCCGCATGACCGTATAGGCCGCATCCACGTCGTCCACCTCGACGCTGACGTCGGGGGTGACAGGCGCGGTCTTGTCGCTGGTCATGACGCTGATTTGCGCTGCCGGGCTGGCCGGGGAGGCAAGCGTCATGATCCAGCCGTGGTTCATGACCTCCTCGAAGCCCAGCAGGCCGTAGAACTCCCGGCTTTCCCGCACAGCCTCCGACCGGATGTTGGGCACGACGCGGCGAACGACCATCGATGACTCCAAACGACAACGAACCTGTCTGCGTGTCTCCCCAGGAGTACTACGGCACGTCGCCGCGGCACGCACTTCGCAGACACCTCTGGAGCTGCCCTGGGTGACGCCGTCACCGATACGGCCGAAGGGGACCTGAAGAAGTGAGGACCCGGCCCACACCCGGTCGCACCACGTCCCAGTCGGCGACTGCAGCCGAGCCCGATGTCGATGTCTTGGCCTCGGCGTTCCCGGAGCAGCGCGCCCGGACAAGGCCTCGCAGTGGTGCGTCTGGGTCCGGCCTGCCGGGGCACGTGGAGGGGATCACCGGTCCGAGTGATGTGGCGGAGAGGCGGGGCGCGTGGCCGAGGCGGAGCAGGTGCTGGAGGCACAGGGGAGTCGGAGCACGGGGCGGGAGGACGGCCTGTTGCACGGGCTCGCGGTGGATGATCGACAGCCGGAGCGGCCGGTGCTTCTGGGCGGCGACGGTCGGCCGATCGAGACCTGGCGGGAAAACCACCCGTACGACCACCGGGTCGGGCGGCGCGAGTACGAGCGGACCAAGCGGATCTTGCAGATCGAGCTGCTCAAGCTGCAGCGGTGGGTGAAGGAGACGGGGCAGCGGATCGTCGTGGTCTGCGAAGGCCGGGACGCGGCCGGCAAGGGTGGCGCCATCAAGCGGTTCACCGAGCGGCTGAACCCCCGCGGCGCCCGTGTGGTGGCATTGGACAAGCCCACCGAGCGGGAGGCGGGGCAGTGGTACTTCCAGCGGTACGTCACCCACCTGCCGGATCGCGGTGAGATCGTCTTCTTCGACCGGTCCTGGTACAACCGGGCGGGGGTCGAAAGGGTCATGGGATTCTGCTCGGGGGAGGAGCGCCGGCGGTTTCTCCAGCAGGCACCGTTGTTCGAGCGGTTGCTGACCGACGAGGGCATTCTGCTGGTGAAGTTCTGGTTCTCGGTGTCGCGTGCCGAGCAGCGCACCCGGTTCGCGATACGGCAGGTCGATCCGGTGCGCCGCTGGAAGCTGTCCCCGACCGATCTGGCCTCGCTCGACCGCTGGGACGACTACACCGCGGCCAAGGTCGACATGTTCCGGGCGACCGACACCGCGCACGCGCCCTGGACGGTCGTGAAGAACAACGACAAGCGGCGGGGTCGGCTGGAGGCGATGCGCAGTCTGCTGAACCGTTTCGACTACCCGGCGAAGGATCTGGCGGCGGTGGGTACGCCCGATCCGCTGATCGTCGGTGCGGCGGACACCCTGCTGGAACCGGGCGAGCAACCCACGGCTCTCTCGCCGACACCGCTGGCAGGACCCGGCGGCGGACCCGGGAACCATCCGGACCCGAGGTGACGGTCGGGTAGCTGACCCCTTGACGAGGGTTCGGCGCGTTGGTGCGGCGGGGCTGACTTACCTGGATGCGCTGGAGTGACGTCCTCCTGGAGCTGGGCAACGCCGTTGGCGCGAAGGAAGGGGGTCGTACGAAAGATACCCGTGGAAGCGGACTGTCTCCGGCTGCAGGCTCCTGGTGGTGCCGACCGCCTGCCGGATCCGCATGAACCGGTGGACGGGTTTGCTGACGGACCGGGTGTCCCACAGCTTCACGTCTCCGATGCTGCCGGCGCTTACGAGGGTCTGTCCGGACGTGTCAGCCACTTCATGGGAGCGTCTGGTTGCGCTGTCGTACCGGCGCCGCCGGTACGACAGCGCTGGTTACAGTGCGCGTTGCAGACGGTCCGCCATCAGTTTGACGAACCGTGCCGGCTCCTTCGGCTGGCCGCCTTCGGCGAGTACGGCCAGGCCGTACAGGAGCTCGGCGGTCTCTGCGAGCGCCGTGTGGTCCGTGCGCTCTGTGTAGGCCTGGTTGAGGCCCTTCACCAGTTGGTGGTGGGCGTTGAGTTCCAGGATGCGCTTGGTGCGGGGCACCTCCTGGCCCATCGCGCGGTACATGTTCTCCAGGGCCGGGGTCAGGTCGTCGGCATCGGAGACTACACAGGCAGGGGAGACGGTCAGGCGCGACGAGAGGCGCACCTCCTTGACCTCTTCGCCCAGTTGCTGTGTCATCCAGTCGAGGAGCCCGGCGTATTCCTCGCTCTGCTTCTTCTGCTCGTCCTCGGATGTGTCCGCGTCGTCGGTGTCGAGGTCGATGCGGCCCTTGGCGACGGACCGCAGTTTCTTCCCTTCGTACGTGCCGACGGCGTCGGCCCAGACTTCGTCGACGGGATCGGTGAGCAGCAGCACCTCGATGCCGCGGTCCCGGAACGCTTCCATGTGTGGGGAGTTCTCGATGCTTTGCCGGGACTCGCCGGTCAGGTAGTAGATGTCGTCCTGCCCGTCCTTCATTCGTTCCAGGTACTGCTTGAGCGTGGTCTGCTCGGTGTCATGGTGGGTGCTCGCGAACGAGGCCACGGCGAGGAGAGCGTCGCGGTTGTCCGAGTCAGTGACGAGCCCCTCCTTGAGGACGGTGCCGAACTCCCGCCAGAACGTGGCGTAGCGATCCGGGTTCTTGGTCATCATGTCCTTGACGGTGGAGATGACCTTCTTCGTCAGGCGGCGGCGCATCATGTCGATGTGACGGTCCTGCTGGAGGATCTCGCGGGAGACGTTGAGCGAGAGGTCTGCCGCGTCGACGACGCCCTTGACGAAGCGGAGGTACGGCGGCAGCAGCGCCTCGCAGTCCTCCATGATGAGCACGCGCCTGACGTAGAGCTGCAGGCCCCGCTTGTAGTCCCGGTTGAACAGGTCATAGGGGGCGTGGGCGGGCAGGAACAGCAGGGCCTGGTACTCGAAGGTGCCCTCCGCCTGGAGCCGGATCGTCTCCAGCGGGTCGCGCCAGTCGTGTCCGACGTGCTTGTACAGCTCGTGGTACTCCTCCTCGGACACCTCGTCGCGGGAGCGCGCCCACAGGGCCTTCGTGGAGTTGAGCGTCTCGGGCGCGGGTGCCTCGTCGTTCTGGTCCTCCGGGCTCTTGCCGTCCGAGCCCGTGCCGTCGGGCGCCATGCGGATGGGCCAGGTGATGAAGTCCGAGTACCGCTTGATGATTTCCCGGATCTTGAACGGGGAGGTGTAGTCGTGCAGTTGGTTGTCCGGGTCGGCCGGCTTGAGGTGGAGGGTGACCGAGGTGCCCTGCGGTGCGTCGGCAACCGTCTCCAACGTGTAGGTGCCCTCACCACGTGATGTCCAGCGGGTGCCGTCGCTCTCACCGGCGCGCCGCGTCACCAGGGTCACTGCGTCCGCCACCATGAAGCCGGAGTAGAAGCCGACACCGAACTGGCCGATGAGGCCTTCCTCGGCCCCTTCCTTGGCCTCCCGCAGTTCTTGCAGGAACTGGGCGGTGCCCGAGTGGGCGATCGTGCCGATGAGGCGCCCCACCTCGTCGTAGGACATGCCGATGCCGTTGTCGCGCACGGTCAGGGTGCGGGCGTCCTTGTCGATGTCGAGCTCGATGTGCAGGTCGGACACGTCGGCGTCGAGGGAGTCGTGCCGCAACTTCTCAAGGCGCAGCTTGTCCAGCGCGTCGGAGGCGTTGGAGACGAGCTCGCGGAGGAAGACGTCCTTGTTCGAGTAGACGGAGTGGATCATCAGCTGCAGCAGCTGACGGGCCTCCACCTGGAACTCAAAGGTCTCGGTTGGCATGTTCGCGTATACCTCACAGGTCGTGTCATCGGACAACTGGCTCAGTTACTGAAAACAACGTAGGACGTGAAGATCAGGGTCGCCGCGGTTCGGGCGTGCGGGGTTCGTGGTGGCGGGCACCGCTGCCGGCAGCGGTGCCCGCCGGTCTCTCTCGGCGACCTCGTCGGGCGTCCGCCCGGACGCCACCGGCGGGCACGCGTCGTCGCTTCGACGGGCGCCGTGACGGCCGTCGGCTAGCCGGGGTCCGTGGCGGACGTCGTGAGGGTGTCGAGCTGGGCGGCGAGGTCGGGGTGGGCCGCCAGGTGGGGGCGGGCGGCGTTCAAGGGATGGATGAGGGCGGCGGGATCGTCCTGGGCGAGGGCGGCGTCGAGTTCGCTCAGTGGGTGGCGGGCGGCGGCGGGCAGGTCGGTGAGGGCGGTGATCCGGGCGGCGATGCGGCGCAGGTCGGCGGCGTTGTTCCGGGCCCAGGCGCTGGTGCTGCGCTGCGCGGCGCGGTGTTCGCGGATGGCTTGGACGCGCTGTTCGCCGGTGGTTCCGGCGGGGCCGGGCCGGTTGCGCAGGTAGCGGCGTTCGGCGGCCTGGCGGCTGGCGACGCCGAGGGGCTGGGCGAGGTCGGCCCAGCTGGCACCTGCGTCGCGGGCCGTCTCGATCAGACCGGTCTCCCACCCGGCGAGCTCCTCACGGACGTGGCGCAGCAGCAGCAAGGAGGCCAACGCCCGCTCCGGGCCGACACCGGAAGCGACGGAAGCGGCGGGGGCTTGCTGCTGGGCGGTCCGCAGGGCGTCGTCCATGGCTTCCAGGGCTGCCGCAGCAGCGAGGAACGATGCAGGGCCCTGGGCGCCGGTGGGGGCCGAGGCCGGTCGGTCAGGTCGATCCGCTGTCGTCATGGCACCTCCTCAGATCGTCATCGCCTGGATGACTGCCAAGATTGTCATCCATCAGATGACATGCTACAACGGTTTCGTAAGCGCATTGGCAGCTTCAGCCTGTACCTGTTGGAGGTGTTTTTCCGATGTTGATGCGCACCGACCCCTTCCGTGAACTCGACCGGCTGGCCCAGCAGATGACGGGCCCGGGCACCTGGTCGCGGCCGTCCCCGATGGCGATGGACGCCTACCGCGAGGGCGACGAGTACGTCGTGGCCTTCGACCTGCCCGGCGTCAGCCCCGAGGCGATCGACATCGACGTCGAGCGGAACATGCTCACCGTCAAGGCCGAACGTCGGCCCGCGGCGAAGTCCGACGACGTGCAGATGGAACTGTCCGAGCGGCCGCTGGGCATCTTCTCCCGCCAGATCGTCCTGGCCGACACCCTCGACACCGAACGCATCCGGGCCGACTACGACGCCGGTGTGCTCACGCTGCGTATCCCGATCGCCGAACGCGCCAAGCCCCGAAAGATCGCCATCGGCGCAGGGTCGGACCGCAAGGAGATCTCCGGCTGAGCCGGAGACCGAGGGCCAGTCAGCAGCGTAGGACGGGCGTCCACCCCTCTCTCGTCCTCCAGCCTGCCTGGACGGACCGAGGGAAGCTGGCGGCCAACGTGACCCTGCGATGCGAGACGTTCCTCGAGCAGGTGGGAACGCGGTGAGTACAGCAGGAAGCGGATCGCGCGGCCCGGACGGTCCTCGCGGCTACTGGGCGCGTACCTGGTCGGCGAGGTACGCGCCCAGTAGCCGCTCAGCATCCCGGAAAAGGGTGACCAGCCGGATGCCGGCCTGCGTCGTCGGCCATGGGCTCCAGGTGCCCGGCACGCCCCCCAGCCGAACGGCCCACCCGGAGGCACCAGCACGATGCTCGCCCGATCGCGTCGTTTGCTGTCGGGCCCCTGCGGTGCGGTGCGGCTGCGTAGGGGCGACGGGCCGGGGCGTGGGTGCTGCCCCGGCCCGTCGTTCGTGTCAGTGGCCGATCGGAGGGAGGAGGGAGATGATTTTGCTGCCGTTCCTGGCGATCAGTACGTCGTGGTAGAGCAGGAGTTGGGGTGTGTCTGTCAGACCGCGGGTAGGTTTGCCTGTGTCGACGTGGCCGTGCCAGAGCTGTTTGCCGGTGCGCAGGTCGAGACCGGACAGGTCCCCGGTCGGGCTGCAGAAGTACACGACCCCCTGCCGTGCGGAAACCACGGGAGCCGCGAGGGACGCCACCGTGTTCTGGTCGGGCATCGTGACGCCCACCGGGCCGCTCCACAGCGTCTGTCCGGTGGTCAGCGAGTAGGCGGCAGCCTTGCCTTTCCAGGACACGGAGATCAGACGGTCACCGGCGACGGTGAAGGTGGCCGCGTGTCCCTTGACCTGGCCGGGCAGTGTGGTCCGTTTCCCGGAGCCGCTGACGGTGGTCAGCTGAAGGTCGTCGCCGGCCGCATCCGCGGCCCCGGCCAGGACCAGCCGGTCTGCCGAGGTCCCGACCAGCTGCTGCCTGCCGGGAAGGGTCGTGACCTTGTGGGCCTCTCCGGTGGCGGGATCGAGACGGAAGACGTCGGTGTCGTGCACATCCTCGGTGTCCGGCGTGCACACCAGGTGGGGCACACCGCTCAGCACGGCCCGCTGGCATACGACGCCCTTGGCCCAGGTGTGGTGCCACTTCTCGGCACCGGTGTGCGGGTCGAGGGCCGACATCGTACGCAGGGACGGGGTGTTCGCCCATACCGCGCCGTCGATGAGCATGGCCGCCTGGCCGGTGCGGTCGTCCTGCGGCATCTCGATGGTCCACAGCCGCTTGCCGGTGCCGGCGTCCACCGCCACCAGATCGGTGCCGCCGGCGTAGTCGCCGTTCGGCTGGTTCTTCGCGGTGTGGTTGCGGTAGGCGTAGACGACGCCGTCGCGTACGGCGAACGGGTGGTCGATGCCGTCGCCTTCGCGATTGACCTTGACGGTCCACAGCCGCTCGCCGGTGCGGGCGTCGAACTTCGCGACGTCGTAGGCGGACCCGCTGCAATACAGTGCGGAACCGTCCACCAGGCAGCCCCGCTCGCCGGCGCCCGCCACGCCGCTCTGCCACGGGTGCCAGCCCTGCGGCGCCGCCGCCGGCTGCACGGGCCGGCCGTGTTCGCCCGCACCGCCGCCGCCGAGGCCGAGGCTCGCCCCCGCGGCGATCGCGGCGACAGCCACCGCGGCCCCCGCGGCCTGCGAGAAACGACGCCGGCTGCGCCGCCGTACCACCTGCTGCGCCAGGTTTGCCGGCGCCCGCACCTGGCCCAGGGCGACCGCGTGCAGCGTCTCGCGGACCTTCTCCTCCACCTGCTCTGTAGTCATGTCTGGATCTCCTTCGCCGTGTAGCTGAGCGGCGGTTGCTGTTCGGCATGCGCTTCGGGCTGAAGCTCCGGTACGAGCGCCCTGAGCTTCGCGAGCGACCGGTGCGCCGTGCTGCGCACCGTGCCGACCGGGCAGCCGAGCAGCGCTGCGACCTCGGCCTCCGGCAGGTCCTCGAAGTAGCGCAGTACGACCACGGCTCGCTGGCGCTTCGACAGACGGCCGAGCGCCGCCCACAACGCGATCCGCAGCTCCAGGTCCGCCCCGGTTTCCGTCTGTCCGCCGGACTCGGGCAGCACCGGCACCGTGGTCTCGGCATGGTGTCTGCGCAGCCGCCAGCGGTTGACCTGCTGGCGGTACATGATCTGGCGGACATACGCCTCGGGCTGTTCGATGCGCGCCCAACGCCCGTAGGCCTTCATCAGCGCGATCTGCAGCAGATCCTCCGCGGCGTGCCGGTCCCCGCCGGTGAGCAGCACCGCCAGCCGCAGCAGCGCGGTGGAGCGCATCGCTACGAACTCCCGGTAGTCATCGTGGCTCGAGGCCTCCATCGACCCTCCCCTTCTTCACGACCCCCACGACGCGGTGAGTCACCGGTGGCTATCCCTCAGCGGGCGAGATTGTGTGTTCCTACCAAGTCGGTGACAGCTGGGGGGGCGGCGGCCCCGCGGCCCCGCCTCGGCGCAGCTCGGCACGCTCCCCAGGTCCGGAGTCGGAGAGGGGCTCATCTCCGGGGCACGGGATGGTTCATGGCAGGGTGTCAGAAGGCGCTCGAAGCGGTCGTCACCCCCAAGACCCCGGTTGCGGGTCCGTTCCGACCGGCCGGCGGCGACGGCGCGCACCGCCTGGTGGTCGATGTGTTCCGGGGTTATGCCCAGGCGGCCGTCTGCCGGACCTGCCCGGCCCCGGCCCCCGCCTTGCGCCGGAGGAGGTGGCGCCCTCGTCAGGTCATCACGCAAAGCGCTCAGTTGATCATGACCGAAGGTAACGGTCTACGGTGTTGGCGACCACGCGTTCGACACGCGCGCAACACGAGGGCGGCCCGGCCGCCCAGGGGGAAGCGCCGACCCGCGCCGCACGACGCGGCGCTGTGAGGTCTGCGCCCTGAGGAAGAAATGTACCTGCACGCAAAACAAAAGATCGTCACGCTCGCGACCGCCTTGTTGCTGACCGTGGGCGCGGGCACCGCCGCAGCGGCCGGACCCGCCCCAAAGCACGAGCCCGAGCCCACCCTGCTGGAGATCGCGGCCAAAGTGGCGCAGTACTCCGACTGCGGTTCCCAGCCGCTGCTGGAACGGCCCTCCTGCCTCAAGGAGTTCGCCCTCAAGTCCGCCAAACTGGGCCTCGGCGTGGGCGTCTTCCTTTACGTCACCCGTGACGCGATGAAGGACGAGGGTGCCTCTTTCAAGGGACTGGAGAAGGAGCTGACCGAGCTGTACAAGCTCAAGCCCCAACTCCTGCTCGACCCGGACAAGGAGCCCGACCCGGAGAAGAAGAAGCAGATCTTCGAGCAGACGCTCAAGGCGCTCAAGGCCGCCAAGCCGCACGTGGACAAGCTGCGCACCGACCTCGTGAAGGCGTCCCGGATGCTCGACGCCCACACCGAGTCGGTCGAGGCCCTGGCCGTGCTCGCCGTGGTGGTGGGGGACTACTACCCGGATCCCAAGCCCGTCGACGACCGGCCGCCGAAGGACACCTGGGACATCGCGGGCTTCTTCAAGGACATCGGAAAGAGCCTGGACCAGATCAACGCCGGCTTCGACAAGATGAACGGCGCCCTCGATGACATGAACAAGGCCACGGCCGAGGTCAACAAGGGCCTGGACGAGGCCAACAAGGGCATCGAGAAGGCCAATCGGGGGATGGACAAGCTCAACGAAGGGATCAAGGAGGCCAACAAGGGGCTGAACGAGACCAAGAAGGCCGTCGACGGCATCGGCAAGGGCGCGTCGAAGCTCCGCCAGGTACCCGAGTTCGACTTCGACTTCTCCCGCCTCGCCGACCGGATCGGTTCGAAGGACACGACTCCCGAAGAACGGGCCGCGCAAGAGCGCCGGATGTCGCTACTGCTCAATCTGCTGCCCGGGATCGGCGATGGCAAGGGCGTCCTCGAAGCCATCACCGGCACCGATCTGGCCACCGAAGAGAAGGTGAGCAACACCGACCGGTTGCTGGGCTCGCTCGCGGTCATGCGCTGGCTCAAGTACGGGGGCAAGTTGCTCCCGGAGGACGTCCGCGCCGCCCGCAAGGGCGACAAGCTGCCCCCGTGCAACAGCTTCCCGGCTGGCACACGGGTCCTCATGGGCGACGGCACCACCGCGTTGCCCATCGAGGAGATCACGGTCGGCGACAGTGTCCTGGCCGGCGACCCGCAGGCGGGGATCACCGGCGTGCGTTCGGTGGAAGACACGATCTACACGCCCGAGGACGAGGACTTCACCGGCGTGCGCCTGGCCGGCGACGGGGGCGACGGACCACCCGCGCTCACCGCGACCGACCACCACCCCTTCTGGGTGGAGAACCGGGGACGGTGGACCGACGCCCGCGACCTGAACTCCGGCGACACCCTCCGCGCCCCCGACGGCACCAGCGTACGGATCGACAAGGTCACGCACTGGAAGGAGCCGCAGGGCGCCTACAACCTGACCGTCAACGACCTCCACACCTACTATGTGCTGGCGGGGACGACTCCCGTACTCGTCCACAACGCGTCGTGTGATTTCATCCGCGGAGAGATCCCCGACGCCGCGGCCATCGACCGCGGCTCCCTGGTCAAGATCAAGGAGAAACAACTCGAAAAGGCGCTGAAAAGCGTCGGCGAGGACCCGCACGCCTTCAAGGCCGACTGGGTGGGGAAGAACAACGTGTCGCGGTTCGACGCGATGCGCGACGGAGAGGGCAGGGTCGTCCTCGTGAGCAAGGACGGGAAGATCTTGGTTCCGACCAACTACAGGTACCGGCCGTGAGCGCCTTCCGGATGTACCTGAGGGTGGTCAGCGAGTCCCTGCAACCGGAGGAGATCTCCGCGCGGCTGGAGACCGGGCCCGACGAAGCGACCGCGATCGGCAGCCGCAGGCGCCCCCAGTCGCCGCCGCGCGCGCACACGACCTGGATCCGGCACGCCTCGGCCGGAGACGGGCCCGGACGGCCGGAGGATCTCGAACCCGTGATCCTCGGCTGGGGACCGCAGTTCGCCGCGGCCCTGGGGCGGCTGGCCGCCTCCGGGGACGCCGAGGTCTCCCTCGCGATCGTGCAGGAGCTCACCGACCCGGAGGACCCGCAGCAGAAGGGCATCTGGCTGGGCGCGGCCCTGCTGGCCTGGCTCGCGGAGGCCGGAGCGTCGCTGGACATCGACCAGTACGTGTACTACGGCGACGACCAGTGAGCGGCTCGCTGTTCAGAAAGCGGGCGCTGCCCAGGAATTCCTGACGCCTTAGGGCCCGACCGGGCCGAGACCGCGGTGCGCCCGGGACGCCGGGCGCCCCCCGGTCTCGGGCCCCCACCGGGCGCCCCCGGCGGGGCGGCGGGGGGGGGGGCCGGGCCCGCGGCGCCCCCCCCCCCCCCGAGAGCCCACAGAGCGAGGGGGGAGGT
>NZ_JBHVUH010000021.1:0-76391 GCF_042884245.1 Streptomyces sp. NPDC058145 | reverse complement strand
GGCCACTACCCTGGTGCGGCTGGGTGTCCTAAACGGGGGCGCTGCCCCGGATTTCGTGCCGCCTTGGGGCCCGCCCGGCCCGTGCCCGGGGGGCGCGGGGGCCCCGGGGCCCACCGCGGTCTCGGCCGCACAGGGGCAGCAGCCTCTGTGCGGCCGAGGTGGCGTCCATGTTGGACCGTTCAGGGTGAAGACACCAGCGCCCAGGTCGCGCAGGACCACACTCGCGAAGCCGGGATCCAGAACATCGCGTGAACCGGTCATGGGCCACCCCTCCTTATGACCAGAATCAGGGCTCGGCCTGGTCGTGGTGCTGACGGGCGCCACGATCCCACCCCTGCTCGTCCTCTTCCCCGTACTCACCGAGTCGACGGTCCGCAGGGCCGTCCTGACACAGGCGTTCTCCTGGCTTGGCTCTGCCGGCGCGGCCGGCTCGGCCGCCGCGGCGGCGGTCCCCGGTTGGGCGATCGACCAGCACCGGGTAGGCGGCGGCTTCGTGGTCACCGCCATGGCCGCGACCGCGATGACCGTCCAGAGCCTCGCCGGGCTACGCCTGCCGCGACCGACCGGGGAGCGGAGCGTCATGACGCGTCGGACCGTCATGGCCGAGAACCGGTACCCAGGCGTGGGCCGTGTGGTGGAAGGCGGCCCAGCCGGTGGGAGCAGCCAAGCCGGCCAGCCGGTCGGTGATACCGCGCTGCCGCAGTGCCTCGGCTACGGCTTCGGTGAGTGACGCGGCGTTGGCCAGGTCGTGACCTCGGGGCGGGCGGGCCGCAGAACGACTTCACCAACCGCAACGTCACCTTCAGGACGTGGAACCTGCTGCATCTGGTAGGGCCCTGAAGGACCACGGCGGCATCCCCGCCCACGGCAACCAGCGCATCGCCTGGGACGCCGGCTGCCGCAGCGAGAACACGAGCCCCGAGCACCGCTGAGCGAACCACGGTCCACTCCGTCCCTGCACCGCAGCAGGGGGCGGCCCTCCTGCGACGTCGGGGTCAGAGGTCTTACCTGCATTCGGGTGAAGGCCGCCATGGGGACGATTGAACATCGTTGAGGTCCATGTTCCGCACGCACCGAATGCACTTTCCAGGTAAGGGGGCGTGCTGGCTGAGAGTGCCGCACGGCCACACGCGCCATACGCTCGACACATGTCCGACGTCACGTCTTCCGGCGCCACAGCCGACGACCTTCCTGCACCGGCCGAGGGCCTGGTGCTCACGCACTTCCTCACGGTCAGCGATGTCCCTCGCTCTCGGGCGTTCTACGCCGACGTACTGGGTGGGAGGGTGGTGCTGGATGAGAACCCCTGCATCGTCAAGGCCGCCAACAGCTGGATCATCATGAACCCGGGCGGAGGGCCCACCGACGACAAACCCGATGTCGTCCTGCGCACGCCGGAGGACCCCCACACCGTCTCCAGCTTTCTGAACGTACGGGTGGCCGACATCCACGACTTCTACGCCACGGCGAGCGCCAAAGGGGCCGAGTTCCTCACCCCGCCCATCGACCGCCGCGCCGAGTTGCGCTGCTATATGCGTGATCCGGACGGCTACCTCATCGAGGTGGGCCAGGCCACGGGGCTGCTCAAAGGCATCCTGGCGCGCATCGACACCGACACCTGACGAAGGCGCCTCGCCAGGGATACGTCCCTCATGCCACACGACCAGGCATGAGGCCTCGGTCCGGCCGCCACTCCCAGCGGAGCAGGCTGACAATCAGGCAGCCGGAACTGGGGGACTGGCAGTTGAGGAAGGGGCCAGTCTGGGGGAATGGGGGCAGCCCCCACTATTCTCCCCGGGTACCTCACCCGAGCAGACGGTCGGCGACGTCGGCCAGGTGCCAACCTGGTATCGCGCGGCCTTCAGCGTCGCCTCGTCCGATCCCGCTCCTACACCGCTGGGCCAGCTCGTTCCGTAGGTATGGCCACCGGCCACGTACACCAGCGGGTCCGTGTACCCGGGAGGCACGATGATGCAACCCAGTGGTAGAAGACAATGTTCAGCGACAGCAGGGTGGACTCCTGACCGCCGTGGCGGTTCATCGCCAAGGTGAAGCTGGTGGCCGGCTTGTTTTGGAAGACGCCCGCCCGCCACTTGGCCGCCCGTGCGATCGACGACCTGCTTCAGCTGCGAGGCCACGTCACCGAACCCGGTCGGCGTGCCGAAGGCGTAGGCGGGCGCCCACTCCAGGTCATCCAGCGTCGCCTCCGCCACCCCGTGCTTGGTAGCGTCACATGCGCGCGCCAGGCGGGATTGGCGTCTATGGCGGTGTCCAGCGCCGGCTCCTGCGCACGCCTACGCCAGCTGGTGAACATCACCGGTGGCGCTGTAGTGGACCACAGCTACACGCACACTCATGAGTGAGTTGCCAACGCCGACAGCACGTGCGTCCCACTGATCCCGCATTCCAGGGACCCGAGGCGGGAGCCTGGTGACCTGGGCCGCCGGCGATGAGCAGGCGCTCGACGACGCGTGGGTCGGCCAGGTCGTCGACCTTGGCAGCCAGTGGGGCCAGTACGAGTACCTCACCTACCTCGGCTTCGCCGTATGACAGGGCCTGCAGGACGGACCGCCGCGGTCCGCGAGGGACACGCGCCCTCGGCAGGCCCTGGATGTGGGTCGTAGTGCATCCGGCGTCCGGGCCTTCGAGACTCCTCGGGCAGCCCGTAGCGCGTCCGGACGGTGGCCCCTCCCGGTCGATGTCGGGGGCCGAGCGGCTATCCTTGCTCACCGGCCGGGGCGGACCGCCGCAGCCAGGATGTCCGGGCCCGGCCCCGATGCTGCACATCGCCAGGCGATCTTGGAATGGATGCCTTCGCTCCATTGCTGCATCCCTATGGGCTCACCTGCTTCCCAGGGCGCTCCGGGTCATGACGACTGGCGCGACCGGGCGAGGGAACCACGGACGAGTCCGCCCCCCCGCTCCTGGTCCCCGGCCCGTCGTCTTTGAAAGGTTCTCCTGCACCATGCCCTTGGCTCTGCTGGCCCTGGCTGTCGTCGCGTTCGGCATCGGCACGACCGAGTTCGCCACCATGGGGCTGCTGCCCCAGATCGCCGACGGAATCGGTGTGTCCGTACCGCACGCCGGCAATGTCGTGTCGGCGTACGCGCTCGGTGTCGTCGTCGGCGCTCCGCTGCTGACGGGCATATGTGCGCGTGTCCCGCACAAGCGGTTGCTGCTGCTCCTGACCGGACTGTTCGTGATCGGCAACACGGCGTCGGCCCTCGCCCCCGACTTCGGCACGCTTTTCGCCGCCCGCTTCCTGGCGGGTCTGCCGCACGGCGCGCTGTTCGGCGTCGGCGCCGTCGTCGCCTCGCGGCTGGTCGCTGCGGACAGGGCGGCACGCGCCGTCTCGAAGATGTTCCTCGGACTCACCATCGCCAATATCGTCGGGGTTCCGGCCGCCACGGCCCTCGGCCAGCATCTGGGCTGGCGCTCCGCCTATGGCGCGGTCGCCGTCATCGGCCTCATCGCGCTGGCCGCGCTGGCCGCCTTCGTCCCACACCACCCGCGCGGGGAGCAGTCCGGCATCCGGCACGAGCTGCGGGCCATGGGTAACAAGCAGGTCGTCATCGGTCTGGCCACAGCCGTCGTGGGCTTCGGCGGATTCTTCGCCGTGTACAGCTACCTCGTCCCGATGCTCACGCACCTGACCGGAATCCCCGACTCGTCGACGACCTGGGTGCTCGCACTGTACGGCGTCGGCATGACGCTGGGCACCCTGATCGCCGGACCGCTCACCGACCGCGCACTGCGCCCGACGATGTACTGGGGGCTCATCCTGCTGGCCGCGGCCCTGGTGACGTTCTACTTCGCGGTCCACAGCACCGTTCCTGCCCTGGTGACGATCACATTCATCGGCGCGATGGGCTCCCTCATCACCACACCTGTTCAGATGCTGCTCATGGCCAAGGCCAAGAACGCCCCGACGATGGCGGCGGCCTCCAACCACTCGGCCTTCAACCTGGCCAACGCGGGTGGTGCCTGGCTCGGCGGCTTGGTCATCTCGGCCGGCTGGGGCTGGGCCGCGCCCAACCTGGTCGGCGCGGCGCTCGCCGTGGCCGGTCTGGGCCTCGCCTTCACGGGCGGTCTCATGGACCGGGGTCGGCGGCGTTCCGTAGTGATCACGCAGGCGTCGCCGGCGGCCGAGCAGGAGACGCCGGTCGCCACCGCGGACTGACCGGGCGAAGGGTCAACGGGGACTGGAGGGCTGATGGCGCCGTTCCGGCCGTCGTGATGTAGGTAATCAGTCCGGCTTCGGCGGCATGCCGGGCAGGATCGTCCGCCTGGCTGAGCACAGTTATTACCTGATCGAGGCCGGCGACGCAGCAGAGCAGGATGCTGGGACCTCGTGCGTCGAGCGAGCCGCCGTTCTCAAGCCAGGCGGACACCCAGCCTGCGGTTTCCGCGTCGATCAGCACCATGTCGAGAGCAGGCAAGGGTGCAGGGGATGCTCGTGAAGGCCGGGAAGTGCTCGCCCTTGCGTTCGTAGCGGTGGTGGAGTTGGCGGCAGTCGGTGACCCAGGACATGGCCCGCCCGGTGGTCCCGCGGTGCCGGCCGAGCCTCCGCGGGATCTCAACACACTCGCGGGCGATGCGGTTGCGGATGCCGCGGCGGGACGGCCACATAACCGCAGGTGACGGTGGCCGTCCTTTGCCCGAGATGGTGGCGGGTGGTGCGGGTGGTGGGGATCAGTGGGCCGTCAGCCGGCCGATGGGGTAAGGCTGGTGCGGTCGAACGGGCCACCGTGCGCGGCGGCGTACGCGATGGCGTCGTTGACGGCATCGAGACCGAACGACCGGACCCGCTCGGGGGCGAGATCGAGAGTGCCCGAGGCGAGGAGCCGGATAATGCCGACATTGGCTGTGCGCGGGTACATCCACTGCCCGCGCACGGTGATCGAGTCGCGCATGAGCCATGGGTACGGGAGCGCGAGGTCGTCGCCACCGAGCATGCCGACGCCTCCCATGAGGACAACGCGGCCGTACTCGCGCACGGTCATGGCCGCCGCGCGCGACGCCGAGCTGGGTGCGCTTGGCGGGAGCAGGTCGATCACCATGTCGATCGGGCCATCGGCCGCCGCGGACATCGCCGCACGGTCGGTGGCCTCGTCTCCGGTCAGCGGGATCGGGCGCAGCCGCGGACCGAACCGGGCCGCGAGGAGGTCGAGCGCGGCCTGGTTGCGGCCCGGGGCGATGACGCGGCCCGCTCCCATCGCGAGCGCGACTGCGACCGCGCTGCTGCCGAGGTTGCCGGTGGCCCCGCTGACGAGCAGCGTCTCGCCGGCTGCGAGCCCACCTGCGAGCAGCCCACCGTAGGGGATGGCGTGCACAGTGAGTGCGGCCCAGCGGGCCGGGTCGTCTCCTGCCACGGTGGGAAGGGGAAAGACGTTCTCCGTCGGGACCCGCATCAGCTCGGCGAACGAACCGTCGTGCAGGTGGCGGGAGAGCCGCGCGCCGCCATCGCCGCGCGAGCTCCAGCCCTGGAGTGTGATGTCGGGCGTCAGTGCGTTGTCCCGCGAGCGCACCGTCGAGTCGCACCAGACCAGGTCGCCGACGCGTAGGCGGGTGGCGTCCGGGCCGACGTGGATGATCCGCCCCACGCCGCCGACACCGGGCACGACAGGAGGGACCAGGGGGTAGTTTCGCTTGCCGCCGAAGACTTCGGCCGCGTAGGGCGCCACGCTGGCGGCGAGGACCTCGACCACCATCTCACCGCCCCCGGCCTCGGGGTCCGGTATCTCCCGCACCGCGAGAGGGGCGCCGAACTGCGTCAGAACTGCTGCTCGCACGTGATGACCTCCGTGTTCGTCCGTGCTCGGGGGATCGACACTAGGAGCTGGGTGAGCATGCAGGAAGCGATGATCTGGCATGCGTGGTATGCGTATATCGCATGGACATCTCCAGCACGGGACTGCGGATTCTGCGGCAGATCGCTGAGTCCGGCAGCTTCACCGCGGCAGCTGCCCGACTCGGCTACACGCAGTCGGCCGTCTCACGCCAGGCCGCCGCCCTCGAACGCAGTGCCAACACCACCCTGTTCGAACGCCGCCCCGACGGGGTACGGCTCACCCCTTCCGGCTTGACCCTGCTGCGCCACGCCCACACGGTCCTGGCCTCTCTCGCAGCGGCCGAGCGTGAGCTCACCGGCACCGCCCCCCGGACCGAACTGGTGCGCCTCGGGGTGTTCCTGAGCGCGGGCGCGGCGATCCTGCCCGCTGCACTCGCACACCTCGCGGCGGCCGGCCCGCAGGTCGCGGTCACCACCAGCGAGGGCACCACGCCTACTTTGATCCGGGCGCTGCGCGCGGGCTCACTCGATGTCGCCGTGCTGACATCCCGCCCACCCCACCGGGCCTTCGACGGCGACTCACCGCGCCTGCACATCGAGACCGTCGCGGACACCGACCTGGTCGTGGCGGTGCCGTCGACCGGAGAGTTCGCCGGACGCACCACGGTGCACGTCGACGAGCTGGTCGACGCCGCGTGGATCGCCACCCCGTCATCGAGCTACGAGCCGTTGCTCGGCGTCTGGCCCGGCCTGCCCGGACGGCCGCGCATCGTCCACTCCGTGCGGGACTGGCTGACGAAGCTCGAGCTGGTCGCCGGCGGCTTCGGCGTGACGACGGTGCCGTCCCGGCTCGCACCGGTGCTGCCGCCCGGGGTGAGCCTGCTGCGCGTCGACGGCGCCCCCCCCGAGGTCCGCCGGGTGCTCGTGGCACGCCTCCCCGGCCACCCCGCCCCGGCGATCACGGCCGTCACCCGAGCGATCACTTCAACTGCCTGACTGCCGCCAAGGCCGCGCACGATCGCGTGTACCCCTTCCCTTCACGGGTGGGCACTGCGGTCACCGTCGGCCTGTTCTTTGCGGTATCGGGGATCGGCTTCGCCGTCGTCACGGCACCAGCCTTCCGCCGGGGCAAAGGGACTCGTTACCGGGAGACAACGTGGCACTGGTCGGGGGTTTCGTGCACACCCGTTCGACGGTACGGCACGACATGGGCCGCCGGGCCTGCCATGCGCTTCGCACCGCGGACCCAGAAGCGATTCCTTCCACATCGGAGGCCATCACTGACAGGACCCCCGACACAGCCGATCCGGCCAATTCGAGGCGCGTCTCATCCGGAAGGCCGTGATGTACGGAAGAGGTGATGAGCGTGTCGAACAGTGTGTCTCGCGCGTCACGAGGAGAGGGTATGGCCGATTTCACCGAGGGCGGAGTCGAGTCCGTATGGGACTACCCGCGGCCGCCTGCTGTGCTGCCGGACGACCGCCTTGTCCGTGTCGAGTGCGGTGGCCACGTGGTGGCCGAGACAAGACATGCGGTCCGGGTACTGGAGACCAGTCACCCTCCGACCTTTTACATTCCGCCGGAGGACGTCCGGTCGGATCTGCTGTTGCTCACCGAGGGCCGCACCTGGTGTGAGTGGAAGGGCAGCGCTCGTTACTGGGATGTGATCGTCGGTGACGAAGTGCGAAGCCGGGCCGCCTGGAGCTACTCAAGCCCCGAGCCCGCGTACACGGTCCTCAGGGACTACTTCGCCTTTTACGCGAGCCGTGTCGACCGCTGCCTTGTCGGCGGCGACGAGGTGCAGGCCCAGGAAGGGGACTTCTACGGCGGCTGGATCACCAAAGATGTGCGAGGGCCCTTCAAGGGCGCGCCCGGAAGCCGTGGGTGGTAAGTAGAGCTCGCAGCAACCACGCGGCCCGCGAGGTCATCAGACGGGCCCGTTCCTAGTGCCGCATCAAGCAGCGTTGGAGGTTGACCTCACGGTCAACCCGGTCGGCCACGTCGGCGCTGGGCCGCGGTCCCACCAGACGGGCAGCGGCATGGCTGCCCACGCCGGGCGGTTGAACTGGGCCGGGTCCTCGCTCTCCCACAGCCGGATGAACTCGTCCACGGAGGTGACCTCGAGGAAGTGGTCCGCCATGACAGCCAGTAAGCCACGATGTCCAGGCCAAACGTCAAGCGTCACCTGCCACCGAGTCGGCAGGCATCATCCGAGACCCGACAATGACCACCAGCCCGAGAGACGCTACAGATTGCTCTACCTCATCAAACCCCGGCTGCGCTCCGCTCCGCTCCGCCGGGCGCGCTTCCCGTGGACAGGGCCGGAAGTCATGATTTCGATCACCCGTAGAGGGGCCCTGCCGTCAAGACGGTGCCTCCGGCGGGGGATCGGCCGGCACCGGGATGGAACGGCGCCGTCGCCGACTGCGGGCCCGTAGTGGCGTTCGCGGGGCGCTCTCATCCCGTTCACTGCCGACCCAGGCAGAGCCGAGCAGACGCGGCCCCCGGTGTCCAGGTCGTTCGTACAGTGGGGCGCTCCACCTTGACGCCCTGAACCACGCCCGCTCCACATGCGTGTGGGTCGACGGCGGACGGGATGAGAGCGGGGCGAGTGGTCGGCGGAGGAAGGGGTTCGGCTGTGCCTTCTACGCTTCGAGGTTGGGGGTGTCATGACCAATCGGGACTGGTACGACGACAGGGACTACGAGAGCGCAGTCGAGCGGGCTGAGCGGATGACCCGGATCGGTTGGAGAGCGATCGCAGGTGTGGTGGGACTGCTAGGCATCGGCGTGATTGCTGTCGTCGTTGTCTGCTTGGCTGTCGTCATCGGCATGGCGTACGTCGTGGTTGCCGTGCCATAGCGCGTGATTGGATCTGGCAAGGGCGTTCCGAGGGAATCACTGCCTTTTGAGGACCGCATGGCCCGTCGACTGCTCGTGAGAAGAGACGGGTCGCGTTTCAAAAACCGCGAAACCGAAACGATCGGCCAGGCAGCACGTGGGCGACGGCTAAGACGGTGCTGCCCGTTCCCGGCGACCTTGGGACCAATATCGACTCCCGGATGTGCCTGGCGGCTGGGCCCCTGTGCGATCAGCATGCCGGTGAGGAGGAGTGGCTCCGGTCAGGCGGATCGCGGTCGCCGCAGTCTTGACCGGCGCATCTTGGTCAGGGAGAGGACCGCAGCGGCGGTGCCTGCCACGTCATCCCCGGCGGCTGGAGTAGGGGCGAGGGCTCGGGTCCGGGGTCATCGGTGTGGACGACCCCGGCGGCCGTCTGGTCGAAGTCGGCGGGCCAGCGGGTGTGCTGGCTGGCCAGGGCGCCGGTGAGGCGTGCTTCGGCAAGGTCGGCGGTGCTCAGGTCGGTGCCGCGCAGGTCGGCCATGCGGAGGTCGGCGCGGTGGAAGACCGCGCCGCGGGCCTCGGCCTTGCGTAGATTTGCCTCGCGCAGGTCGCTCTCGGTGAAGTCGGCGTCACACAGGTCGGTTTCGACCAGCTTCGCGGCCCTCAGATCGGCCAGAACGCACCGAGCCCGGCGGAGAACCGCAGTCGTGAGGTCGGCGTGCCGCAGGTTGACCGAGACCAGGGATGCCTGGGTCAGATTGGCGTGGTACAGGCCCGCCGCCTCCATGCAAGCGCGGTCGAAGTTGACCTCGGGGAACCACAGTCCGTCGCAGTCGGCCCGGCGCAAGTCGGTGATGCTGAGGTTGACCCAGGACTGCTCCCGGTGCTGGCACAGCACGCCGAGTGCGGTCAGCGCCACCTGGGCGTCGGCGGCGCGAGTCTCCAGGGGTGCGATCTCGTTGATGGGCACGTCTGCCGCCGGTGCTTCCGGCCCGGTGGGTGGCCAGGGCAGGTGTGTACGCAGATACGCGGCCTGGATTGAGATGATGGCTTCCCGGTCGCGGGCGGACTGCTCCGCGATCCGCCACAGCGCGTGCAACCCGCCGATGCGCACATCCAGCTTGTCGCTGCCGAGCTGGTCGACGGCCCGGCTGAATCGGTCGGTGACGTAGCCCTCCTGGGTGGCGCGCAAACCGTCCTGACTCACCCGCAGTTGCCGCCAGGTGGCGTACGCGCCGAAGAGGACGACCAGACCACCGACCACCTGCAGAAGCGTCGTACGGACATCGTTCACCGCCTTCAGCCGATCCTGCGCGGCGATGCTCGCCCCGGCGAGATCGTGGTCGACCACCACACCCGGCAGTACGACGAACATCGTGCCCAGAGCGACCAGCACCGCCGCCCCGGCCAGCAGAGTTGCGGCTACACGATGCTTGACCAACCCATCGTGCCATGCCCGCCGCCCGCGATCCGGATCCCCCATCTCCATGGGCATGAGAGCCTAGGCGCCGCTCAGAAGACGATCAAGAGTGTCGTGTCACTCGCCCTTGGCAGGTGAACGGCCGTACGAGCGGGGCGAATTGTGACGCAAGCCGCGGCTTGAAGCCCTCACTCATCCCGTGTCCACCGGCCCGCCCGTCCGCACCGTGCGTCGCGGACGGGCGGGCCGGTGCCGCCGATTCGCCGGCCGGTTACCTCAGCGAGACCGCGTCCCCGGCGGACGTGACCCGCGCGGTCGTCGTGGTGCCGGGGAAGTGCCAGCGCCAGCTACCGGCCGAGGTCGCCGGGACCTTGGCGCTGAGCTTCCCGGAGTCGCCCGTCCGCACCGTCTTCACCGTGCGGTAGTGGGCGGCGCCGGCCGCCTTGAACTGGAGCTTCACGTCCTGGCCGGTGAACCCGTAGTACTTCAGGTGCTCCCAGTTCGCCCGGGTCAGCTTGCCGGAGACGGTGAGCTGGGCGCCCTTGACGACGGGCTCGGGCGCGGCGTCCGTGGTGAGTCTGGAAGCGCGCTTCATCTTGAACTCGGCGATGTCGTCCGAGATCCAGTAGTCGCCGTCGTTCGCCCTGACCGTGGCGTTGACCTGCCAAAGGCCCGCCGCGTGGTCGACATCCTCGGGCAGGCTGTCGGGAAGCCACTGCGGCGCGATCGTCATGGTGGCCGTGCACACCGAGGTGGTGTGGCTCTTCTTCACGCACTTGGTGCCGGTCCAGTCGCTGAAGCCCCAGCCGTTGCTCTTGTTGAACACGCTGACGTGCGACAGACCCTTCACCCCGGAGTTGTCCCGGATGGTGATGGCGATCGGGTAGGTGACGCGCTGGGACGTACCGATGATTACGTTCTTGCCGTCGTTGACGACGCCGGCCGTGACCCGGATGTCCCCCTTCCCTTCCGCGTGGGCCGCGGTTGCCGTGAGCAGCGTCAGGGCCGCCGCTCCGCTCGCCAGCACCCAAGCCGCTCTGACCGGCTTGGCTGTTCTGTCTCGCATGATCCCTCCCCTTGAGTACGAGGGATGAGCGTACTCAGCCGAGGGGCCGGGATCGCACGGAGAGTCGATGCGGCGGCCGAACGGTGGCCCTCCGCGCTGCTGGGCCCCTGCTGAGAACCGGTAGTTATGGGATGAGGCGCCCACACCGCGGTCACGGATCGGCACCAGGGTGCCGTCCACGATTCCACATCCGGTCTGGGGCGTCCGCCGCGCAGGAAAGACCGGCTCGAGCGCAAGCAGCGGTCCTAGCCGCTGGAACACACCGCACACAGTGGAGGCGGAGACACAGAGCAACGGGCCGAGCTGCCGCATGGTCAGTTTCGTTCGGTAGACACCGCGACCATTAGCAACGACCACGGCTGGCCCCGCAACGTCCCGTTACCGCCGCGCTCCCGCACTACCTCCCACAGACCCGAAAATGCGTCATTCGCAGCCCCATCACGTCTTCACCCACACCCGCTCAGCACAACACCGCGGCCATACCTAGAAGATGCCCAGATCACGGCCTTGTGCAACACCCGTTAGGGCCTGTTGCGAATGTGTGTGTCGGCGACGGACGGGCCGTAGTACCCCTGTATGGTCTGGAACCCTCTTGTTCATCCGGAGGCGTCGATGGCCGTTCGTCGTCACCCCTTGGCGGCAGCCTCCCGGATCAGCGGCTCGAGTTCCCGCCGCACGTAGGCGTCGAACGGCTGCGTCAGCGCGCCATCGATCACCCGCTGCACCCGGTGCTTCGCCGCGATCTCCTTGAGTGTGGCGCGGGAGTCCGGCTCCACGCCCCCTCCAATGATCAGAACCCCGAACTCCTCGCTCTCCAAAAGTTTCTGGGCCTCCTCGTCGGTGCTCACTCCCTCCGCGTCAAAGCCGTCCGTACGCAGCGTGGCCAGTACCTCCGTCACCCTGGCGGGCGACCTTCCCAGCACCAGCGTCCTCATGGCCGTTCCTCTCCGGTACGTCGACATCGGCACCCCCGAACCTAGAAGCTCAAGCAGACTTGAGGTCAACCCCAAACTGATCTTCTGTCTCAGTCTGCTTCACTTACCGGCTGATTCGGCGCTCATGGGAACTATGCGCGCCGAAAACGATCAACCCCTTGATGAACGAGCCTGTGCGTGCCCTGCTCTCCCTTCGCGACGAAGTCATTGGTGGAGGCCTCCCCGGAGCGCCGGGATACGAAGGTGCGTGGCTGAAGGTTCACACAGACACCGTGCACGTACGTGAAGCTATGCGCACCACGCTCTGCAGGGATTGACCAACGTGACTCGGGCAAGGACGAGCGAGGATTGAAACAGCACGCGCGGCCCAACCGCAGCGCACCGCCGACCAGCCCACCGCCCCGCTGTCGGCCACCCTACTCAGCAGCCGGTGCCGGCCGGTGTGAACTCCATGCGGGCGTGCTCGTTCGTGCCCAGCGCGTCGTCGTAGACCGCGCTGGTGACCCGGTACCAGATGTCGTCCCTGGCCCTGTCGCCGTCCACGTCGTCCAGACGCACGCACCACTTCTCCGGACGGACTACCCGCCGGTAGCTTTCGGTGCCGCTGCGGACCTTCCTGCAGGACTGGTGCCGCTCGGTGGTGTACCAGGTGCGGGTTCGCCGCCTGGTGCCCGTGCCCGAGCTCGACGTGTGCCTGACCCGCCGTGTGCCGGTGGTGCACTTCCTGACCAGGTGCGGGCGGGTGGCCCGGGCGGTTTTCACGGAAAGGTGGCGGACCGTGTCCCGGCGCCCGGACAC
This sequence comes from Streptomyces sp. NPDC058145, assembly GCF_042884245.1. Taxonomy (NCBI): domain Bacteria; kingdom Bacillati; phylum Actinomycetota; class Actinomycetes; order Kitasatosporales; family Streptomycetaceae; genus Streptomyces; species Streptomyces sp. NPDC058145. Next base: position 63,541 of record NZ_JBHVUH010000021.1, on the reverse strand, counting down.
GGTGTCCGGCTCCGGCGGCGTCTGCCCGGTGACGGCGCCGCCGCTGTTGTCCGCGCCGACCACGTAGCCCGTGCCCCCGTCGGCACCCCCGCTCCCGCCGGAGCACGCGACGAGCCCCGCCACGAGGACCGCCGTCACCCCGGCCACTATCAGGTGTCTGCCGAACATCTTTCCCCTTCGCGGCTGCCGGACGCACCCGGGCGAGGCCTCGGCAACGCATGCGCCCGACCCGAGACCTGGAGCGTCATCGTCCGCGCCGAGGCAGCGGTCAGGTTATCCGATCGACGCCTTCCTCGGCTCGTGGCCGCCCGTAGGGACATGCGGGGCCTTCGCCGAGTGTTGCGCTGACGAAAGGAAGCACCGAGGTGGCTGGCATGACCACAGTGCACCGCCGACCAGCCCACCGCGCCGGAGCAGGCCACATGGCCGGGCATCCGGCCAGCTTCTCGTCGGCCGGTGCTGCCCCCGCCGAGCGCCAGCCCGCGCCGGCGAGGGGACCGCGCCGCGCAGCGCAACGCTCCCCTCGCCGGGCCTTCCGACAGGGACGTTGGGGCTTCCGGCGAACCCTGTGCAACCCGAACCGGCGCTGTGACAGGCGCCAACTTCGCGCCTTTCCCATGCAGCCCTGCGTCGCGCGGTGCACCAGGTATCTCCCGCACGCCCCGCGCCGGGCGAGGGGGACGAATGCTGCATGCGGTGCGTACGCGAAATGTGCGACGAACCGGCCGATGGCTTCGACGAAAGTTGTAGATCTCGGGCGTGGAGGTCCTTCTCCGGCTCGGACCGCACTGCGCACTGGATCAGCCGGTGCATCTGCTCGTCACCAGGCCGATCTTCTGCATGAGTGCGTCGTGCTCGAACTGCGCCTCGTCCGGCTCGAAGAGGGACTCCAGGTCGTCTCAGGCCAGGCCAGGCCTGAGAAACGCATGCAGAATGTGTTGCCCTCGGTGCCGAAGCGCTGGCGTCGGACATCTTGCCGATGACGTCGATCCCACCCCGCACCCTGAGGTCGAGCGGCCGGGCACGCATCGGATCACCTCGACCGGCATCCGCTCGCCGACCTGGTCCTCGACGACCGGCAGCAGCTTCCTCGTCAAGACCGGAGGGACGTTCGCGGAAGATCTCCCCCACGCGGGGGAGACAGTCCCCCCGCGCGCGGGATCTTGCTGCGGCGCCCGACGGCTGTACTGGAACGGTCAGCCAGTCAAGGAAGAGACCGCTGCGCCGCTCGAGTATCCGGTGCCGTCGCGGCGGCCGCCGCACAGGAGGAATCACATGCACACGTGGACGAGACGGCGCCTTCTGACCTCGGCGGCGGCGACCGCGGGCCTCGCCGTAACGGCGGCCGCACCCGCGACTGCCGCGGGGAGGTCCCGCACCCGCCTCGGCGGCGACGACATTCTGACCGCCCTGCGGGCCCTGCCGGGGCTGAGGGTGATCGAGGAACGCCAAGGCGCCGAGCCCGGATACCGCTTCTTCGTCCTCGGCCTGCGCCAGCCGGCCGACCACACGAACCCCGCGGCCGGGACCTTCGAACAGCGCCTGACCCTGCTCCACACCTCAGTCGACCGCCCCACCGTCCTGTTCAGCACAGGCTACGAGGCGGTGCTCACGCCCCGGCGGGCTGAACCGACCGTGCTGCTGGGCGGCAACCAGCTTCAGGTCGAGCACCGCTTCTTCGGGACCTCGCGCCCGGCGAACGCCGACCACTCCCTGCTGACCATCCGTCAGGCAGCCGACGACCACCACCGCGTCGTCCGCCTCTTCCGCCGGCTCTACCGCGGCGCGTGGATCTCGACCGGCAGCAGCAAAGGCGGCATGACCAGCGTCTACCACCGCCGCTTCCACCCCGGCGACGTGGACGGCACGGTGGCCTACTCCGCCCCGAACAACGTCGACGACCGTGACGACACCGCGTATGCGCGGTTCCTGGAGAGCGTGGGCAGCGCGGAGTGCCGCGAAGCCCTGCGGACCGTGCAGCGGCAGGCTCTGCTGCGCCGCTCCGACCTGGTCGCCCGCTACGAGTCCTGGGCCGCCGCGAACAACACCTCGTTCCGCATCGTCGGCAGCGCCGACAAGGCCCTCGAAATCGCCGTCATTCGAGCGCCGTTCATGTTCTGGCAGCGCAACACCGCTGCGGACCGCGCCGCCATACCCGGCTCGGACTGCGGTGCCGACGAGCTGTACGCGTGGCTGGACGACATCACGGGCCTGGCCCTCTACGCCGACACGGCCCTGCAGCACTACATCACGTACTTCTACCAACTCGGTACCCAGTTGGGGTACGTCAGCTTCCCCACCCGGCACTTGTCCGGTCTCCTGCGGTACCCGGACGCCGGCGAGCCCCGTACGTTCGTCCCGCGCGACATCCCGATGCGTTTCGATCGTGAGGCCATGCCGGACATCGACCGCTGGGTCCACCGTCACGGCAGCCGTCTGCTGTTCGTCAACGGCGCCCAGGACCCCTCGGTCGCCGAGCCCTTCCGGCCCGGCGCCCGGGACGCCCGCCTCCTTTGGGCGCCCGACGCAAACCACAGCACCGCGATAGCGGAGCTGTCCCCAGCCGACCGTGCGGAGGCCATCGGCATGCTGACCCGCTGGGCAGGGGGCACGTCACCCTCGGCGTGAGAGAAAGAAGAGTGCAGGGGTCGTCGGCGTTCTGCGCGACCGTCATCGCAACACTCTCGTCGCCGTGACCGCCGACCGGCGCCGCAAGTTCGCACTGCCGCGACTGCCGATATGGTCAGCTTCGTCGGGATCGCACCCTGCGGACCGTCCATGTCCGCCCTCGCCGAGCGGTCCGTCACCACATGGAACCGGCTGGCCAACCTGGACCCTAAACGTGACCAGCCATTGCATTCATAGGGAGCAAGGGGGAGCCACGAGGTCCCTGGGTCCCAGGGTTCGCTCCTGCAGCGTAACGGGGATCCCTTCCCCCTGAGACCTTGAGAGACACGCATGCGTACTCCGCTCCAGCAGAGGCAGCCGCCCGATCCCTCCAGTTTCGCGCGACGGACCTGACCTCCGGCCGCGTAGAGCAGACGACGGATTCAACCACGGAGGGGGCACAGTGGCAGCGCGTGCACTCAAGCAGGCACTGAGGGGTGCTAGGGATACGGCGATCGCGGCGGCGGTGATGGCAGTGCTGACCGCGTCGCAGGCGCCGAGGGCGGTCTCTGCCGAGGCCGCAGAGCCTGGGCGGGAGGCGGCACCTCCCGAGCACGGCCTCAGCATGTCCGGCGACACCCCGTACCGCACCGGTCTTCCCCCGGTACGAACGCGGAAGAAGGGTTCGGCACAGGAGGTGGCGGGCGGTGGCGCCCTGCCCGCGACCGTGTTCGCCGCGTACCGGCGTGCCGAGGGGGAGTTGGCGCGCAGCGCGCCACACTGCCGGCTGCGCTGGCAACTGCTGGCCGCGATCGGCCAGGTGGAGTCCGGGCAGGCACAGGGCGGCCGGGTGACCCGGGACGGTACGACTGTGACACCCGTCCTCGGCCCGCGGCTGACCGGCGGTGCCTTCGCCAGCGTGCCGGACACCGACGGCGGCGCGTACGACGGGGACGCGGTGTACGACCGCGCGGTCGGTCCGATGCAGTTCATCCCGTCCACCTGGGCTCGCTGGGGCGCGGACGGCAACGGTGACGGGCGGACGGATCCGAACAACGTCTACGACGCGGCGCTCGCCGCCGCCCGCTATCTGTGCGCGGGCGGCCGGGACCTGTCGAACCCCGCCGGCCTGGACCGGGCGATTCTGGGCTACAACCACTCGGACGCCTACCTGCGCACCGTCAAGGCGTGGTTCGCGTACTACCTGACCGGACACCGCGTGGTGCCGGACGCGTCCGACGGATCCCGGGCGGACCGGCCGGAGCCGTCCCGCCCGAAGAGGTCGAAGCCCTCACCGGCGAAGCCGTCGGATGACCGGAAGCCGGGCCCCGGTCCTTCGCGCTCGCCGTCGATGCCGCCCACCCCACCTTCCCCCAGCCCGTCCCCCAAGCCGGGCGTCCCGAAGGAGACCAGGACGCCGCTGGTTCCGGTCCCCGAACCGACCCTCACGCTGCCCGGCGGCGGTGTGCTGCCCGACGTGGGGCCGCTGACCACGGGCAACGGCTGAAACATGATGGGTGCCTCCCCCTCCACAACTGCCACTACTCGGCGGTAATGTCGCCACGGCCGGAAGCAAAGGACCGGCGGGCGAGTGCGAAGGGGCCCTCATGGCGACGGACATGCCTGCGGACACAGCGGCCGCCGACGAGCGTTGGCAGCGCATGTGGAGCCATCGCGAGCAGTTGCTCAAGGTGGCCCGGCGACGGTCCATGAGCCAAGAGGACGCCGAGGACGCCGTTCAAGAGGCGATGCTGCGAGCGGCGGAGCGCCCGCACCTCGACGACGAGCGGCTCGGCGCCTGGCTGACGACGGTGACGATGCGGCTCTGCGTCGACCGGTACCGGCAGGTCAACCGCGAGGCCGAGGTGGGCACCCGCCCCACGCTCATCGCGCCGGGCCCGGTACCCGTCGAGGAGGTGGTGTGCGACCGGGCCGAGGCGAAGTGGCTCGCCGTGCGCAGTGGTGAGTTGCCCGCCCGGCAGGCGGAGGCGCTTCGGTTGAGGTCCGAGGACCTGGACGTGAGCCAGGTCGCGGTGCGGATGGGACTCAGCTACCGGACAGTCGAGTCGCTGCTGGCCCGGGCCCGGCGGACGCTGCGCGCCTCACTGGCCGGGACGCTCGGGCTGGTGCTGTTCCTGGTCGGGCGCGGGCGGATGCGCGGGGGCGGCAATGCTCAGGCGGTCGCGATCACCTCGACGGCGGCGACCCTGGTGGTGGCGGGGTTCGTGATGCCCTTCGCGCTCGACGGGGGCCGACACGGGAGCGGTCCGGTGCCTCGACCGGCCACATCCAGCGACGCGCAGGTCCTGAGCGGCGAGGCCGCGGGCCGGGGGCGTACCCCTGGGACGCCCGCCACCTCCCCCTCGGCGCCGGGGGACTGGGTCCGGACGCCCTCACCCACCGGAGAAACGTCACTGCTGCCGGGGTCGGAGGCACCGAAGGTGCCTTCCCTGCCAGACGTGTCCGCGTCCGCGCTCCCGAAGCTGTCGGTGACGCGGGTTCCGCAGGTGCCCTCCGCGCCGGTTCTGACGGCCGCCGCGCCGGACCTGCCGACCGCCGTGCCGGACCTGCCGACGAAGCCGGCCGTCCCGTCGCTCCCGTCGCTTCCCCCGGCCTCGGCCGCACCGGCCGCCCCGCTCTCCGTCCCCGCCCCAGGGACCCCTTCGCGCACGCCGTCGCCGAAGCTGCCGTAGCGCCCCGCACCCACGTCCGCAAAAAAATTCTTCGTCCGCCGCGACGGACACCCCTCCCCTCCCCGTAGAGCAGATGTCGGAGCTGCTCCACGGGCGAAGGGTGATACCGGATGGGTGTCGAGATCTGTGTGGAAGGGCTGACCAAGTCCTTCGGCCACCAGGTCATCTGGCAGGACGTCTCGCTGACGCTGCCGGCCGGGGAGGTCTCGGTGATGCTCGGCCCCTCGGGGACGGGCAAGTCGGTGTTTCTCAAGACGCTCGTGGGACTGCTGAAGCCGGAGCGGGGCTCCATCACGATCCAGGGCCGGGACATCACCAGGCTCCGCGAGCGCGACCTGTACGAGGTGCGGAAGCTGTTCGGAGTGCTGTTCCAGGACGGCGCGCTGTTCGGCTCGATGAACCTCTACGACAACATCGCCTTCCCGCTGCGCGAGCACACCCGCAGGTCCGAGAGCGAGATCAGGCGGATCGTCCTCGAGAAGATGGACATGGTCGGGCTGATCGGCGCCGAGGGGAAGCTGCCCGGCGAGATCTCCGGCGGTATGCGCAAGCGCGCCGGACTCGCCCGTGCCCTGGTCCTCGACCCGGAGATCATCCTGTTCGACGAGCCGGACTCGGGCCTGGACCCGGTCCGCGTGGCCTACCTCAACCAGCTCATCGTCGACCTCAACGCGCAGATCGACGCGACCTTCCTGATCGTCACCCACGACATCGCCTCCGCCCGCCAGGTCCCGGACAATATCGGGCTGCTCTTCCGGCGCGAGCTGGTGATGTTCGGGCCCCGCGAGGAGCTGCTGGCCAGTGACGAGCCCGTCGTACGGCAGTTCCTGAACGGCCGGATGCAGGGGCCGATCGGCATGGCGGAGGAGAAGGACGCGGCCCAGGTCGAGCAGGAGCTGGCCCAGATCGACGAGGACGACCCGGCCGACGCGCCCGCTCCCCGGCTGCTCCCCGGCCCCGGCATCACCCGCCCGCCCCGCTGGGAGGCGATCGCGAGACGTGAGACGGAGCTGCGCGCGACGGGGGTGACGGGCCCATGAGGTTCTCCCCGACGGGGGCGCTCCGGCACTCTGGCAGCCTCTTCGCGATGGCGCTGGACGTCGTCCGGTCCCTGCCCCGACGGCCCTTCCAGGCGCGGGAGTTCATCCAGCAGGCGTGGTTCGTCGCGAGTGTCACGATCCTGCCGACGGCTCTGGTCTCGATCCCCTTCGGGGCGGTCATCGCGCTGCAGATCGGCAGCCTGACCAGGCAGTTGGGCGCGCAGTCCTTCTCCGGTGCCGCGTCCGTGCTCGCCGTGCTGCGGGAGGCCTCGCCGATCGTCACCGCGCTGCTGATCGCGGGCGCCGGCGGCACGGCGATCTGCGCGGACCTCGGGGCGCGCAAGATCCGGGACGAGATCGACGCGATGCAGGTGCTCGGCATCGACCCGATCCACCGGCTCGTAGTACCGCGGGTGCTGGCGTCGATGGTCGTGGCCGTGCTGCTCAACGGCCTCGTCTCGGTGGTCGGTGTCGCGGGCGGCTACTTCTTCAACGTCGTCCTCCAGCACGGCACGCCCGGCGCCTACCTGGCGTCCTTCACCACCCTCGCCCAGCTGTCCGACCTGTGGGCGGCGGAGATCAAGGCGCTGGTGTTCGGGGCCATCGCGGCGATCGTCGCCTCGTACAAGGGGCTGACGGCGCAGGGCGGCCCGAAGGGCGTGGGCGATGCCGTCAACCAGTCCGTGGTGATCACCTTCATGTTGCTGTTCGTGACCAACTTCGTGATGACCGCCGTGTACTTCCAGGTCGTCCCGCAGAGGGGTTAGCCGATGAGACCACGAGAACTCCTCGATCGCCCCTTGCGCTCGCTCGAAGAGCTGGGCGCGCAGCTGTCCTTCTACGGACGCTCCCTGGCCTGGACGGGCCGCACCCTGCGCCGCTACAAGAAGGAGATCCTGCGGCTGCTCGCCGAGGTGAGTTTCGGGCGCGGCGCGCTGGCCGTCGTCGGCGGCACGGTCGGCGTGATCGCGTTCCTGTCCTTCTTCACCGGCACCGAGGTCGGCCTCCAGGGCTACGCGGCCCTCAACCAGCTCGGCACCTCCAACTTCGTGGCGTTCCTGTCGGCGTACTTCAACACCCGGGAGATCGCCCCGCTGGTGGCCGGACTCGCGCTGTCCGCGACGGTCGGCGCCGGGTTCACCGCGCAGCTCGGCGCGATGCGGATCAGCGAGGAGACCGACGCGCTGGAGGTGATGGGCGTCCCGTCGCTGCCGTTCCTGGTGACGACGCGGATGATCGCCGGCTTCGTCGCGGTGATCCCGCTGTACGTTATCGGGCTGCTGTCCTCGTACCTGGCCGCCCGCACCATCACCACCGGCTACTACGGGCAGTCGACCGGCACGTACGACCACTACTTCCACCAGTACCTGCCGCCCGTCGACGTGTTCTGGTCCTTCGGCAAGGTGATCGTCTTCGCCCTGCTGATCATCCTGGTGCACTGCTACTACGGCTACCACGCGAGCGGCGGCCCGGCCGGTGTCGGCGTCGCGGTGGGCCGGGCGGTGCGGACCTCCATCGTCGCCATCAACGTCCTGGACTTCTTCCTGAGCCTCGCGATCTGGGGCGCCAACACGACCGTACGGATAGCGGGGTGAGAGCGGTGCACACGCACAGAACGAGGCTCAGGCTGTACGGCATCGCGTTCCTCGCCGTGCTCGCGCTGCTGCTGTCGCTCGCGGTGGCCGTCTACCAGCAGGCGTTCACCTCCGTCGTGCCCGTCACGCTGAAGGCCGACGCCCTCGGCAACCAGCTCGACCCGCGCGCCGACGTCAAACTGCGCGGGCTGCTGGTCGGCGAGGTGCGCGCGGTGCACGCCGACGGCACGAAGGCGACCCTCGACATAGCGCTCAAGCCGCAGTACGTGTCGTACATCCCCTCGGACGTGCACGCGCGGCTGCTGCCCAAGACGCTGTTCGGCGAGAAGTACGTCGACCTGGTCGCTCCCGCCGGCGCCGCGCACCCGCCGGCCCGGCCCATCCGTGCGGGTGACGTGATCCCCCAGGACCGCACGAAGGTCGGCATCGAGGTGCAGCAGCTGATGAACGACCTGCTGCCGCTGCTGCGCACGGTCCGGCCGGGTGAACTCAACGCCACGCTCTCGGCGTTCGCCACCGCACTGGAGGGGCGCGGCGACCGGATCGGCGGCAACCTCGCCCGGGTCGAAAGCTATCTGCGCCGCCTCAACCCGCACATGCCCTCCCTCAAGGAGGACATCACGCGGTTCGCGGACGTCGCCGAGTTGTACGGCGACGCCGCCCCGGACCTGATGCGCATTCTGCGCAACACGGTCACCACCAGCCGGACGATCGTCGAGAAGAAGGACCAGTTGGCATCGGCTCTGCGCGCGACCGCCTCCGTGGCGGGCACCGCGAACGACTTCCTGACCGAGAACGGCGACCGGCTGATCACCCTGGGCCGGGTCTCCCGCCCCACGCTGGAGTTGTTCGCCCGCTACTCCCCGGAGTACCCGTGCCTGTCGCAGGGCCTGGTCCGGCAGGAGAAGGCGTCCGAGGACGCGTTCCGGGGCGGCGAGATGCGGATCACCCTCGAGGTCGTCCGGCCCCAGGGCGCGTACCGGCCCGGCGAGGAGCCGGTGTACGGCGAGCGGTCCGGACCGGACTGCCGCGGCCTGCCGCATCCGCAGGTGCCCGGGCCGAAGCCCCGTCTCCACGACGGCACGTCGGCCGGAGGTTCCGGCGGCACACCTCCCGGAGGTTCCGGCGTGTCCGCCACCCGGGCCGAGCAGCGGGCCGTCGGTTCCCTCGTGGCCCCCGTCATCGGCGTCCCCGCGGACCAGGTGCCGCCCGTGGCGACTCTGCTGTTCGGGCCGCTCGCGCGCGGAACGGCGGTGAGTGTCGCTTGAGCAGGTCAGGAGCCCGGCAGACCGCCGCCCCGCTGGTCAAGTTCAGCCTCTTCGCGCTGGTCACGATCGCGGCGACGGCGCTGCTCGCCGCCACCATCGTCAACGTCTCCCTCACCTCCAAGGAGACCTACCACGCGGTGTTCACCGACGTCACCGGGCTGGAGACCGGCGACGACATCCGGGTGGCCGGAGTGCGGGTAGGGGAGGTCGAGGGTATCCGGATCAAGGACCGGACCCTGGCGGAGGTCACCTTCACCGTCAGCGCGGACCGGCCGCTGCTCGCCGGGACCCGCGCGGTCGTCCGCTACCGCAACCTGGTCGGGCAGCGGTACGTCGCGCTCACCGAGGGCCCGGGCGACGTCACCGCCCGGCTGCGCCCTGGCGGCACCATCCCGCTTTCCCGGACCCAGCCGGCACTGGACCTCAACGCCCTGCTGAACGGCTTCAAGCCGCTGTTCGCCGCGCTCAGCCCGAGCGACGTCAACCAGCTCGCCACCGAGATCGTCCGGACCCTCCAGGGCGAGGGCGGCACGGTGAACAGCCTGCTCGCGCACACGGCCTCGCTCACCAGCACCCTCGCCGACCGCGACGAGCTGATCGGGTCGGTGATCGGCAACCTCAACACCGTCCTGGAGACGCTCGACAAGCGCGGCTCCCGGTTCTCCGGTCTGCTCACGCAGCTGCGCCGGGTGGTGTCGGGGCTGTCCGCCGACCGCAGGCCCATCGGGGAGTCGCTGGTGAGCATCGGCGACCTCACGGACGTGACGTCGGGGCTGCTGAAGGACGCGCGTCCACCACTGAAGGACGACATCGCCGGGATCGGCGATCTGACCGGAACGCTGAACAAGAACGAGAACACCGTGGAGGGCGTCCTGAAGCGGCTGCCGAACAAGCTCGAGAAACTGACGGGCACCGCCTCGTACGGCTCGTGGTTCAACTTCTACCTCTGCGACTTCGACGGCCGGATCGTGCTGCCGAAGACGAAGCAGGTGATCACCCCGGACATGCACGTGGCACGGGCGAGGTGCGGCGGATGAGCACGCGCATCGGGCGGGGCACCGCCCGCCGCCCCGAGCCGTTGGTGAAGGTGCGTGTCCTGCCGCCGAAGCTGCCGAGGCTTCCCAGGCTGCTGCCGAGGCGCGCACCCCGCCCCGAGCCGCTGGTGAGGGTCCGGGTCCTGCCGCCGAAGCTGCCGAAACTCCCCAGGCTGCTACCCAGGCGCGCACCCCGCCCCGAACCCCTCGTAAAGGTGCGCGTACTGCCGCCGAAGCTGCCCAGGATCCGGCTCGGGCGGCTACGTCCGAAGCCCTTCCGGGAGCGCAGTCCGGTCGTCGTCGGCGCGGTCGGCCTCACCGTCCTCGCGCTGCTCACCGTTGCCGCCTTCAACGCCGACAGCCTGCCGCTGATCGGCGGCGGTGACACCTACAGCGCGGCCTTCTCGGAGGCCGGCGGACTCAAGCCGGGCGACGAGGTGCGGATCGCCGGGGTCAAGGTCGGCAAGGTCGACGCCGTCGACCTGGACGGCGACCACGTCAAGGTGACCTTCAAAGTGAAGGGCCGCCCGGCGTTCGGTACCGACACGGGTGCGGCGATCCGGGTCAAGACGATCCTCGGCGCCAAGTACCTGGCCCTGTACCCGAAGGGACCCGGTCAGCTGAAGGCGGGCGGCGAGATCCCGCTCCGGCGGACCGTGTCGGCCTACGACGTCGTCCAGGCCTTCAGCGACCTTACGACCACCACCGAGGAGGTCGACACCGGCCGGCTGGCGAAGGCACTGGACACGATCTCCGTCACCTTCCAGGACTCCCCAGAGGAGGTGCGGGCGTCGATCAAGGGGCTGTCGCGGATCTCCCGGAGCGTCGCCGCCCGTGACAAGGCGCTGCGCGGGCTCCTCGACCACGCGAACGGAGTCACCAAGGTGCTGGCCGGTCACACCAAGGACTTCTCCGCGCTGGTGAAGGACGGTGACGCCCTGTTCAAGGAGATCGAGAAGCGGCGCACGGCGATCCACGCGCTGCTCAAGAGCTCCGCGCTGCTGGGCATCGAGCTGTCCGGTCTGGTCGACGACAACAGCAAGGAGATCGGTCCCGCGCTGAAGAACCTCAACACCTTCGTGACGATGCTCGAACGCAACCAGACCAGCCTCGACCGCAGCGTCCGGCTGCTCGCCCCCTACGTACGACTCTTCACCAACACCCTCGGCAACGGGCGCTGGTTCGACTCCTACATCCAGAACCTGGTCGCCGCCCCGGTCACGCCAAGGACGGGAGGCACCCGATGACCCGCAGACTTCTCGCCCTGTTCACCGCGCTCGCGATCATCATCGGCCTCGCCGTGGTCCTCTGGCCGGGCCCCGGCCCCGCCCGCGTCACGGCGTACTTTCCGCGCACCGTCGGCATCTACCCCGGCTCCGACGTCCGCGTCCTCGGTGTCCGCATCGGCGAGGTCAGGAAGATCACGCCGGAGGGCGACCGGGTACGGGTGGAGCTGGAGTACGACCGGGGCCGCAGGATCCCCGCCGACGCACAGGCCGCCATCGTCAACTCCTCCGTGGTCAGCGACCGTTACGTGCAGCTGCTGCCGGTGTACCGCAAGGGACCGGTGCTGCGGGACGGAGACGTCATCCCTGAGTCCCGTACCGCCGTCCCCGTCGAACTCGACCGGATCTTCGACAGTCTGCACACCACCGCCGAGGCGCTCGGCCCGAACGGTGCCAACAAGAAGGGCTCGCTGTCCCGGCTGCTCGGGGTGAGCGCGGACAACCTCCAGGGGCAGGGCGAGAACCTCAACAGGACGGTGCGGGACCTGTCCCAGGCGGTCACCACGCTGTCCGACGGGCGCGGCGACCTGTTCGGGACCGTGCGGAACCTCCAGGTGTTCACGGCCGCGCTGGCGGCGGACGACACCAGCGTGCGGTCGTTCAACAGTGACCTCGCCGTCGTGGCCGGGCAGCTCGCGGGGGAGCGCAAGGATCTCGCGGCCGCGCTGAAGTACCTGGCCGCCGCGCTCGGCGACGTGTCCGGCTTCGTGAAGGGCAACAAGAAGGCGCTGACCTCGGACGTGCGGGGCCTGGCCAAGGTCACCAAGGTCCTCGTCACCCAACGGAAAGCTTTGGAGGAGCTGTTGACCGTCGCCCCCACGGGCCTGTCGAACCTGCAGAACGCCTACAACCCCGCCGCCGGCACCCTCGACACCCGCAACAACGCACAGGCCTCGCAGGATCCGTCATCCCTTCTCTGCTCGATCCTGAAGACGACCGGCAAGGACCACGACAACTGTGCCGGGCTGAAGAAGCTCCTCGACTCCCTCCCCGAGGTTCCGTCGGCTCCCCTGTCGACGGGCACGGTCGACAGGACCCTCGGCGGAATCCTGAAGGCACCGGCATGAGCGCGCGGCGCAAGGGGCGGATGGCCGCCTGGACGGCGATCGGCTCGCTGCTGCTGACCGGCTGCGAGTTCAACGGCTGGTACGACGTCCCGCTCCCCGGCGGCGCCGCCTCGGACGGTCACGCCTACCACGTCACCGTCGAGTTCCGGGACGTCCTGGACCTGGTGCCGCAGTCGGCGGTCAAGGTCGACAACGTCACCGTCGGCGCGGTCGAGAAGGTGGAACTGGACGGCTGGCACGCCCGTGTGCGGCTCCGGGTCGCCGACTCGGTGAAGCTGCCCGGTAACGCGGTCGCCGATCTGAGGCAGACCAGCATGCTCGGCGAGAAGTACGTCGCCCTGTCCCCGCCGGCCGGCACGCGGCCCCTCGGACGGCTCCGCGACGGCGACCGCATCCCGCTGTCACGCAGCGGCCGCAACCCGGAGGTCGAGGAGGTGCTGTCGGCCCTGTCCGCGCTGCTCAACGGCGGCGGGGTGGCCCAGCTGAAGACGATCACCGTCGAGTTGAACAGGGCCCTCAGCGGCCGCGAGGACCGGGTCAGGTCCCTGCTGAAGCAGCTCGACACGTTCCTCGGCGGCCTCGACGACCAGCGGGCGGAGATCGTGCGCGCGCTGAAGGGCGTCGACCGGCTCGCGAAGCGGCTTAAGAAGGAGAAGAAGACGATCGCCCTGGCCGTCGACACCATGCCGCCCGCCCTGAAGGCCCTCGCCGACCAGCGAAAGGACCTGACGAAGATGCTCACCGCCCTGTCCGGGCTCGGCAGGACGGCCACCAGGGTGGTGAACGCCTCCCACGACGACACCGTCGCGAACCTGAGGAAGCTCCAGCCCATCCTGCGGGAGCTGAACAAGGCGGGCGACGACCTGCCCGACTCCCTCGAGATCCTCACCACGTACCCGTTCCCGCGCAATGCGACGGACGCCGTCAAGGGCGACTACGTCAACCTGAAGATCACCGCCGACCTCGACCTGGCGGACCTCTACGGCAACGTCACTGGCAAGCCCGGCAAGGGCGGGAAGTCCCCGGCCCCCGGGAAACCGCGTCTGCCCGGCGTCCCCACTCCCACCCCTCTCCCGTCCCTGCCGTCCCTTCCCCCGCTGCCGTCCACCCCGTCCCTGCCGTCCGCCCCGACCGTGCCCTCCGCGCCCTCGACGCCATCCGACGGCAGCAGCCTGCTGTGCCCGCCGGTGTGCCACGCCGCCTACGGCACCGGGGGCGGCTCGCGTCGCCTCCCGCCAGGGGTCGATCCCGGTCTCGCCGAGCTGATGCTGAAGGGGATGCTGCTGTGATCACACGTACGGTCAAGGCCCAACTGCTCGCCTTCGCGGCCGTCACCGCCCTCGGGGTGTCGTACGTCGGCGCCCGATACACGGGCCTGGTGGACGACGTCCTGCACCGCGGGTACACCGTGCGCGCCGACTTCGCCGAGTCCGGGGGCATTTTCTCCGGCGCCGAGGTCACCTACCGCGGGGTGCCGGTGGGCCGCGTGGGCGATCTGCGGCTGACCGGGTCCGGGGTCTCGGTGGCTCTCAAGATCGAGGACGGCGCCCCGCGGATCCCGGCCGACACGCTCGCGGTGGTGGCCGACCGTTCGGCGGTGGGCGAGCAATACGTCGACCTCCAGCCGCGGCGGTCGGGCGGACCGTACCTCATGGACGGCACCCCGATCCCGCGCAGCCGCACCCGGACCCCGCTGCCCGTCACCGATCTGGTCCTCAGCCTCGACCGGCTGGTCAACTCCGTCGGCAAGGACGATCTGCGGGTCACCGTCGACGAGCTGGGCAAGGCGTTCGCCGGTACCGGACCGAACCTGAGCCGGCTGGTGGACTCCGGCGACGCGCTGGTGGAGTCGGCGTCACAGTCGCTCCCTCAGACGGTCTCGCTCGTCGAGGACTCGCGGAAGGTACTCAAGACACAGGCCGACCAGGGCTCGGCCATCAAGTCGTTCTCCCGCGATCTGGCCGCCCTCACCGAACAGCTGAAGTCGAGCGACGGCGATCTGCGCCGGCTGATCGGCACCACGGCGCCCGCCGCTCAGGAGGTCGACTCCCTGCTGAGGTCGACGCGGCCGAACGTGCCGGTCCTACTGGCCAACCTCATCAGCGGAGGCCAGATCACCGTGGCGCGGCTGCCCGGCGTCGAACAGGCCCTGGTCACGCTCCCGCTCAATGTGGCGGGCAGCTACACGGTCATCCCCGGCGACGGCACCACCCACTTCGGGATGACCGTGAACGCCGACGACCCTCCCGCGTGCACCCAGGGCTACGGCACCTCGCGGCGCGACCCCGCCGACACCAGTACCCGCCCGGCGAACACCGACGCGCGCTGCACGGTGCCGCGCGGCAGCAAGACCTCCGTGCGCGGAGCGCAGAACGCGCCCGGCGCGACGACCGGCCGGCAAGGCGCCGGCCAGGTCGCGTTCGTGGCCCCCTACGACCCGGCGACCGGCACCGTGACCGGCCCGGACGGAACGCCCGTCGAGATCGGCTCGACGGGCGGCGAACAGACCGTGTTCGGAAAGGAGTCGTGGCAATGGCTGCTCGTGGGACCGATGGCATGAGAGGCGGAAGCATGAGGCTGCTGTCGGCGGGGCTCGTCGCCGCGACTGTGCTGACGACCGTGCTGGGTGTCTGGCTGGGCCTGAAGCTGTCCGACCAGCGGGCGGCCGAACAGCGCCGTCAGGACATCCTGGCGGCGGCCCGCCAGTCGGCGCTGAGCTTCACCTCGCTCGACTACCGGCACTACGACCGGGACAGCGGCGATGTGCTGAAGGGCGCGACCGGCGAGTTCAAGAAGGAGTTCACCGCGCAGACCGCGCAGCTGACGAAGCTGGTCGCGCAGAACAAGTCGGTGTCCGAGGGGCAGGTGCTGGAAGCGGGCATCGTGCGGTCCGACGCGCGCTCGGCCCGAGTCCTGGTCGTGGCCGACAGCAAGGTGTCCAACACCGCCGCGCCCGAGGGCCAGGCGCGCACCTACCGGCTCCAGCTCGACCTCACACGCGTGTCAGGCCGCTGGCTGACGTCCGACGTCGCGTTCGTGGGCTGACCGACCGTGAGTCCATCGATGAGGAGAGACACCGTGCCGAACCCGACCGCCCGCACCCGCGGCACCGGCTCACCGGCCCGCCGCACCATGACCGCGGCCGCCCGCGCGGCGGCCAAGCGCGCCGGACGGCCCGCGCGCCCCGAGCGCGCCGGCCGCCGGGAGGAGCGGACTCCCTCCGGGAGCGATCTGCTCGTTCAGCCCCCGGCTGACGGATCTGAGGAGCCGTCGGAGCCCGAGACGACCGAGAAGACCGGGTCACCCGAGCCGCCCGAGTCGCCCGAGTCGTTCGAGGGGAAGCCGGAGGACGGCGCACCCTCGCGCAGGGCCGGGTGGGGCGTGTTCCCCGCGGTGCTGGGCGTCGTCCTCGTGGCGGCGCTCGCCGCGGCCGCCGTACTCGGGTGGCAGTACCGGCAGGGGCGGCAGGCGGAGCAGGCCCGCGGCGAGGCCCTCGCGGCCGCGCGGACCGCGGCGCCGATCGTGCTGTCGTACGACTACCGGCACCTGGACCGGGACTTCTCCCGGGCCCGCGCCCTGCTGACCGGGCACTTCCGCGACCAGTACGGCAAGACCACGCAGGCCGTGGTGGCGCCCACCGCGACGAAGTACCACGGCGTGGTGAAGGCGACCGTGGCAACACCCATCGACGGCGGTGCCCCGGCGGTGTCCGTCGTGTCGGCCGCACCGGACCGTGCCGTCGTCCTGCTCTTCGTCAACCAGGTCACCCGGAGCACCCAGGTCCCCAAACCCCGGCTGGACCTGAACCGAGTGCGCATGACGCTCACCCGCACCTCCGACGGCTGGAAGGTGAGCGGCGTGGACGCCCTCTGACCCCTCTGACCCCTCCGACCAGGCCTCCGCAAGTGCCCTCGCCCGGTCGGCGGGAGCACTGAAGACACCGCCCCCCACGCCACACACCACCACCCTTCGTTCGACTCGCGAACCCTCGAGGTACCTGTGGCTCCGCACTCCGTCCTCACCACCACCCGCGGTCGCGGGCGCGTCTCGCCGTCGGGGTGCTGGCGCTCGTCGCCGGAACCCTGCCGAGTGTGGCCGCCGCCGCTCCACCTTCCGGATCGCGCCGCTGACCGACACGGTCCAGCCGATGTCGTCGACGGCATCGGCTGCCGCCGCGAGGACGGCTGCGAAGATCTTCTCCCAGGTTCCGTCGACGGCCCACCTGATCAGCTGATCGGCCGGCATCAGCGGCTGGATCCGGCCCCACATCGCATCAGTGATCACTAATCGGACAGGCGTATCCGATCAACTGATGAGCCCACCAAATAGACACGCTCTAGGTCGCTGAGCCGCATGAGTTCGTTCAAGCCCTCACGCCCGTCCCGTCCCAGCGGTGCGCAGGCCGGTTGGTGGTTGCCTACATGTCCATCGTCCAGCTCGGCACTGACGCTGGCCGCCGCTGCCTGCTGGGCCGCCTACATCCTGCTCACCCAGCGCTTCGGGGGCCGGGTCACCGGATTGAAGGGCTTGGCCGTCCATGCCCGTCGCCGGGCTGATCGGCGTGCTCATCGCCGCGCCCACGCTGTCGACCCGCGTGACCTGGTCGGCACGTGGACCATGCTCGCCCTGGCCGTCCTGAGCCCGGTGCTGCCCTTCGCCCTCGAATTCCTCGCCCTGCGCCGACTGACCACTTCCGCCTTGGGCACCGTAATGAGCCTCGAACCCGCCATCGCCCTGCTGAGCGGCTTCCTCGTGCTCGGTCAGAGGCCCGGGCCTGGCCCCCGCGGCCGGCATCGCCTGCGTGGTCGTCGCCAGCATCGGCGCCACCCGGAACGGCGACCGCCGCACCGAAGCGTCAGCCGCCGCCACCCCGGCCGACGCACAGCCGTGCGTGCAGGAAGTGTCCTTAAACCAGCGGCCTCTCACGGGCTGCACCACGCGGCGGGAGGGCTTGTCTCGGTCACTTCGGCACCGCCCCTCGTGTTCGGTGGTACTTGCCCCCGTCTGGGCGGGCCACCCCGTCAGGCCGGGCCACCCGCACCCGGCAGATGCCACCCCAGCCCCGCCTCACACGCCCCGCCCCACCGCGCCAAGACCGGTGGCTTGCGCACCGCGGCGCCGGGACCACCGATCCCGGCTTCAGGGCGGTGCCGCCGTCACGGCTGGACGCCGTGGCAGGGCCGGGGGGACTGTGAAACGCTCGGAAGCAGTGGCATATCCGTCCTTCACCGCACGTCAACGGCGGACGAGAGAGCCGGCCCGTCCGTGACGGGGGTTAACCCGGTCCCTGGCCCTGTGTTCGCCGAGTGGGGAACACACCATGACGACCACCGAGCACCCGCACGACCACGACGGCCACCAGGACCCGACCCTCTACCGCACCCCGGCGGACGCCGTCGCCGCACCCGGGGAGGAACTCGCCTACGTCGTCGGGTTCGACCCGGCCGGAGCGCGCTCGGACGCGCTGTTCACCGTCGGCACCGACCCAGGCTCCGCGGCGTACGGCCGGGTGATTGCCCACGCCGAGGTGCCCGGCGTGGGCAACGAACTGCACCACTTCGGCTGGAACGCCTGCTCGAGCGCGCTGGCACACACAGGCCACCAACACGCCGCGCGTCGCTACCTCATCGTCCCCGGACTGCGCTCCTCCCGGCTGCACGTCTTCGACACCCTCCCCGATCCCGCCCGCCCCCGCCTGGTCAAGACGGTCGAGCCCGACGAACTGGCCGCCCGGGCCGGGTACTCCCGCCCCCACACCCTGCACTGCGGCCCCGACGGCGTCTTCCTGTCCTGCCTGGGCGGCGCGGACGGCGCGGACGGGCCCGGCGGCGTGGCGCTGCTGGACCACGAGAGCTTCGAGGTGCTGCGCTGTTGGGAGAGCGAGCGCGGGCCGCAGCACCTCGCCTACGACGTCTGGTGGCACCTGGCCCAGAACATCGCCGTGACCAGCGAGTGGGGAACCCCTTCCATGATCGAGGACGGTCTCGTCCCCGACCTGCTGTTGGAGCGCCGCTACGGCCACTGCCTGCACTTCTGGGAACTCGACACCGGCCGGCACCTGCAGCAGGTCGACCTGGGCGACGCCCACCAGATGGTGCTGGAACTGCGCCCCGCGCACGACCCCGAGGCCACCTGGGGGTTCACCAACACCGTGGTCGACGTCGAGGACCTGTCGGCCTCGGTGTGGCGGTGGCACCGCGACGGCGAGGACTTCCAGGTCGCCAAGGTGATCACCCTCCCGGCCGAGCCCGCCCCGGCCGAGGACCTGCCCCCGGCGCTCAAGCCGTTCGGCGCCGTACCCCCACTGATCACCGACATCGACCTCTCGGTGGACGACCGGTGGCTGTACGTCTCCGCGTGGGGCACCGGCGACCTCATCCAGTACGACGTGAGCGACCCGCGGCAACCCAAGCGGACCGCGGCCGTGCGGCTCGGCGGCATCACCGCCCGCCAGCCGCACCCCGCGGCACCCGACGTGCCGCTGACGGGCGGAGCACAGATGGTCGAGGTCAGCCGCGACGGACAGCGCGTGTACCTGACCAACTCCCTGTACGCCGCCTGGGACGAGCAGTTCTATCCCGCGGGCATCGAACCCTGGATGGTCAAACTCGACGCCGACACCTCACGCGGCGGGCTGTCGGTGGACGGTCATTTCTTCCCCCGCGGCGAGGACTTCGCCGGCCTGCGCGTGCACCAGACACGCCTGCAGGGCGGCGACGCCTCCTCCGACTCCTACTGCTACCGCTGACCCAAGGGCTGGTACCTACGTCCGGGCCAGCGCCGGTGCGCCAGGGCGCCGCCCGCGCGGCCCGCCGCTGACCAGGGAGTAACCATGCTCTGCGCCTTCGAGGCGGCCGGCGCGCACCCCGCCGGCGATTCGGCAGGGCAGCTGCCTCCCGCCGCATCGCTGGTGGCCGCATCCCTGGTGGCCCTGGCCACCCTGGCGGGAGCCTGGACAGCGCGGCGGGCACCGGGCCGTACCGTGCTCGTGCCGGCCGCCGCGTCCGGGATACTGCTGGTCGTCGCCGTCCTCGATCTGCTGCCCGACGCGTGGGACGAGGCCGCCGAGGCCGGCCTGCCGCCGTGGGCGGTGCCGTTCACCGCGCTCGCCTCGTTCGCCCTCATGGGCGCCGTCACCCGGACTGGCTGCCCCTGTACCCGGGAACGTGCGGGCGGCATCGGCGCGGCAGCAGGGCTCGCCGTACACCGCTTCGTCGAAGGAGCAGCCCTAGCCCTGACCACCTCGGTGGCCGTGATGGCCGCGCTCCTCGTACACGCCGCCGGCGAAGGCCTGGCACTGGCCGCGCTGCTGGGAACGCAGCCCGGACGGCGCATGGCCCCGTGGATCACGCTCGCTTGCCTCAGCCCACTCGCGGGAGTCTTCGCGGCCGGCGCCGCTCGCCTCCCCAACAGCGTCCTGCCCTTACTCCTCGCCGCCGTCACCGGCGTCCTCACACAAGCCGCATGGGCGGCACTCGGGCTCGCCCGCAAGCAGCGGTTCGCAGGCCGACGTGCGCGCACGCTCCCGGTCACAGCAGCGATGACGCTCGCGGCCGTCCTCACCGCACTCGTCCTACTGGTCGCGGCCGGCCGCTGAACGCGACACGGGCACCGGCTCGGGTACTGGGGGACCCCTGGGCGGGTTCGTAGCCGTACGGGTCCGGCTCGCATGCAGTCGGCTCCCACCGTCGCGCTAGGCCTCCCGGCGCGCCGGCGGCCCGGCGTCCGCGCTGCGGCCCGGGCGCGCAGCATGCCCTGTCCCGGGCTGGGCTCGAAGCGGGCGGCCAGGGCGTCGGCGACGACTCCGGTCGCGAAGGCGTAGACCGTCTTGTGCAGCAGATCCACGATCAGCTCCTGGCGGGGCCAGCTCTGCGGCCGTGCTCCGGCCCCCGTACCGTTCTCCAGGATCTGGCGACAGCACGATCATGCATCTGGCCCGCTGAGCGGACCGGGCGACCGGCGCGACCATCTGGTCCTCCGGCACCAGCGGTCACTCCGGCGCCTGGGCCAAGTTCGGCACCGACGGCAACCTCGTCATCTACAGCACGGCCGCGGCCCAGCTATGGACCACCGGCCTGACAGCGACCACCGGTTCCACCTTCCGAGTCCGCAACGACTCCACCGCGGTCGTTGCCGCCTCCAACGGTTCCATCGTGCTGTGGCGGCAGGGCACCGCGAACGCGATCCCGGGTTGCCGTCCGCCTGGTAGTGCGTGGTGGAGAGCAGCCCGACGTTCGGGGTGTAGTGGGTGGTGGAGGTGTAGGTGACGTTGCCTGTGGCGGGGGCGCTGGTCTGTCCGGCGGCGGCGAAGCCCGCCCGACGTAACAAGGTGAAGGACAGTGCCTGGCCGCGCGGGTCGGTGGTCTGGAGCAGGTTGCCGGCCATGTCGTACTTGTCGAATGAGGTGGTGCCGGTGTTCGGGTCGGTCTGGGTCAGCTTCTGGCCGAGCAGGTTGTAGGTGTACGACCAGGTGTTGCTCGCGTTGTCCTTGATCGACTCGACCTGTCCTGCGGGGTTGTAGGTGTAGCTCGTGGTGGCGCTGGCGGCCGCGCGCGCAACTACGACCCGGCCATAGGCCGCTTCCTCACCCCCGACCCGATCTTCCAGGCCGGCGACCCCAACCAGATGGGCGGCTACACCTACGCCGCCGACAACCCCACCAGCAGCAGCGACCCCACGGGGCTCGACCCGGCCAGCTGGGGAGAGTCGCCAGCGCCGCGCCAGCGCCGGCATTCGCCCGCCACCGCCCGGCCGTGCCGGCCTGGCACCCGCCGCGCCCCGGCTTCCATCCGGCCGCCTGGCCTCCCGCGCCCTCAGGTTTTCCGCCCACGCCCATGCTGTCTGCCGTCCCCGGCCCGCCGCAGCGTTCCGGCGTCCGGCCCCGTCGGCGTCTTTGGCACGCAAGGCGCCCAGAGGGACCTCTCGTGGTCCTTACCACCCTCACGATGCCCGATGTGGCTTGCGGGCGGGTTCTCGCCCGCCAGGCCGCGCCCTAGACTGCGACCGCTCCAAATCTGACGATCTTTCGGAGGGTGCGCAGGATGAACCGAGCTCTCATGACCGCATTGGCGGCGGCAGCGTTGGTCGTGTCCGGGGGCAGCACCACCGCCTCCGCTTCCGATGGCCCGCCGCGAACCACGCACGGTCCTTGCCACTACACCCAGACCCCGGACGAGCCGGCGGCGCGGCCGGTTCCCCTGCCGCCCGATCCACGACGCACCCCCAGTCACGGCACGGTCGATGTGGCTGTCCGGACCAGCCAGGGCCCGCTCCCGCTTCGTCTGGACCGGGCGAAGGCGCCGTGCACGGTCCAGAGCTTCGTGCACCTGGCGCAGCACCGGTTCTACAACCGTACGGTGTGCCATCGGCTGACGGCGTACCCGACGCTGAAGGTCCTGCAGTGCGGCGACCCGACCAGCACCGGCGAAGGCGGGCCGGGGTACAAGTACAAGGACGAGCTGCCGGTGGACCTGCCGCCGGCACCGAGCGATCCGACCGGCGCACGTCGCCTTTACGGGCGCGGCTTGCTGGCGATGGCCAACGCCGGCCCGAACACGAACGGTTCGCAATTCTTCGTCGTATACGGCGACTCAGCGCTGCGACCGAACTACACAGTGTTCGGCACGGTCGGTGCCGCCGGCTTGGAGACGCTCGACAAGATCGCTGCTGGCGGTATCGAACCAACTGCGCAGGACCCGGCGCCCGTCGACGGCACGCCCATGCTGCGCACCGAGCTGCTCAGCGTCCGGCCGTCCTGCCGACCTTGACGAATCGTGGCGCGGTCAGCTCGGTCCAGCTACGCGACTGGCCGCGCCACGGCGATGCGGCGGGCGCGCATCCGGCCGACGTGACACCTGTCGCGCCCGCCGGACGGGGATGATGGAGCAAAGTGGGACTCGCGCTGATCCCCGAGCCGGCGCGGGCCCCGCTTCATGGTCTGGACGCCCCCTGCCCTGCTCGGCGTACGCATGCCGCACGGAAGATCGGACGCAATGCGTTCGTTCCAGGTGCGGCAGCGTCGCCCGCTCGCTCCCAGGCCCCGACTCCGGCACTGATGGCGATCCCTGAAAATCCCCGCTCCTGCTCATCTTTCCTCAAGGCAACGTGCTGTGAGGTTCCTCAAGGGAACGTGCTGCGAGCGCGAGGCATCGAGCGAGACCGCGACGCCGTAATTGCCGGCTCATCCTGCGGCTTCCGCCTCTCAGCGGACTTCCTGAACCTGAACCACGCAGCACAACAGATCCGACGCAGGGACGGTCCTCTCGAGCACCTCAGTGAGCTCTGCCCCCACCTCCCACCGAACAGCCTCCGGTGGACTGGCCGAGCGTCGAATCCACACTCGGCCTGCGCCTTCCCGAGGACTATAAGAGGCTCACCGCGACCTACGACCCCGGATGCTTCGCGAACTCTCTCTGGATCTACGCATCCTGTGGATCTACGCCACCGTCGACGCCACCCGCACCCTCGGCGAAACCGGCGTCACCGCACGCGTGGACGCCAAGCACGACAAGGCCGCCGCGTGCCGCGCCTGAGTCAACGACGACCCGAGCGCACGAAGGAACCGGACACCGTGATCACCGAGATCGCCCACATCGAGATACTCCCCGGCCAGGAGCAGGACTCCGAGAGGGCCTTCGTGCAGGCCCTGCCGTTCTTCTCCCCGAGGGCTGCCACGTAGCCGAGCTGCACCGCAGTGTCGAACACCCCTCGTGCTACCGGCTCCTGGTCCGATGGACGACGGTCGAGCACCACACCGTCACCTTCCGTGCCTCAGAGGGCTACGCCCGATGGCGCACACTGGCCGGACCGCACTTCGCCGCTGCACCACAGGTCGAGCATCTGCAGGCGATCCCCGCGTCGTGACGATGTCCAGCGGCAGACGGTCGACGCCTCGACGTGGGCACCCGCACCGGCTCACCGCCTTTGGACCGGGCCAGGCGCCCACGGACAGATCGGCAAGAGGTCAGTCGGGCCGCTGGGCGCGGCGACGGCGCTGGACGAGCAGCACGCCGGCTCCCATCGCTACCACCGCAGCTGCCACGCCGGCGGCCGGCAGCGCCGAGGAGCCGGTCTCCGCGAGGTTGCCGCCGCTCGTCGTCCCGCTGTTCGCCGTCCCGCCGGTGACCGTGGAGGACGATCCGCCGTCCGACCCGTTGGTCGAGGTGCCCGTCGAGCCGTTCGAGCCGCCTGCCGACCCGTCCGTGCCGCTGGTCGAGCCGCCCACCGCTCCGTCGGCGCCACCCGACCCGTCCGAGCCGCCTGCCGAGCCGGAGGAGCCACCGCCCGCGACGTCCAGGGTGATGTCGGCCTGGTCGTTGGCCTTGTCGGGATCGAACGGCCGGGCTTCGGTGCTCAGGGCTATGGACCCCTTGGCGCCGGGCACCCGCTTGTCGATGCGCAAGTCGAAGGTGTAGGTCTCCCCGCTGCCTTCGTAGAGCGACCGCATGCCGCAGACGTACGCTCCATCCTCGGCCCGGCAGAAGGTGCCGCGCTTGACGACCGACGTTCCGGTGGGAGGAGTGATCACCACGCGGACGGCCTTGTCCCCTTCCCTGGGCCACACCCAGGCGGGTCCGGCGTTGGTGAACTTCACCTTCATCGTGACCGTGTCCCCGACGCTCCCCCTCAGTGCGGCACCCCTCACCTGGTAGTCGGCCGTGTTCACGGTGGTGACGGGCACGTCGACGATGCGCGCCGACCCCACGCCCCCGGCCTCCGTCGCAACGAGTTTCACCGGCGATGCGGTTCCCGCCACCGGGTCACTGCCGTTGTCATCAGCTCCCGGATCAGCACTCTCGACGCGCAGGCGCAGTTCGTCGCTGAGCGCGCGGTCCAGAGCCGTGACGCCCAGGGGCCTGTCGGTCGTGTAGACGGCGCCGGGTTCCACCGCCTGGTCGAAGGTGCACACCGCAGTCCACCGCTCGGGCATTTCGTCGTAGGGCCGCACGTGCTGCACCTGGCAGTTGGAGGGCACCTGGGCGAAGTCGAGTCCTCGGGTGACGGAGTAGGCGACCCACACCTTCTCGGCCGTCACCGTGCCCTTGTTCGCCACGGTGGCCGCAACGTCGATGCCGTCTCCCGGTCTCAGCCCGCTGACCGGCGCGATGCCCCCGACGACCAGGTCGGGGGTGTTCTCCTCGCCGTAGGCCGCAGGTGCGGTGGCCAGTGCCATAAGACCTGCTGCGCCGAGGGCGGCGACAGAAGACCGGAAGATGCGACGGGCTGGTGAGGGTGTCGGCACGGAGAAATCCTTTGCTGGGGGCGCGAGTGAACGGACGGTGTCTCCGAGGGAACAGTCCCCGATCGCTAGACTCCTGCCGATCGCGAACGGTTGCCCATCTGGCGCAGGGCGACCGCTGCCGGCCCGTGGATCAAGCGGTGAGCAGTCCCGGCAGGGTGCCGCGGGCGAAGCCGGTCTGCTGTTCCCAGGCGTGGGCGAGATCCATGAGGGAGAAGTCGTCGTGTTTGCGTGCGATGACCTGCAGTCCGATGGGCAGGCCCGTCTCGTCGAACCCGGCCGGCATGGCCAGGGTCGGTGCGCCGATCGTGGCGACCTCCATCCACCGGTGGTAGAAGGACATCCGCACGCCATACAGAACGATCTCCGAGCGGTCGTACGGCACGGGGGTTGCCCTGGTCGTCGAGCCTTTCGCCGAACAACACGTGTCCCTGCCCCGCATACTGAGGTGGTCCTCGTTGCGCCAGGACAACAACCGTCAGGGGAGGGAGTGCAGATGGATGTGGGCTCGGTGCTCGGCAGCATAGGCCGAGCGGCGGCCGGGGTGGGCCGGCTGGTGTGGGCAGTGGTGACCGCACCGACCACAGGCACCGAGTATGACGCCCACTCCAAGATCGACACGCTCGCGGAGAAGATCGAGAACGAGGTGCCGGAGGAGCTGCGGGGCCGGGCGTGGGGTCTGGTTCTGGACGCGCTGTACGGGGTTCCCCAGGAGATCGAGCAGTTGGTGGAGGGACACCAGGGGCCCGATGACGAGGAGACCGAGGACCCGTCGGCCCAGTACTGATGCCGGGAACCGCCCGAAGGGCCGGCGGGCCGATGCGCTGCGGATGCCGGGGTGCCGGATAGCCACGGTGAGGCAGATGGCTCTGGCCGACGGCAAGGAGCTGCCTCCCCGACCGAAGGCCGACACCGGGGTGAAGGCGGTGAAGGCCGGGTTCGGTCTGCATGGCGTCGCGTGACGGACGTGATCCTCGCCTACGGCGGCCGTAGCCATCTGACCAACTGGCAATGGAGGAGCGTGGGGTGATGGCCGCAGAGGCCGCTGCTGTGCTCGGCTGTCCGGCCGGCCTGACTCGTCGTGCGAGTGTGCGTGCTGCGTCCGTGCTGCGTGGCCGCCGGGCGCGCCCCTATCTCGTCGCTGTTGTCCGGGCTCTGCACGCACGCGGCTGGACGGCCACCGACACCCCGCCGAGCGTCCAGCATCCTGAGGACGATGCCGGCATCTCCGTCACGCCGCTGCCTGGGCGCGGGCGGCGAGCTGGGGGAACGCCTCTTCCCACACGGAGCGCACGGTGCGACCGACGAGTGTGCGCAGCACCGGCCACATCTGCAGGAGAAGGTCCAGGTTGAGGAATTGGGGCAGATCGTCGCGCCGGCCCTCGTGCAGGACAGTGCGGTACAGGCCCATACGCTGACGAGGCTTGCCCAGGTCGTGCGAGGTCATCCCCGACCAAGCCACGTGTAGCGGCAGCTCCACGATCCCCCGCGCCGGACCGCGCAACTCCTCCAGCGACTCCGGCAGACGCCGCCGAAACTTATCCCGGTACAGCGCGAGATCCTCGGCGACCGCACCCGAAAGGTCGCTCGGCGAGGAGACAGAGTGCTGTGGGCTGATGCGAAAGCCTGGTGTGCCGTGGCGCCTCCCGAAGCGGCGCGGATCGCCCTCGACCGGCTGAGCGCGGGCTACGGTGCTGAAGTCGGTGATCCGTCCGCACACAGGCGTCCGGAACCAGTGGGTACCGTCGAGACGTGCTTGATCACATGGACGTCGAAGATGATGAGCAGGGGGCTGTGCGGAGGTGTGGCGGCAAACGTCGGTGGGTGATCGCGGGCGGTGCGCCTGTCGTCGCGGTCGTCGTCGCGGTCGAAGTGGTTCTGGGTCAGTCCGGACGCCACGGCATCGCCGCACCCCGCACCTGTCACACCGTGGTTCACGGCAGCGCGCCCTCCGACGTCCCGGCGAAGGGCGCCCAGGTGCCGGCCGGTGCCGCGCCCGCCGCTGACTTCGACGGTGACGGCCACCCCGACCTGGCCATGGGGGCACTGGGCGACGTGGAGAACGCCAGTGGCGGCGGCAGCATCGCGGTGGCGTACGGATCGGGCGACGGGACCGGTCTCGCCCGCTGCCAGTACCTCACGCAGAACGAGGCGGGGATACCGGGGAAGGCCCGGTACGAGGCGTTCTTCGGGACCGATGTGGTGGCCCGCGACTTCGACGGGGACGGGTACACCGACCTTGCCGCTGCCGTCTTCGACTGGAAACCGAGTGTCATCATCATGTGGGGTTCCCCGGACGGGCTGAAGAGTGGCGTCCGGGTGCCGGGGACGGACGGCAGCCACGTCTCCTGGGCGCTGGAACCGATCCTGCAGGAGCAGCTCGTCGCTGGTGACTTCGACGGGGACGGGTATGCCGATCTGGTCTTCGGGCTCGGTTCCCGCAAGGGTTTGCTCAAGGGACCTTTCCAACACGACGGCTCCCCGGCGGGCACCGGCCCGGTGTCCGCACCGAGGCAGCCCGCGAAAGACATCGACACCGCGAACTACCGTGACCTCGTCGCCGGAGATCTGGACGGTGACGGTGCCGACGAGCTGATGGCCTTCCACCACGACGAGCCCCTCGGCACAGCCCGCTTCGGGGAGCGCTGGCCGGTCAGTTACTTCCACACCCGCGGCGGCGGCCTCGCTCAACCAGATGACATCGACCTCCCCGACGCGGCGGCAGGAGCGGTCGGTGACATGGACGGGGACGGCATCGCGGACCTCGTGCTCAGTCCCCGGCGCGGCAAGGGGCGTCATGGCTCGGTGACCGTCGTGTATGGCTCCAAGGCCGGGCCTGGGAGGAGAAAACGGTCGACGACCATCGACCGAGACACCCCGGGTGTACCCGGCGAGGAACCCCAGGATGAGGACGCCGCCTTCACCTCCCTGGACACCGGCGACGTCAACGGTGACGGCTACGCGGACGTGGTGGCCGGCTCACCCCGGAGCAAGAAGTACGCGAAGACGGGCCCGGAACAGGTGCTGTTCCTGCTGGGTGGTCCACACGGTCCGACCGGTGCGGGGGCCCAGATCATCGATGTGGGCGACATCGGCGGCAAGAAGAGCGCACGGGCCGCCTTCGGTATGTCGGTGCGCCTCGTCGACATGGACGGCGACCACCGGGCCGACCTGACGGTGGCCGCGCCGGGCGACGACAAGATTCGTAGCTCCGCATGGTTGCTGCCGGGCGCGGACCAGGGTCTGTCGACCGTCGGCGTCACCCGGCTCTACGGCGACAGTTTCGAGCGCACCGGGAAGCTGGCCCTCTATATGGGAGGCGGCGGGATAGCTCGCTGATCAGAAAGCCGACCACGGTGTGTGGCGCACTCGGTCAGGACGCCATCCTCGCCTGAGGATACGCACTGCGGCTCTACCCGCGCATGGTGCCAGCACGCCCAGAGAACTGAGCGTTCGCCGCGGAGTCCGGAACGTCGAAGACCGTCCCGTCCACTGCGACAAGCCGCCACCGCGGAGACCAGGCGCCCTGCGTCCGCTCGACGGGGACGGGTCAAGTGCCTGCTCAAGTCGACAGCTCGCGGGCAGGCTTGTCCCATGCCCGCTACTTTCCGACGGACCCCCTCGTTCTGCTCGGCGGCCCATGGGTGACGTGCGCGGAAGCTCTCACCGCCCCAGCGTGGTCAGGTCTGAGTGCCTGTGCCTTGTCGCTCGACACCGTAGACATGCCGGCCTGTTGTGCGACGTGACGTCACACAGCTCGAAACGGAGGCCGTCGGCAGACCCGGGGCGGACGAGGGCCGGGCGGCACAGCGCCGCCCGGCCTCGCGGAGGTGTTCGCTCGGCTACTTGCCCGAGGCGTACAGCTGGGAGATCTCGTCGCTGCTGAGTGCCCGGTCCCAGACGCGCACCTGGTCCACACCGCCCGGCCAGAAGTCGACCTTGCCGCTGTTGAAGCGAGCCCGGCCGACCGAGAGCGGGCCGTCGGACGCCGGGTTCAGGCACTGACTGAACGAGCCCTGCTTCAAACCGTCGACGTAGAGCGAGTGCTCGCCCGTCTCGGCGTTCCGCACGCCCACCAGGTGGTACCACTTGCCGGTCTGCGGCGTGAACGTCGACAGGGCGCGCCCGCCGCTCGTACTGAACGCGAACTTGTTGGTGTCGCCGGTCTTCTGCAGGAAGAAGGCCGACTGGACCTCCCCGTCCTGGCCGACCGCGGTGCGCCAGCCGTCGAGACGGTCCAGCTTGACCCACGCCGACACCGTGAAGTTGCCGGAGGTGTCGAGGACGGGTCCCGCCGTCTCGGCGTGGTCGTCGACCCCGTCGAACTGCAGGTCCCCGCCGGATGCGCCGGTGCCCCAGGTGGCGCCCTGACGCAGGCTCAGGTCATGGTCACCGGCTGCGTCCTTGGCGACCGTCCCGCTGCCCTCGTCCAGGGGCCAGGCGCCCTTACCGGTCAGGCCGGGTGTCCCGGGTGGGAACTGCGGCGGTGGGGCGGAGCCGTCGGCGCCCTTGATCACCTTCTCGTTGATGTCCCGCACCTGGTCGAAGTCCATCTTCTTCACCTGCCGGTCGTAGGTGAAGAAGCCGTTGACCTCGTGCTCGACATCGGTGATCTGGGTGTAGACGCTGCCCGAGATGCCGCACTGCCGGGCGGCGGTGAGCAGGTCGCGCTGGTTCTCGACGTAGCGCCGGGTCAGCGTCGCCGAGTCCGGCTCCATCTCGTATGCGCCGCCGTCGCCGAACCACATGTGGCCGGGCACCTCGAGGCCGAAGCCGCCGTGCTCGCCGTCGATGGCCACGCGCCGTCCCTCCGGTACGGGTGAGGCGGGCCCCACGTACTGGTGGAAGTCGACGACGTCACCCTTGCCGGAGTCGCCCAGCGAGTTGCAGCAGTTGACCCCGGAGTGGGCGTTGACCAGGCGGCTCGGGTCCTGCTTGGCCACGTCGTCCGCGATCCGGCCGGTGGCCTCACGGCTCCATTCGCCCCACCCCTCGTTGAACGGTATCCAGCCGATGATCGAGGTCCAGCCGGCGTGCTGGTCGACCATGGTGTGCAGTTGCCGCTCGAACTCCTGCCGGGCGTCCTCGGGCGGGGTGTTCTCGGCCCGGGACTTGGAGAAGTCGACCTTCATCGACGGCATGTCCTGCCACACCATCAGGCCGAGTTTGTCCGCCCAGTAGTACCAGCGGTCGGGCTCGACCTTGATGTGCTTGCGGACGGTGTTGAAGCCGAGCCGCTTGTGCTCGGCCAGGTCGAACTTCAGGCCCGCGTCGGTCGGTGCGGTGTAGATGCCGTCCGGCCAGAACCCCTGGTCGAGCGTGGATAGCAGGAACGTCTGCTTGCCGTTGAGCGTGATGTGCATCCTGCCGTCGGAGCCCTTCGCGGTGCCGATCTCGCGCATCCCGAAGTACGAGCCCACGTCGTCGACCGGCTTGCCGCCCCGCAGTAGTCGGACCCGCAGGTCGTACAGGAACGGCGAGTCGGGGCTCCACAACTTGGCATGCGGGACTGGCACCTTGAGCGTCGACCCGGCCGGTCCCGTGACCTTACCCACGGCCTCGTCGCCGTCGTACGCCGTCGCCTGCACCGTCATGCCGTCCGCGCCGGTGAGGCGCGGTGTGACGGACACGGTGCCGGTGTCGAGGTCCGGCGTGGTGCGCAGCGAGTCGATGTGCCCGGTGGACACCGGCTCCATCCAGACGGTCTGCCAGATGCCGGAGTTCGAGGTGTAGAAGATGCCGCGGTCGGCCACATTGCGCTGCTTGCCGACCGGCTGCCAGGTCTTGTCGGTCTCGTCGGTGACGCCGACTACGACCTCCTGCGGGCCGGCGCCCTTCAGCGCGTCGGTGACGTCCGCGGAGAACGCGTCGTAGCCGCCTCGGTGGGTGGCGACTTGGTGGCCGTTGACCCAGACCTTGGCGTCGTAGTCCACGGCCTGGAAGTGCATGAGGAGTCGCTGGCCGGGCACAGCTGTCCAGCTGCGCGGGACGGTGAAGGTCCGGCGGTACCACATCCGGTCCTCGTGGCGCTTAATGCCGGACAGCGCCGACTCCACCGGGTACGGCACGAGGATGCGCTCGTCCAGACTCTTGCCGAAGGGCGGCGCGTCACCGGCCTGGGCGCCGGCGAACTGCCATACGCCGTTGAGGTTCTGCCAGTGCTTACGCGTCAACTGCGGCCGCGGATACTCCGGGTGGGCGTTGTCCGGGCCGACCTCGTCCGTCCACGGAGTCGTGAGCGGTGGCGTCTTGGGCGTCCAGCCTTGGGCGGCCGTGTCGGAGCCGCTGTCAGGACTGGCGACGGCGGGACCCACGAACAGCGCGCCGACGAGGCCCATGGCCGCTGCCGTCGACGCCAGCACGCGCCGGCGCCGACGACCGGGACCCAGGGGGTGCCATGGCTTACTTCGTCTCACAAATCCTCCTGTCACTGCGTCTCAGCGAGTACGGCCGGGCGGACGGCCATTGCTGTCCGCCTGCCCGACCGATGGTGCGCGAGCGTCGAGGGC
Organism: Streptomyces sp. NPDC058145; assembly: GCF_042884245.1. NCBI lineage: Bacteria > Bacillati > Actinomycetota > Actinomycetes > Kitasatosporales > Streptomycetaceae > Streptomyces > Streptomyces sp. NPDC058145. The sequence goes on along the minus strand of NZ_JBHVUH010000021.1, from coordinate 32,204 downwards.
CTACCGGGGCTAGAGGTGACTTACAACGTTGGAAACGAGGAACCGGAAGCATGACAGCACGCCCCCGGGAGCCTGTCCAGACCTCGTGCGTCACTCACAGCACGTGACCAAGGGCCGCCAGTCGTCAGGCCGTTGTGGGCTCGACACGAAGGGCGTCCCGACGACGATCTCTGCATCGATCCCGGCAGCCCACTTGGCATTGCGCCCCAGGACGCTGACGGTGACCCTGTTCCCTGCGTCATCGGCGACGGAGATGAGCTCCCTCGGAGCGATGTCGCTCAGGGCTGCGCCTTCGTCGGCGAGTACCAAAAGATCGTCGCCCCGTCGAAATGCATCAGCCGCCCCTGTCGCAGCATGGGAGACGCCCGTCTGGGACGGCTATGACGGGCCCGAAATGTCGTTGACCAGCACCGCTACTCCGTCGAACCGGCCCGTCTTCAAGTCCCTCAACGCGTCCGGCGCTTGGGACAGGGGACACGGGTGGGTGGTGGCACGGACCCCGTAGCGCGCAGCCGTCGCCAGGAACTCGCGGCCGTCCGCCCGGGTGTTGGACGTGACGCTGCGCAACTCCTTCTCGTAGAACAGCTCTCGCTGATAGTCCAGCGGCGGTGTGTTGGTGAGATGGATACCCGCGACCGCCAGTACTCCGCCGCGATCCAGGGCACGCAGCGCGATCGGGACCAATTCGCCGGCCGGTGCGAAAAGGATCGCACTGTCGAGCGGTTCCGGCGGCATGTCGTAGGCTCCGCCGGCGGACGCCGCGCCCAGTTCGAGCGCGAGCCGCTGTGACGCCTCGCCACGTGTCAGAACGTGCACTACCGCGCCCTGCGCGAGCGCCACCTGGGCGCATAGATGGGCGCTGCCTCCGAACCCGTACAGCCCGAGTCGCCCGCCCGGGGGCAGCGATGCCCGCCGCAGCGCGCGATAGCCGATGATGCCCGCGCACAGCAGTGGAGACTGTGCGACATCCTCGACACCGCCGGGCAGCGGATAGGCGAAAGCCGACGGAACGGTCGTGTACTCAGCGTAGCCGCCGTCGGCGTCCCAGCCGGTGTACTGCGAGTCCGGGCAGAGGTTCTCATTCCCGCGCCGGCAGTACGCGCACGTACCGTCCGTGTGCCGCAGCCAGGCAACACCGACCCGGTCCCCGGCCGCGTACCCGGTGACTGCCTCACCCATGGCCATCACCAGACCGACCACCTCGTGACCTGGTGTCACATGGGGCCGGTGCACCGGCAGATCGCCCTCGATGACGTGAAGATCGGTCCGGCACACGCCACAGGTGCGCACTTGTACAAGGAGTTCGTCGGGGCCTGGAACCGGCACGGGTTTCTCGACGAAGCGCAGCGGCGCCGCCTCCACGGGGCCTGGCTCCGCCACCTCCCACGCTCCCATAGTCTCCGATATGTGCCTCACCATGTGTCACCCCGTCTCGCCACGCGTCGTTGCCTTCAGGACCTGGCACTTTCCAGTCTCGTGCGCAGCCGGGAGCACCGCCACACAAGCGGGGCGTGACACGTGTACAGCGGTGCACCGGGAGTCCGCCGCCGACGAGGAGCGTCGACCCGGTGATGTATGCGGCGGCCGGGCTTTCGAGAAGGACGCGGCTCTGGCGAAGTACTCGACGAGGCCATTGCGGCCGACCATGGTGGCGCGCCAGGAAGGCTCTCCCACGGTGCTGCCTCCCGCTGCGGGGCGAGAGCGCGGTCGTGCTGGCCGGCGTCGCTCCAGCAGTGGGCTGCGTCGAGGAGGATACCTCGCGCTATCCTGGATATTCCCAGGCCATGCTTCCAAGCCCTCTGCCTCCAGGGCGGGGTGCAGCTCGCCACAGGTGCGGGTCACCAGCCATTGCGCCGTCGATCGCGGCGCTATCACCAGCGTCGGCACCACGTGCGCACCGAACCCCGCGGCCGGCTCCTGACTGGTCATCGCCGATCTGCTGGTTGGTTCGCCCGGCGCCGATGAGCGCCAGGAGTTCGCGCTCGGAGACCGTGAGGGCGTCGATCTTCGACTGCAAGCCATAGCTGATAGCGCCGCGCTTTTCTCTGCTGATCCGTGAATGCGTGTGTCCGTTTACTCACGATGCCCGCAGGAGTGCCCAGTTCGACGTGGGCGTCGATCTCGGGCTACCTGTCATTGAGGCGCCGGTTGACTATCAGCCTGGGTGCCGCCGATCGGCAAGGAGTGGTTCTCTGTCAACCAGAGAGCGAATGCGTGGTCTCGTGAGGGGAGCAGCCAGAGCAGCGACAGCGCTCCTCCGACGGCAGCGGTGATCAGGGTTGTCCTGAGCCCGGTGACGGTGGCGAGAATGCCTCCGACGAGAGCGCCGATGTGACGGATACCGTAGTTGACCGTGCTGTAGTCGCCGGCCCACCCGACTGCGCATGCCGTCCGGTATGACCGCGGTCTGCAGGGAGTTGAGGTTGACGTAGAAGAGCATGACGCCGATTCCGGCAAGGAGTTCCGCGAGACCCTGGGCCCCCGCGCGGGCCCAGGTAGGACCGCCGGCCGCGGCGGCGACAGCGAGCGGGGCGGGGAACAGAGGAAGCGTTCGTGTACTTGCGGCCCCTAGAAGGCACTGGTCTCCGCCTCTCTGGGCTGAGAGGGTGATCTGGTGACTGATGACAAGGTCGTGGAGATAGAGCGCGCTGGAGCCCGGACTCGAAACCTTCCCCCGCCGGATGCCCCATTGACGAGCACGGAGCTGCCCGCTGTGACGCCGAGTTGGTCGAGCGAGCGCGCTGCCGTCTCGGCTGCCGCGGGAATCGCTGAAGACCTCGCGTAGTCCAGCGAGTCCGGGATCGGGGCCCAATGCGACAGCACGGCCAACCCCGCCTGGGCGGCTCCGTACGGCGAGGCTCCGAAAACCCGGTCGCCGACCGTGACATCCGAGACACCGACACCGATCTCGTCGACGAGACCCGCACCCTCGTACCCCAGGGTCGGTGGCAGTTCTTGGTCCATCAGGCCCCTGGTGCTTCTTCCAATCGCCGGCGTTGATGCTCGCGGCACGCACTTTGATCCGTATCTCTCCGGCACCGGACGGGGATCGGGGAGATCGACGATCTCCAGGACCTCCGGACCGCCGAACCGGCAGAACCGCACTGCCCTCATGACGCACTCCTTCCGCGGAAGGAGTGGCGGATCGTCCGACACTGCGTGGGCGCGTACTCCCCAACCGGCTGTCTGCACGGTCCAGAGCACGTTCCACTCCGATACACCGACCCTACTTCATGACCACTCACACGCGTCCGAGACGACCACCCCCGGTGGGGGTGCGTGCAGCGGCCGGCCGTGCGTCACCAAGGCGGCCGCGTGGACGTGGGGGTGAAGCGGCCGGACGGCGCCGACTATGAAGCGCCGCGCATGGTCAGCGCGGTTCGCGCCAGCCCGCGCAACCAGGCGTGGGCGTGGTCGGTGTCGTAGCGCTGATGCCACGACAGATAGACTGGTGCGAGCGGCAGTTCGAGCGGTAGGGGGAGCACGACCAGGCCGAGGTCGGCGACCGCGGACCGCGTGGTGGCTTCGGGGGCGCTGATCAGGAGATCGGAACCGCGCGCGAACTCCAGCGCGGCCGCTTCCGTGGGTGCGGTCGCCACCACGCGGCGGGTGAGACCGAGCCGCACGAGGGCGTCGTCGATGGCATTGCCGAGGTTGCCCCGTCGCGAGACGGTGACGTGCTCGGCGGCGGCGTACTGATCCGCCGTGACGGTCCCGCCACGGGTGAGGGGATGCCCCTGCCTCACGACGATGACGAGGCGGGACTCGCCCACCTTCTCGGTATGGATGTCCGGTGCGCTCGGGTCGCCGGCGTTCGCCTCCAGGTCCACCTCGCCGCGCCGCAACCCCGGTGTGTCGATGCTCGATTCCGCAACGAAGCGCAAGCGCACGCCCGGCGCCTCCGCACGCACGGCCGCGAGCAGCGCCGGGCCGCTCAAGGCGACCAGGGAATCGTGCCAGCGGAGGGTGAAAGTGCGCTGCAGTGCCGCCAGATCGAGTTCACGGCTCGGTGCCAGCACCCCGTGCACCTGGTGAAGGAGCTCGTGCACCTGTTCCCGTACGGCGATCGCGTACGGCGTCGGGGTCATCGTGCGGCCGGTGCGCACCAGGATCTGATCCCCGGTCGTACGCCGGATCCGGCCCAGGCTCCGACTCATCGCGGGGGCGGTGACATGCAGGCGTGCGGCCGCGCCCGCCACACTGCCCTCCTCCAGTAGCGCGTCGAGCGTGGCCAGCAGGTTCAGATCCAATTGCATGAGAGTAATCCTAGCCGTGCTTTACATGCACTTGAGGTTAATCAAGGGGCTGGATACCGTCGAGACCAGAGCGCTGGACACAGCGCACGACTCGGCCCGGACGGCCTCATCACCCCCCGCTCACATGGGAGTTCACCATGCCCGAAACGCTTCGAACCACCGACGTCGCCGCCTCGGACGCCGACCTGCTTGGCCGGACAGCGACCGCCGTGCGCGCGGCCGGCTCGGCGCTGCGCGGGCGCTTCGGCGAGGTGGTCCGCTACCGGACCCGCGAAGAGCTGATGCGCGCGCTCGCCGCCAACGACGACACCGCCCTCGACATCCTGCGCCCCCGCCTCAAGCACCTGCGCCCGGACGCCGGATGGGTGGAGGACGAGCTGGACGGCGGCGCGCTGCCGCCCGGCGAATGGTGGGTCGTGGATCCGGCCGAAGGCAACATCAACCACCTGCACGCCCTTCCGGAGTGGGCGGTGACCGCCACCCTCGTGCGCGAGAACCAGCCGGTGCTCACTGCGGTCCACCTGCCGCTGACCGGCGAGACCTACACCGCCCTCACCGGCGCGGGCGCCCACCTGGACGGCCGGCCGCTGCACGTCTCCCGGACCGCGGACCTCGGCCTGAGCATCGTGGCCACCAGCCAGGCCCGGCCGGACGAGGACGACAGCGTCGTACGGCGCGTCGGCTCCTCGATCACCGCGATGCTCTTCGACGCACTCGTCGTCCGCACCGCCGTGCCCGCGACCCTGCACCTGCTGAACGTGGCCGCCGGCCGGATCGACGCGTTTTGGCAGTTCGCCGGCGCCCGCGCGGACCTGTTGCCCGGCGCGCTGCTCGTCACCGAGGCCGGCGGACAGATCTCCGACGCCGAGGGCCGCCCCTGGACCTTGCTGAGCGAGGGCTTTCTGGCCGCCGCGCCCGGCGTCCATGCCGAGGCCGTCGCCACCCTCTCACGCTGACCGCGCACCACAACCCGCACGCACGGAGGGACAGATCATCATGCCCACGATCACAGTTCTCGGGAACGGCCGCGTCGGCGGCAACCTGGCCGCAGCCCTCACCCGCGCAGGCCACGAGGTAGAGGTGGCGGACCGCACGCCGGGTGCCGCCTCCGACGCCGCCCGCACAGCCCAGATCGTCATCAACGCCACGCCGGGCGTCGGCTCCCTGGACCGGCTCGTCGCCCTGCGCGAGGAACTGCGCGGCAAGATCCTCGTCGACGTCTCCAACGCCGCCCTCGACGGACCGGACGGACTGCCCGCCGACCTGATCTACCCCGGCTCGAGCCTCGCCGAGCAACTCCAGGAAGCACTCCCCGAAACACGCGTCGTCAAGACGCTCAACACCATGCTCTTCCCGGTGATGACCGCGCCGGCCACGCTCACCCGGGCGCCCGACGCCTTCCTTTCCGGCGAGGACCCGCAGGCCAAGCGGATCGTCCGCGAACTGCTCGCCAGCCTCGGCTGGCGCAGGGAGTGGATCACCGATCTCGGCGGGATCCGGACCGCCCGCGCCACGGAGGCCGCGATCCTGTTCGTACCGCACGTGATCCGGTCCAGCGGATTCGCGCCTTTCGCGCTCTCGATCGCCCGCTGATCCGCGAGGGATCTGCCCACAGGGCGCCGCCACCGGGCAGCGCCGATGGCCGTACGCGGCGCGGAGGCGGCGCGGCTCACCGAGGACGGTCGGGCATCTCCGGTGGCCACACCGCCGACTTCCCTTTGTCCGAGCCCACTTGGTCCGGGGGCTACCGCTGCTAAGGTCCCGTTGATCGAGATACGGGGGGTATCAGATGTGCACGATTGTCACGGCTGCGGTGTTCATTTCACTGGCGCCGCAAGTGGCTTGGTACGTCAACCTTCCTCTCCTTCTCGTCGTGGCCGTCTGCTTCCTCGCGGACACGGCATCGAAGAAGATGCACGTCCGGTACCTGGCCTTCGGCTACCTCCTCTTCACTGACGTCGCCGCGCCTTACGAGACGAGCCGGAAGGACGGCTGGAACTGGGTCGCATGGGTCGACCTGGTCCTCCTGCTGGCGGCGACCCTCGTGGCGGCGGTCCTCGTCCTGTCCGGTCAGGAGAACGCCGACAGCACCCGCCCGGCACCCCTGTCGACGGTACGCAACCGGCCGGTTACGGCGCCGCGCCGACGCCCGGCCCGGGTCGCTGCCCTGCGCCGGCAGGCGGAGCGGGCCGCGTCCCGCCGCCGCTGACCCGGGCGGTCGAACAGGTGGATCTTTTGCTCAGAAAGGACTGGGATCATCTGTGGATACTCCAGGTTCCTCGTTTCTCCGGCGTCTCTTGATCGAGGCGCCGGCGGTGGTAACGGCACCGGCGTCGGACCAGACGACGTGGTTGGAGAAACACAGTGTCGTGACGGACGAGATCGCCCCCTGATCTGCTCCGCCGATTCGCAGCCGCTGACGGTGCGCAGGGGACTTGCGTGCTCTTCAGTGGCGGTGGGACCAGGAGCGGCGTCATGAAGGCCCAGCTGATGGCTGAGTACGCGCACTCGGTGCTTGAGTTCGACGGCACGGTGCTCCCGGAAGACCACCGCGCGACGACGTGGGGGAACATCACGAACGTGTTCCCGCTGCTTGAAGACGCGGATCGCTAGGCTCACGTGGCATGAGTCAGAGTGGTTCGCAAGCGGCAGCGTTCTTCCGAGACGCGCGTCTGAGCGGGGTGGTCTGGCTTGTCCGGGATGACGAGGGAAGCCCGGCTCCCCTCTCCGCGGACGGCACGCGAAGTCTTCCCTACTGTTCGACTTCGGCCCGTGCCCAGAGGGCGGCGGAGATCTGGGGGCATGGGCTACCTGTTGAAACCATGTCCCTGGATGCCTGGCGCGATCGCGATCTGCCTGATGCCGCCCGAGAGGGATACATGATCGGCATCGACTGGAGCGGACTGCGCCTCGTCGGCTGGAGCTTCACCCCGATGGAAGTTCTCAACCGACTGGCGGTGGGTGACTGGCCGACAGCGCCGGACAACACAGAGCGCAGTCGCCGCCAGCGGATGAGTGCGCATCTGAGAGTGAAGAGGGCTTCGTGTGTCCGGGCATGAGCCCCTGATCCGCCTTTGGTGCCTTGTCGTCAGGTGGGACGTTGGGCCATGACGATCAGGCCTGGTCCGCTGAACTGGTCGGCTGAAAGGCGGAGTTCGGCGACCGTGCGTAGTCCGGCTTGTTCGGTGAGGGCGACGTACTGTTCGGGTTGCCATTTATGTGTGCACTGGCCTGGCTGTGGCAGCTTGCTGCGCAGGTCGCCCGGAACTTGTTCACTTCATATCGCAGACCTGGCGGGACTGCAGATGCGCCGGGAACGGACATGTAGGTGCCGCAGGACCGCAAGAGAAGTCCGAGTCCCACCACAACTCGTCGTGGAGGATGAACTGGTTCACCTTTCGCACCGCCATGCTGCCGCACTCGCAACGCGATGTGATCTTCGCTGTCTGTCCAGTCACCCAGGCTCCCTGACGTTCCACAGATCATCTCGACTGGGGGCACAGGTCATACCGGGGCCGAAGGCCGGGAGCCTCCTTGCGAGGCCACGAAGAAGGTAACGGGGCCACTGACCGGACCGAATCCGACCGATCGCGGCAAACTGGGATCGAAGATCCACCTGATCACCGACAGAAACGGATTGCCGCTGTCCCTGGGCATCTCGGGTGCGAACATGCACGACAGCCAGGGCCTGCAACCGCTCGTGCGCGGCATCCCTCCCATCCGCTCCCGCCGCGGCCCCCGGCGCCGCAGGCCGGCGAAACTGCATGCGGACAAGGGCTACGACTATGACCACCTGCGCCGATGGCTCCGTCGGCGAGGCATCCGCCACCGCATTGCCCGCAAGGGTGTCGAGTCCTCGCAGCGGCTGGGCAGACACCGCTGGGTGGTCGAAAGAACCGTGTCCTGGCTGGCCGGCTGCCGGAGGCTCCACCGGCGCTACGAGCGAAAGGCCGAGCACTTCCTGGCCTTCGTCGGCATAGCCGCATCCCTCATCGGCTACCGCCGCTGATTCGGTGAGCCAGTCGGTCGGAGCGACAGTCGGTCGGCGCCGGTGGTGTCAGTGACGGCTCGTAGGGTGCGCTGGTATTCGACGAGGAGGTTCCATGGGCTTTTCCGGTCATCTGGTCTTTGCGCGCAGCGAGCGCCCATTGCTGGAAGCACCCCTGTTCGGCAGCATCGGTCCAGGGCTGAGGGACGACGTGCATGAGTGGGAGCCGCGACCGGGCGGCTGGCAGACCCTGCAGTTGGAGCAAGGCGTCTGGGATGACGAGTACCTGTTCACCTTGGTCGAGTGGTCCGGTGCGCCGGCCTGCGTCGCCGATGTTTCCGACAGTAGCGTCGCCCTCGTGACCGGCCTGGACACCAACGGGCGCCGCTGGCGGGCATGGCTCAACCTGGACAACGCCGCGGCTCTCCTCGTTGAGGAACCCGAGGACGTGGACGACGTGAGCCTGTGGATAGCTACCTCGGAGTTCGAAGAGGCCATCGGACAAAAGCGTGCAGAGCTCGATGCGGAGGTGCCGACCGACGCCGAAGGCGCTCTCATGTGGGCTTCAGCGGCCAGTGTCCAGGCCACGGCGCAGCAGCCTCGGATCGAGGAACTGCTGCGCGCTCGAAAGACCTTCGTGGAGGAGCTGTTCGACGCGCTGCTGGACGAACTGGGCTTCCCTGAAGCTGCCCCCTCCGCACCGTAGCCATAAGAAGCGACGTCTTTAGGGGACGGTGAAGAGGACCTTGTCCTCGTCCGCGGCGGGGTCCGCCTGCTTGAGCCTGGCCCTGATGCTGGATCCGAGCTGGAGATCCAGGCCGTTGGTCGAGACGACCTTGGCCAGCACGGCGGGGTCGGCCAGGAACACTTTGCCCTCGCGCGGTCTGCCCCGCTCCGCGTCGGTGTCGATGACCGCGGCGTCGAACACCTCGCCCACGCGGTCCTTGAGCACCGCAGCCTCGGCCAGGTCCACGGTCTGCCGGTCCGCCAGGCCGCCCTTCCCCCGTGCCGTGTCGCACGGGATGCAGGACAGGGCATCGAGCACCCAGTTCGGCGGGGCCTTGTCCGCGCACGCCATCACGCACAGCTCACCGGTGTACCGGTCGACCAGGCGCCGCAGCGGAGCCGTGCAATGGGTATACGGGGCCGCGATCGCTGCGTGCATCGTGTACGCCGGCTTCTGGTTGTCGCGGAAGACGGTGTACTCCGCCTTGAGCATCGTGCTCGTGGCCTCGGTGAGGAAGGCCATGTGCTGCTGGTTCTGGGGATCGAGCTTGCGGACCAGCGTGGCGTACGAGATGCCGGGCCGCCAGACGATGCCCAGGGCCTTCGCGATGTCGTGCAGGCGCTTGATCACGTTCTGATCGGCCTGCTCCTTCTGGGTCCGCAGGATGCCGGTACCCGTGTCGAGCATGATCTGGGCCGCGGACATCCCGGTCATGAGGGAGATCTGCTCGTTCCAGCCCTCGACCGGCAGCGTCGCCACGTAGCGCAGCCGGAACGATCCGTCCTCGAGGGTGACCTCCTGGTCCGGCAGATTCACCGAGATGCCGCCGTGCGCGATTTCGACGGCCTCCCGCAGCTCGCCGATCTCGCGCAGCAGGGCGAGGGACTCCTCCGCCGTGCCGTTCTCGATGGCCTGCTGGGCGCCGGCGTAGTCGAGCTGGGCCCGACTTCGGATCACGGCCCGGCTCACGGACGAGTCGGTCAGATTGCCGTGGGCGTCGAGGTCGTGCTGCCACAACAGGGCGGGGCGGTCCTTGTTCGGCAGCAGGCTGGCCGCGCCCTCGGAGAGGACGGGCGGGTGCAGGGGCACCTTGAGGTCGGGGAAGTACAGCGTTTCGATCCTGTCGTGCGCCTCGATGTCCAGAGGGCTGCCCGCCCTGACGAAGGTCGCCACGTCCGCGATGGCGTAGTACACGCGGTAGCCGCCACCGGGCCGCCGTTCCAGGTGCATGGCCTGGTCGAGGTCCTTCGAGGTCGGCGGATCGATCGTGAAGAACGGCAGGTGGGTGGCGTCCTTGTCGGGCAAGCGCGCCTCACCCGCGGCCTTGTCGGCCGCTTTGAGTACGCGCTTGGGGAAGCTCAGGGGGACCTTCAGCTCCGCGCGGAGTTCCTCCAGCGCGGTGCGCAGAGCGTCCTGGGCCTCGGCAGACATGTGCATCGGGCGGCGTTGCATGCCCCGAGCGTAGGGCGGCGGTCACGAACCGGCGCGGCGAGCGGGGCCGGGCGGCGGAGGGGACCGGGAGGACGGCGGCCGCGCGGGGAGGGGACATCGCCGGAGGGGTGGCTGGCTTGTACAGGGCGGCGCGTAACTCCGGTGGCCATGAGCGCGGTGGTGGCTGGGCGGCGGTGTTCGGCCCGGTACTCGGCGGCCGTTATGCGGTGGGCGCGGGCGATGCGGGCCCGAGGGAGCGGTAGCGGTGTCCGCAGGACAGGCACGTGACGAGGCCGTCGGCGCCGGCGGGGCGTCGGGACGGCGCGTCGCCGTGACGAGTAGCCGCATGCAGCGTCTGACGCTCCCAAAGCAGCGCCCGCCCCTTCACCCGGGAGAAAGCCCCCGACCTCTTGATCAGCCCCACGGCTTTGGCGCTGGATGAGTGGGCCGACCGGTGGAATGTGTGTAGTGATCCCGGCGGAATGTGGGCAGTGCTCGCGTGGATCACTCAGTGCACCGCGTGGATCAATCGGAGCATGGTGATCGGATTCCGGTGTGCAGCCAGGAAGGTGATCATGTGACGACTTCCCCAGGGCCTGACCCAGGGGCCCGCTCCGGCGCGTACGTGATGGGGCGAAGAGGCCTGAGATGCCCATGCTCGCGGACGGAAATGGTATGGGTTGTGCTGGTCCTGCTCGCGACGGCGCTGCCCGTGGGCTGGTGTGGCTTCAAGGACTTCAACCAGGCTCTGACTTTCGCGGGGTGCGTCACCGGAGCGGCCCTCATGGTGGCGGCTCTCATCATGTCGTGGGGACGGCGTCTATCGGCTCGGTCATCGTAGGGTCCCCCTGTCAGGCGTGCAGCAGTACGGAATAGTCCTGGTCGTCGATCTCGCGCAGGACGCTGACAGCGAGCATGAGGGCGATCACGGCGTTGGCAGCGGTGTACTGGACGGCGCCGGCAGCGTGGGCGGTGGCGTGCCGGTTGAAGCCTTCCGGCACGGGGTGCTGTCGCCGGAACTCCTCCAATGTCTGGGCGAAGGGCAGGAAGACAGCTGCTCTGCGGAACTGACCAATCGTGGCGTCGTCGTCTACGTCGACAGTGGGGACGCTCTGCTTGATCTTGGCGTAGCCGGGCCACCAGCCCTTGTCGGTGAGCCACGCCGGGTTGGCGAAGGCCAGTCCGCGAACGAGGGTGTCCCAGACATTCGCGGCAAGGGCCTGCGCACCGCTGAACATGCCGCCCTCGATCATCCGCACGCATTCCTCGAGCAAGGCCCGCTGCGCGGTAAGTCGCGCGTCGGTGACGGACCAGGGCCTTGCTGTAGGAGGCGAGGATCTCCGTCCGGGAGTCGTCGAGGACCTTCGCGCGGGAACGAACGTCACCCGCAGCGAGCAGCTGCCGGATCATGTCGGCCGGGGGAACCCACGCCAGGGGCACACCTTCCAGCATCAGCCGAACCATGTCCTTAAGCTCGACCAAGTGTCGCGGCGGCCGAGCACGTCGTGTCGGCGATCGCCTGACAAGACCTCCATTCAACCTGACAACGCCACCTGCCCTGCTGCTCAACTGCTGTGCCCCCCAGTACTCGCTGCCGCCCGAGATGCCGCTCAGCCCACGGAGACGGCGGTCGTGATGTGCGAGCCTGGCCGCGGAGCCCCATGTCTCCTGACCGTGTGACGCACGCCACGGGAACCTGCCCTGCCGCGTGGACAAGGATGTACGTGGACTACTCATTGCACACCCGGATACGGGCAGGCGACCCCGAGGCGTTCCGCGAGCTCTTCCGTGACCACGCCCGACTGGTCCACCGGCACGCGGTGCGCGTGACCGGGGACTGGACCGTCGCCGAGGACATCGTCTCGCTGACCTTCTTGGAGGCGTGGCGGCTGCGCGTCAAGCTGCGGGACGAGGGCGACAGCCCGCGCCCCTGGCTGATGGGCATCGCCGTGAACGTACTGCGCAACACCACCCGCGCTGCGCGTCGCCACCGGCGGGCCCTGGAGCGCCTGCAGGCCAAGGAGACGGTCCCGGACTTCGCCGACGAACTCGTCGGCCGCATAGCCGATGCCGACCAGCTGGCCGCCGCCCAGCGGGTGCTGAAGAAGCTGACCCGGAGCGAGCGCGAGGTCTTCACGCTCTGCGTGTGGTCCGGGCTCGGTTACGCGGAAGCGGCGGCCGTGCTCGGCGTCCCGGTCGGCACCGTGCGCTCCCGCCTGTCCCGCGCCCGCAAACGGCTGAGCAAGCTGGCCGACGAAGAACTGGGAAAACGCAGGGAACCGCTACCGCGCAACGGACAAGTACAGGGTGGCCGCGCTTCTGCGGCCCGGTCACACGAGTCGTACGAGGAGAGGTCCGAATGATCCGCAAGAAGTCTCGGCGTGAGGAGTCGCTGGACCACGCGGAACTGGCCCGGTTGCTGCCGGCGCCGGGAGACCCGCACCTGTCGCTCGACCGTCACCTGCTTCTCGAGGAGCACCTGATGAGCGAGATCCAGCGCACCGCACCTGCCCCTGTGCCGTCCCGCCGCCCGGCACGCCGTGTCCTGCTGATCGGTGTCCCGGTCACCGCCGCCGCCCTGGCCGGCGCATTCGCCTTCACCATCTTGACCGGTTCCGGGGGCAGCGGCACGACCGCGGCCACCCCGCCCCCGGTCGAAGCGCCGGTCGTGCGCATCGAGCCCGGCAGCACCGCCCAGCTCGCCTCCACCGTCGAGCACATCGCCACCGCCGCCTCGGCCAGCAAGACGCCCGAACCCGGCCCGGGCCAGTACATCTACGTCAAGAGCAAGGTCTCCTACCTCTCCGTCTTGCACACCGACGCAGACAAGTCCAAGACCTTGGTCCAGCCCCTGCATATTCGTGAGGTATGGAATTCCCCCGACGGCAAGCAGGGCTGGCTGGACGAGCCCGGCTACCAGCCCAAGGGCGGCATCACCCTCAACAGCGACGTCGAGCGCAGCTTGAACGGCCCCTCCTACGACTACCTCAAGACGCTGCCCAGCGACCCGGACGCCCTGCTGAAGAAGATCTACAAGGAGACCAAGGGCCAGGGGAACTCCCCGGCCCAGCAGGCATTCACCACTGTCGGCGACCTGCTCAGGGAGCAGCTCGCACCGGCGAAGCTGAATGCGGCACTGTACCGGGCCGCGGCCAAGATCCCTGGGGTTGTGGTGGTGGAGCATGCCAAGGACGCCGCGGGACGCGAGGGCATCGCCCTGGCCCACGTCGACCAGCAGAGCGGCGATCGCACCGAATGGATCTTCGACCGCAAGACGTACGCCTATCTCGGCAGCCGCGGTGTCCAGGTCAAGCAGGCCGACGACGTCAAGCCTGGCACGGTCCTCGAATACACCGCCGTGCTGCAGCGGGCCGTCGTCGACGCCCAGAAGCAGCGCCCCGGCGCGCAAGGTACCGGTGCGTGAGAACGCGATCGCCCCGCTGGGCAGTGCGTATGTTGCCACGCGATCAGGACCGGCGCCGTCGAGCAGCACTCCCGTCGTCGCGGGTGTCGGTCTCGCGGTCGTGGTTGGTCGGCGCTGGCGCAGTGTTCATCGCGCGCAGGCGCCGCACGGCCGGCCAGGGCTGACGGCAGGCAGCGCAACGCTACGAAGGACGCAGGCCGCTCGCCGTGTCGTGGACGGCCTGCTCGTACTCCGAACCGCTCGGTGAACGGCCACTACTGGCGCCGGGGTGTTAGCGGTCGCCTTCGCCATCGTCTCAGCTCCGAGGCGTGCCCCTCTTGCAGCGGCTATCCCGCCGATGGCCGCACCACCGAGCCGAACAGCGCGGGCCTCCCGCCGTACAGTGACGTCATTTCACCCATGAACATTCACACCGCCGCCGAGCAACGAGCGACTCCCGAGCCGGTGGATAAACGCTGTCCTTTGAAGCGGACAAAGCCATACGGCAAACGCGCTCGCGGGAGTACGCTGCAAAACCAGCGAGGTCTTCAACGGCTGAGAGCGGACGCGACGCCGTTGACTCAACAGCGCGAGTGCTTGGCCCTGTGCACCGCCGTAGGCGCCGCTGTCGTCGGCCGTCGCGGGCAACGACTGCCCCGGACCGTACGTCACCAGAAAATCGCCCGGTCCGGTGCCGACCCCCCCCGGGTCTTGCCCCTCCGACTTACACGCCAGGGACGACGAGCTCGTCGCGCCAGACTTTGTCGGGTAAGCGGCAATTATGTCCTAGTACTCCAGCCGTAAATCGTGATCTTCACGTTCGAGCGGCTTGCCGCCGGTAGTGGCTGGTCTGGGATCGGGCCTGGTGGCGGCGTCGCCAGTCGGACCAGCCGAGCCGGTGGACCGGGTCAAAGGCGGGCCGGATGACGAGCGTGATGAACAGCCGTTGGATCTCGTTGCAGGTGAGCGGTATGAGGGCGTCTGGTGCGGGATCGCGGTCGTGTTCGTTCGCGCGGACGACGGCGAGGAAGGCGTGCGCGAGCATGGCCAGGGTGACCCAGCGGGACCAGGACGGGTAGCGGCGGACCTGGTGCTCGTCCAAGGCCGCCAGGCCCTTGCCGGACTGGAAAAACTCCTCGACCCGCCACCTTGATCCAGCGACGCGCACCAGGGTGGTCAGCGGCACTGCGGCGGCCGGCGAGTAGCAGCGGTAGTACGCGAGTTCGCCGGTGCTGCGGTTGCGGCGGATCAGCAACTGCCGGCTCCCGGGCCGGGGGTCGGTGAGGTCGATGACGGCCCAGTCGTAGAAGCGGTGGCCCTTGGCTCCGCTCCCTGCGGCCAGCTTCTGCCAGGCCCTCTTGGGCACCTTCCTGGCCAGTGTGTCGGCGCGGAAGTTCCCGGCGCCTGTGGTGACTTCGTGCGAGCAGGCCACCGCGAGGACGTAGCCGGTGCCGCGTTCTTCCAGCGCGGCGCGTAGCGTCGGGTTGCCGCCGTAGACCTCGTCTCCCGCGACCCAGGCGGCCCGGTGGCCAGCGTCCAGGAATCGGGTGACCACGCGGGCGGCAAGCTGCGGTTTGGTCGCGAATTCGGTCTTGTCACCGAGTCCGGCGGCCCGGCAGCGGTCGGGGTCCGAGGTCCAGGAACGCGGAACGTACAGTTCCCGGTCCACCGCGGCGTGTCCGCGCTGCCCGGCGTGGACCAGATAGACGGCGACCTGGGCGTTCTCGATCCTGCCCGCGGTGCCGGTGTACTGCCGCTGGACACCGACAGTGTCGGTGCCCTTCTTCACGTCGCCGGTCTCGCCGACCACCAGAACCGCCTGGTCGTCCCGCAGATGCTCCACCACGTAGGCCCGCACGTCGTCGCGGACCTGGTCGGCGTCCCACTTGGCCCGCCTGAGCAGGTGCTGCATGCCGTCCGGGGTGCTCTCTTCGGCCCACTCTGCGATGGTCCAGCAGTTTTTGCGCGGCAGGTCCGACAGCAGCCCGAGCACCAACCGCCCGACCGACGTCGGGGTTCGACCCGTGCGAACCGGCCCGCGATCTGGGCCATCAGGCCCTCGAACGCCTCCTGCCAGCGGGCAGGGTCTACGCTGTGACCTGCGGCCACCGCATGATCTTCAGTCTTCATACACCGATGATCAACGGTGGCCGCACCCGTCTCCACAGCGCGTCAGGGTCGCGCAGCGTCTGTCTGCCGTCATGTGTCTGGAGGACTTGTGCAACGTGGCGAAGTCTGGTGGGTCCAGTTCGACGAGCGGAGGTTGGTCGTACTGCTGTCGGGAGACGACACGATGACGCCGTCGCAATGACGTCCTTGCCGCAATGCATGCGTTCTACACTGGCCTGGCCGCCAAGCCGTTTCCTCCAGCAGAACGGTGGGGTACCTCCTCAGATCCACCCGAAGCTGGGTAAGAGTTAGCGTGGCAGGCTGCGGGATGCATGGGCCGCCGCGCATGCTGCCAAGGTACTCGCACGCGCGGGCGCTCAGCTTGTTTCCATCAGCCCAGTTGACTGTTCCGCCCAGACGATCTTGCCTTCAGGGGTATATCGGGTGCCCCAATGTTTGGCGAGGTTCGCGATGATGAACAGCCCTCGGCCCGACTCGTCGATGGTGCGGGCATGCTTGACATGCGGAGTGCTGGGCGCGGCGTCGCTGACTTCGCAGGTCAGCATCCGTTCCAGGATAAGGCGGAGTTGCAAGGGGGGAGCGCCGTAGCGGGTCGCGTTGCCGACAAGTTCGCTGACGATGAGCTCGTTGGTGAACGCCGTTTCGTCGTCCAGGCCCCAGGCTTGGAGCTGTCGGCGGGCGGCTTTGCGGGCGATTGGTGCTGCTTCGGGTCCTGCCGGCAGACCGCAGGTCATCACCCGCTCACCGGGCAGCGTCTTGGTGCGGGCGAGCAGCAACAGGGTCTCGCCCGTGCGGCCACGCCGCATGTAAGCATGCTCGATGCTGTCGCGCACGCCAGATGGGGGGCTGTTGCAGGCGTCGTCCAGGAGGGGACGCAGCACACCTGTGGGCGCCATGGCCTCCTCGGCGAGGGCGGTCGTACCCATCACGAGCGTGCTCCCCTTGGGCAGGTAGATGGTCGTCGCGGGAAAGGGAGCGGTGTCCACGGCGGCCAGCGACGGCCCTGGAGGGACGGGGAGGGTGGACGAGGTGCCATCGGGGAGGACCGCCACAGGTTCCGGCAGGCCGGCACGGGCGATGGTGCAGGTGAGCTCGACCGGGTCGTAGATCGCGATGGCGCAGTCCGCGGTGAGCGGCTCATGGAGGAGGGGGTCCATGGGCGGCAGCGCGGCGCGTCCGGCGAGAAGGCGGGTTGTGGTGTCGCTGAGTCGGGCAAGGAGCTCGTCGGGTTGCAGGTCCAGAGCAGCCAGCGTGTGAACGGCTGTCCTGAGCAGTCCCATCGTGATGGCTGCCGGGATGCCTTCTCCCGCCACGTCGCCGACGACGAGGGCGGTCCGCGCGCCGGGGAGCGCGATCGTGTCGGACCATGCGCCACCGCCTTCTTCGCCGGGAACGTGCAGGCAGGAGAGTTCCACGGAGGGCTGATCAGCCAGTTCACCAGGAAGAATCTTGCGCTGGATCGTGGACATGGTGATCCACTCGCTCATGTACACGCGTGCCCTGTCGACGCAGAGTGCTGCATGTGCGCACACGGCCGACGCCACGGCGAGGTCTTCCTGAGCGAAAGGCTCTTGAGGGGTGCGGCGGTAGAAGCTGACCATGCCGAGGATCTCATCGCCGATCGCCAACGGTGCCACGATCAGGGAATGCACCGTGGATTTCTCGATGATGTCGGCCCTGGCCGGGTCGTCGGCCAGCCACGCGCAGCCGGCGTCGACCTGCACGAGGCGGGGCTGGAGGTCCGAGAGGACGTGTGAGAACGGGATACCGGCTGGCAGGGGGTGCACGGCTCCGACCTGGGATGCGGACCGACGCCCATGAACGGCCGCTTGGCGCAGCAGCACACCTGGTCCGACCGGCACCGTGGGAGGTTCCTCGCCGCGGACCGCGCTGTCGACCAGCTCCACGGCTGCGGTGTCCGCGAAGGCAGGCACCACTGCCTGGACCAGTTCTTGGCAGACATCGATGAGGCCGAGCCGGTGCCCCATTTGAGTGCGCACCTTTTCCAGCAGCGCCTGGGCCCCTAGCGCTCGTTCCCGTTCGGTGACGTCGGCAGTCAATGTCACGAGTCCGAGTACTGTGCCGCTCAGGTCCTCGATGGGCAGGTAGGAGGCGGAGAGAACATGACGGCCGAGCTTGGCTGACCTCTCGGCACTATGTACGAGCCGATTCACCACCGGCTTCCCGGTTTTCAGGACACCGCGCGCCACCGCAGCCTCCTCCTCAGCGGCGAAGCCGCACACCTCGCTGAAGGACGCGCCCGGCGAAGGCCCGGTCGGCGTGTCGCGCTGCTCCGCGGGGAAAGTCGCGAGCACGACGCGCAATTGATCGTCAAAGACCCGGAGCCCCATGGGGGCACGCGTGAAGAGCGCCCGCACGACGGCCGCGTCCTGCGCCGCCGCATCGTCCTTCGCCGCGAGTACCCGCCACACCAGAGAATGATCCTGGAGTGCTGGTTTGATCAACAGTGCACCGGGGTCCGGACATCCCTCGCGGGGCTTTCCGCTGGTGGTGTAGATGCTGCGGATGAGCGCTTCCGCAGACCGGCCGATTGCCTCTGCGGCGGACCAACCGAACAGTTCCTCTGCTGAGTGCTCCCACCGGGTTATCCGGCCCTTTTCGTCGAGGAGAAGTAGCACGTCGTCGTGGGTCATGGGGAAGCACCTCCGCGCCGATCGCGGGGCCACCGGACACTCGCGAAGATCGACTGAGTCCGCCTCTACCAGGGCTTTCACCCAGCACTCTATAGGGGAGTCCATGGCATACGAGATGGTCACACTCTGCCTGCCGCCGGATTCCCATCCGTACTGTGCCACGATCAAGGAGGCCATTTCGCCCTTCGGCGTCAACGGAGGCCACGAGCTCTGCCCAGGCGAATGGGACCAGTGGTGGCTTGGCCGACCGGGGGAGAGGTCCGACGTACTTCCCGGCCACGCACACGATCCCCGCCTCATCCGAGCGTCACGGGACGTTGGTGGGGCCTCCCGCTTCTGTGTGCTTGGACGGTGCGACGGAGGCCCGCGCAGCCTGCTCGGCCTTCGGGGCATGGGTACCTGGCCGCGACTCTTGACCTCTACCGCGCTGGCCCCAAACTCCGTACTGACAGAGACAGCCAGAGTCGACCATCGTCGCCTGTTTCACCCTCGACGGAAGGTAGATGTACGTTCTCGGCCGTCCCTCAGACCGGGACGAGTGACCCGGCCTTCGCCGGCAGCTACCTGGACGATCTGGCACCAGCCATCGCGATTGTCCGTGTGCCCGTCAGTTGATGGCCAGTCATGCTAGGCGGCTCGTCCCGTGAGAGCACGTGGATGACGCCGTATCAGAGCGACCTCCGCATTCGCTGGCCGCTTCCCGGCGGTCAGGTCCGCTCCCTGTAGCGCACGGAATCGTTGCCCGTGGCCTCGGCCGGCTCGGCGAACTCGGCGCTGGTCCGCTCTTGCCGAGCATCCGCGGCGAGTTCGCCGGTCCGCGTGCGAGACGATTTCAGCTGCGGGCGCCCCCTTCGGCGTCGCTGCTCGCTGTGCTGGTCAGGATCGCGCTGGCGACAACGTCGAAGAGGTGATCGGCGCGCGGCGCGAGCGAGCGTTGATCGCCGATCCAGGCGAGCGCTTCTACCAGTGCGAACAGATCGTCGCCGCCGATGTCGGTCCGCGCCAGGCCTGCGGCCTGGGCACGGGCAAGGAGCCGTGCACCGGCCTCGCGCAGTGTGACGCACGAAGCGTGGAGTGCGGACTCGGGGTCCGCGATGGCGGCTGCCATCAGCACGACCGCGCCCCGGTACTCGGTTGTCCAGCCGACGCAGTCGCGCAACCACGAAACGAGAGCATCGCCGGGCGAGTCGGCCGTCTCGAGGGCACTCGCTTTGGTGGTCAGTTCGTCGAAGCTCGTGTGAAGCAGGGCATCGAGCAGCGCCTCGCGCGTCGGGAAGTGGCGCAGCAGCGTCGCGAGTCCGACATCGGCCCTGCGCGCGATGTCGCGCATGGACACGTCGACGCCCTGTTCGCCGATGGCGGCGCCCGCTACGGCGAGTAGGTGATCGCGGTTCTTCCTGGCATCGGCCCGCATCTGTCCCTCTTGATTATTTGGTTCAGTTGTCCACGTATTCGGATCAGCGGTCCGAGTACATGGACCACTGATCCGGATAAGGGTACCGTGCAGCGCAGGCAGGGGGCGAGCACCCCCTGCGGCCGTCACTGCCGTCTGTGCTGATGCGTCACTGGCCGCCGAGTGCACGGTGCGGCGGCAGCTCCTGCGGAGGCAGTGACAGCCAGTCCGGGGTCGGTACCTTCACCTGCTGGTCAGGCGTGAGGGTGAGCTCGGTATAAAGCGATTGATCTATGTAACTGCTCATGATTCCAGCTGTAGGTTCGCGGGATGACGGGTGCACCACTGCAGCAAGCAGTGGTGCACCCGCGCCCTCCGTCGTCGGTGCCCGCGCGTGTGCGGGCACATGCACATACCTGCCCTGTGCTCCGAGGATCAGCGGGAGGTGTGGTCGTTGAGTCCGTGTGCCTTGGCACTCACGGTGCCCCACTTGTCGGCGTTCCAGCGGTTGCACTGCTGGCTGTCGTAGGAGTGCCGCTGGCCGTTGTTGTGGTGCCACTTGTGGTCGTTCCGCTCCCACTCGCGGTGGCTGTCGTAGACATACAGATCGCTGCTGCCGCGGTCGATGCGATGGTTGCTGCTCTCGCGGTCGCGGTCGCTGTCACGGTCGCCTCCGCGATTGTCGCCACATGGGACGGTGATGCTGGAGGAGTGAGAGGCGTGTGCAGTGCGGTCGACGGGCAGGTCGGACGTCGCCGATGCGGTGCCGCCTACTGCCAGCAGGGTGGCTGCTGCGACAGCGAAAGTGCCGGCCTTGGTGGTGGCCCGTCGTCCAAACGTGTGATCCATGATCGTTTTCCTTGGTCTGTGCCCTCTGACGAGGGGCTGGCTGTGCCCTGAGAAGGTGATGGAGGGTCTGGCTATTGCCCCGAGAAGGGGGGCGTCGGAGGTCCGTTCCTTGCCTGCGGACGGCCGGATCGCCGGGCGCAGGGAAGGACCGCCCCGCATGCTGGCGGGCGCATGTTCAGCCGCGGTGGGTCTCGAGCAGCCGCAACCAGATTTCGCCGAGGGTGGGGAAGGCGGGGACGGCGTGCCAGAGCCGGTCGATGGGGACTTCGCCGGCGACGGCGATGGTGGCCGAGTGGACGAGTTCTCCGACGCCGGGGCCTGCGAAGGTGACGCCCACTACGGTGTTGCGGTCGGTGTCGATGAGCATGCGGGCGTGGCCGCGGTAGTCCTCGCCGTACTGGTGGGCGCCGGCGACGTGGGCGAGGTCGTAGTCGACGACCTTGATGCGGCGGCCGCTGTGTTCGATCTCGCGGCTGGTCAGGCCGACGGAGGCGACTTCGGGGGTGGTGAAGACGACCTGGGGGACGGCGGCCGTGTCGGCGGTGGCGACGTGCGCGCCCCAGGGGGCGTCGTCGACGGGCTCTCCCTTGGCGCGGGCGCCGATGACGGTGCCGGCGATCCGGGCCTGGTACTTGCCTTGATGTGTCATCAGGGCGCGGCGGTTGACGTCGCCGACGGCGTAGAGCCAGCCGCCGTCGACGCCGGTGACACGGAAGGTGTCGTCGACGGTCAGCCAGTCGCCGGGGGTGAGACCGACGCTCTCCAGGCCGACGTCGCGTGTCTGCGGGGCGCGGCCGGTCGCCAGCAGGATCTCGTCCGCGGCCAGATGACCACCGTCGGACAGCCCGATCCGCACCTCGCCGTCCTCGCGGGCCATGGAGGTGACGCTGGTGTTGAAGCGGATGTCGACGCCTGCTTCGAGCAGTCCCTCGGTGACCAGGTCTCCGGCGAAGGGTTCCATGCGCTCCAGGAGCCCGTTCTCGAGGACGAGCATGGTGACCTGGGAGCCAAGGGCCTGCCAGGCGGTGGCCATCTCCACGGCGACGACGCCGCCGCCGACGATGGCGAGGCGGCCGGGCACCTTGGTGGCGGTGGTGGCCTCGCGGCTGGTCCAGGGGTGCACGGTGTCGCGTCCGGGGATGGGAGGCAGGGCGGCGCGTGTGCCGGTGGTGACGGCGACGGCGTGCCGGGCTGCCAGGGTGATGGTGTCGCCCTCAGGGGTCTGCACGGCCACCTGCTTGGGGCCGGTGAGGCGGCCGTGGCCGCGGAGGAGGTCCACGGAGACGGAGTTGAGCCAGTCGACCTGGTCCTCGTCCTTCCAGTACGAGGACATCTTGTCGCGGTGCGCGAGGACGGCGTCGACGTCGAGCGGGCCGGCAACGGCCGGGTCGAGTCCGGGTACGCGGCTCGCATCGGCACGTGCCACCACCGGCCGCAGCAGCGCCTTGCTGGGGTCGCAAGCCCAGAACGAGCACTCTCCGCCGATGAGGTCGCGCTCGATGATCACGGTGCTGAGTCCGGCGGCGCGGGCGCGTTCGGCCACGTTCTCGCCGACCGGCCCAGCGCCGATGACGATCACGTCGTAGGTGCGGGTCGTCTCGTTCATCACTGCTGTGTTCCTCACTGTTTCGTTCCTCATTGCTTGCGTGCCTGGGCCGGACTCTCCACTGCCGCGGCCCCTTGCCGGCCGCGTTCGCTGTTGCCTGCCGCTGGATGGCGCCGGGGCTCGCATCGCGCGGGGTCGAGGGGCAGGGCAGTCACGGGCTGGGACGGTCGCGGCGGCCAGCGCGGCCCCGTGGCAGCCGGACCGCCGGACGGCGGAGAGCACCCACCCATGCGCTCGCCCGGCGGTCCGGTGCCGGTCTTCGGTCCGGAGAGGTGCTGGTCCGGACTGGCTGTCGTCCGGGCCGGTCACGGCCCGTTGCAGCCCTTAAACGGTGGTTTGGCGGCTTGTGGGGGAGGTCAGCGGCCGGGGAGGCGCTCCGAGATTTCCTGGAGCACCCAGCCGTTGCCGTCGGGGTCGCTGAAGGTGGCGAAGGAGGCGTAGGAGGCGCGCTCGGGGTGCGCCCCGGCCAGTCGCTCCTGGCCGGGGCGGCGGTGAGTGACGTCCCCGCCCTCGTGGCCGTGGAAGAGGCCACCTGCGTCGTGGAAGATCTCGCTGACCTCGATGCCGCGGCCAGTGAGCTCCGCCCGGGCCTCCTCAATGTCGGAGACGATGAGGTACAGGCCCTGGAACGAGCCGGGTGCGGCGGGGGTAACACCCTCGCCGAAGAGGATCGAGCATTCGGAACCGGGCGGCGTGAAGTGCACCACCCGGACGCCCTTGCTGGCCTTGTAGTCGACGTCCAGGCGGAATCCGGCCTTCTCGTAGAAGACCTTGGCCCGGTCGATGTCGGAAACGGGCAGCACGATCACTTCGAGCTTCAGTTTCATGGGGGGTGTCCTTGTTTCTTGACGTCGGTGGATTACGCCCAATGCGTCACCGGTTCAACAGGTGGTGGTCGCGGCCGAGGCCTCGTTGCCTCCGGCTGCTGCGGCGGACGGCGTGACGCCGAAGGGGGAGTAGGTATCCGCTACGGTCCGACCTGAACCAATGGTCCGTTTTTCCGGACCACTGATCCGAATATATGGACCACCGATCCGAATAGTCAAGAGGGGTAGATGTGCTGCTGCACGAACGGGGCGTCGATGTGTCACTGCGCGAGATCGCGCGCAGGGCGGAGGTCGACGCTGCTGCGTCACTTCCTGACGCGCGAGGCGTCATCGAGGGCGCCGAATCCGCACTCCGCGCCTCGTGCGTCGCGGTGCGCGCGGCCGGTGCTCGACCCCTTGCCCGGGTCTGGGGCGCGGTCACGGCGTGGACTGATGGCGCCGACTCGTTTGCACTGCCGCCGACGCTTCGCTTGACTCGGCGATCGACGCCCGCTCGCCCCATGCACCGACCGTCTCTTCCGGGTCCCGTCGGCTCGCGGTAGCTGCTGAGTCGACCCGGGCCGACGAGAAGCAGGGAGCGGGCAAAGTGTCCTGGGTCTCGTACTGTTCGTGCGCGCCGCCGCCGTGAGCCGCTTCGCGGCGGTCGGGGTCCGCCCCCAGGGAGCGCGCGGCCCGGTTCGCCGGTCCGCGAGCGAGACGGTTTCGCCTGCAGGCTCGAGGGCGACGTTCCCCGTCGGGCCCGGCCGCTCCTTGCGGTCGTCAGAAACTTGCTCGCGCCAGGTTTCAGGTCTTCGAAGTGACGCCCACGCGTGCCGAGTTGGAGCAGACTCGCGAGGTCGAGGCCCGCCCTGCGCGTGATGTCGCACCGTGATTGTCGACGCCCTGCTCGCTGACGGCGGTGCCCGCTGCGGCGAACAGGTGGTCGCGGTCCGTCCCGGCGGCGCCCTCTTCTGCCCCTCTTGACTATTCGGATCAGTGGTCCATATATTCGGATCAGTGGTCCGGAAAAGTGGACCGCTGATTCACTTCATTTGCCCCCGCGAGAGACGCAGGAAGAGCGCTGTGCCAAAACAGACCATGAAAGCGATCCGGCTGCACGAGTTTGGCGGCCCTGAGGTGCTGCGCCACGAGGAGGCACCGGTTCCCGTGCCGGGGCCGGGTGAGGTGCTCGTGCGCGTGCACGCGGTCGGAATCAACCCTCCTGACCGGTATGCACGTGAAGGGATGCCCGACATGCCCCCCGAGATCAGGCCCGAGTTTCAGCTCCCCCTGATTCCGGGGACCGACGTCTCAGGCGTCGTGGAAGCCGTCGCCGCAGACGTCAACGGCTTCACGGTCGGAGACGAGGTGATCGGCCTTCTGCGCTTCCCCACCCTTCTCCAGAGCAGCGCGTACGCCGAGTACGTCACCGCGCCAGCGTCCGACCTCGCCCGCAAGCTGGCCGGCATCGACCACGTGCGCGCCGCCGCGTTGGTCATGTCGGGGTTGACGGCGTGGCAGTTCTTGATCGAGCTCGGGCACGATCATCCCTCGCCGTTCCAGGAGGCCCAGCACCGTCCGATGGCACTCGACAGCAAGAGCACGGTGCTCATCAACGGCGCTGCCGGTGGCGTGGGGCACCTCGCTCTCCAGCTGGCCAAGTGGAAGGGGGCCCGTGTCATCGCCGTGGCTTCCGGCGCCCACGAGACGTTCCTGCGCGAGCTCGGCGCCGACGAGTTCATCGACTACACCAAGGAGCGGCCCGAAGAGGTCGTTCGTGACGTCGACCTGGTCCTGGACACCGTCGGGGGTCCCGACAGCAGGCGCTTTTTGCGCACCCTCAAGCGCGGCGGGTCCCTCTACCCGGTGTACTTCGGCCAGTTCGACGACGAGGAGAACGCGAAGCTGGGTGTCACGGTCACGGCCGTCTCGGTCCGCTCGAGCGGCGCGCAGCTCGCCGAACTGCAGAGCTTGGTCGACGCGGGCAAGATTCGCGTCGCGATCGACAGCAGGTTCCCGCTCGCGGATGCCCGGGCGGCGCACGAGCGCATCGCCCGGGGGCACATCCGGGGCAAGGTCGTGCTCACGGTCGCCTAGGAACGAGCCGTCCCACCGACGCGTCCGGCGGTCACCTCAGGGCTCTGGTGGCCTTCGGGACGCCGACGCGGAGACCTCGGGGCACGGCTGGCGATCAAGTGGTCGCGATGCTCGCTGCGGCGAACCGAGCGGACCCGTCCAGTCGGCTCGGTTCGCCGCAGCAGATCGCCGAGACGATCACATCTCTGGCCGTCGTCAAGTTCTCCGCGGGCGGTGCGTGAGGGTTCCGGAGGCGGAGCCTTTGGTGCGAGCGTGGCGTGACCGGCTTGACCCTTCGGCCCGTGCAGGTGTGCCGGCGCATGTCACGGTGCTCTTTCCGTTCCTCGACGCGAGCCGCATCGACGAGGGTGTCTGCGCCGCGATCGGCGAGGTCGTGGGTCGGCACCCGTCCTTCGAGGCCCGGTTCGACCGCTGCGGCCGGTTCCCCGGAGTGCTGTATCAGCTCCTGCGCCTTGGCCTGCTCGCGTTCGGCCAGGGTGTGCCGCTGCGGGTCGTACTGCGGCCGCACGCTTCCGTCGCTGCCGGGCCCGCCGGCAAGGCCGCATTCGACTTCTCGCACATGCCGCTGCCAGGCCAGCGCCTTCTCGCGTGCCGCCACCGTCCGGCGTTGTCGCGGGCGACGTCGACGGCTACCTCCATCCCGGTGATGCATCCTCCCACCTATCTCGCCCGGTCCCCTTGGTGGTTTTGAGTAGTCCTCGATCCGCTCGTCGAAGAGGTTGCCGGGGGCGAACGTTGCCGGGGACGAACCTGCCGTCTTCCGAAGGGACGGCCAGATCAGCGGAAGTCCCGGAGTCACAGACTCCGGGACTTCCGCTTCGGCGCTGACGTCAGCGTTCCGCCTGAGCCTCGGGGGCCCGGACGCAACGGCACGTAGAGACGTCGGACGGCGGCGATCAGCAAGGCCGCGACGAACGGCCACAGGATGTGCCGGCTCTGATCGTTCGCCGCGCATAGGCGCCCGTTCCGAGCGTGGGCGCGTACTCGCCCTTCGCGGTCACGGTGGCCGGCGTGGGCGGGCGTGCCCAGCGAGTAGAACTCGGCTTTGCCGCACCGGCCGGCGAGCCGCTTGAGGGCGATGCGCCGGTCTGCCCCACAGATCGGGGACCTCCCGGCGCAGACCCCGCTCCCCCTCGGTGACCGGCTCGTCCGTGTCGGCGCTCAGCTCGCGCGCGGCCCGGGCCGCCAGGCTGTCCGTGGGTGACCCCGGCAGCGGCGGGGTCAGGCGGCAGCGGGCAGGGCCCGCAGCGCCTCCCCGATGAGGGCGATGCCCTCCTCGATCTCGTGGGCGGCGCCCGCCGCGTAGCCGAGGACCAGGCCGGGCGGGCCGGGGGTGAGGCGGTGCCAGGACAGGGGATGGGCCTTCACCCCCCGGGCGAACGCGGCCGCGGCGAAGTCGGTGTCGCGGACGCGGCTGCCGGGCCCGTCGGCGAAGGTGACCATGAGGTGCAGTCCGGCGGCCGCCCCGTGGACGCGGGCGCCGGGCAGGTGTGCCTCGACGGCCCGCACCATCACGTCCCGGCGCCTGCGGTGGCGGCGCCGGACGTGGCGCAGGTGCCGTTCGAGCTCGCCCGAGTCCATGAGCCGGGCCAGGACCAGTTGGGTGAGGATGCCGTTGCCGAGGTCGGCGTACCGCTTGGCGGTGACCAGGGCGTCGCGCAGGCGCGGCGGAACCAGGAGCCAGCCGACCCGCAGTGCGGGGGCGAGCAGCTTGGAGACGCTGCCCGCGTAGCAGACCCCGTCGGGCAGGAGCGAGCGCAGTGCCGGTACGGGGGGCCGGTCGTAGCGGTGCTCGGCGTCGTAGTCGTCCTCGATCACGACGCCGCCCTCGGCCGCCCAGCGCAGCAGCTCGCGCCGGCGTTCCCCGTCGAGGACCACGCCGGTGGGGAACTGGTGCGCCGGGGTCATCAGCACCGCCCGGGCCCCGCAGACCCGCAGCGCGTCGACGTCCAGGCCGCCGACGTCCACGGGGACGGGGACGGTCGTGTGGCCGCCGTACTCCAGCTGCTGGCGTGCGCCGAGCGAGCCGGGGTCCTCGACGGCGACGCGGTCGACGCCGTCGGCACGCAGCAGTTGCCCGAGCAGCCCCAGGGCCTGCGCCACACCGGCGACCACCACGACCTCGTCCGGGTCGGCGCGGATGCCGCGGCTGCGGGCCAGCCAGCCGACGACGGCCCGCCGCAGCGCGGGCGCGCCCTGGGGGCTGCCGTAGCCGAAGTCGGCCGGGGTGAGGGCGGCGAGGACGGCGCGTTCGGCGCGCAGCCAGGCGGTCCGGGGAAAGGCGGCGAGGTCGGGCACGCCCGGGGAGAGGTCGATCCGGCAGGGCAGGCCGCGCAGGGCGTCGACGAGGCCGTCGCGGTGGGGGGAGGCGAAGAAGGCGTCGGGGACGGGGGTGGGGGTGCGAGGGTGGGAGGCCCGATGCCCGGCGGCGGGGGGTGACGAGGACGAGGGGCGGCCGGATGCAGAGGAGGCTGCGGGCGGTGCTGAGAGAGACACCGGGGGCGCCGGGGCGGCGACGACCACCGTGCCGCCTCTGCCCCGGCCGGCGATCTGGCCTGACTCTGACAGCCGACGGTAGGCCTCGGTGACCACGCCCCGGGTGACGCGGAGCTCCTCGGCGAGCACGCGGCTGGCGGGGAGCCGCGTCCCGACCGGCAGCCGGCCGTCGGCGATGGCCGACCGCAGCCGGTCGGCGAGCCAGGCGGTCCGCCCGCCAGGGGGCGCGTCGGCGATGTCGAGCTGGAGGAAGTCGGAGCCGAGGGAGGCGCCGGGCCGAGACGGACGGCCGTCGGCCGCGCCGCCGGCCCCGCAAGCCGTACCGGCCGATCTCACCGGCGCGTCCGTTGCGGCGATTTTGGACCCCTCGACCGACGGCTCTTTGGACCTGCCCATGGCGTCCATTGTGCGGCCAGGGTGGACCCATGGACACCCCTTCCGAATCCTTCGCGCCCCTGGTCCCCGGCATGGTCGGGATGGTGCTGGTCGGCAGCAGCGTCAGCGTGTCGCACGCGCTCGTCGACGCGCCGCTGTTCACCGCCCAGGCCGTGCGCTACGCGGCCGCGACCGCGATCCTGCTGCTCCTCGCCCGGCTCGCCGGTACCCGCCCGGTCCGGCCGCGCGGCCGGGAGTGGCTGTGGCTGGCGGGGCTCGCGGTGACGGGGCTGGTGCTGTTCAACGTGGCCGTGGTGCGGGGGGTCGCGCACGCGGAGCCCGCGGTGATCGCGGTCTCGGTGGCGTCGGTGCCGGTGGTCCTCGGGGTCCTGGGCCCGCTGCTGGAACGGCGCGCTCCGAGCCGGCAGGTGCTGCTGGCGGCGCCCGTGGTGGTGGCGGGCGCGGTCCTGGTGGAAGGCACGGGCCGTACGGATGCGGCCGGGGTGGCCTGGGCGGCCCTGGCCCTGGGCTGCGAGGCGGCGTTCACGCTGCTGGCGGTACCCGTGCTCGGCCGGCACACGCCGTGGGGGGTGTCGGTGCACGCGTCGTGGCTGGGCGCGGTGCTGTTCACCGTCCTCGGCGTGACACGCGAAGGTCCCACGGCGGCGGGAGAGTTGACGGGAGCGCAGTGGGCGGCCGTGGGCTACCTCGCACTGCTGGTCACGGCGGTCGCCTTCGTGCTCTGGTACTCGACCGTAGGCACCGTCGGCGCCGGCCGCGCGGGCCTCCTCACGGGCATCGCCCCGCTCGCGGCGGCAGCGGCCGGCACGGCGACGGGCACGGGGGTGCCGGGATCCTCGGTGTGGCTGGGGATCGCGGTGGTGATCGGGGGGCTGGCCGGGGGGCTGCGGGCGTCTCGGGCTCACGGCGCAGCCGCCTCCGTGGACGCCGCGGCCCCGGACAGCACCCTCGCCCACGTCGGCGCGCTCCAGGTAGGCACAGGTGCGACGGCCGACCGGAACTCTCGTGCCGCGGTGGCGCGCCGGGAGCTTGTCGAGATTTCCGGATGGCGGCCAACCGGATTCGGGGCAGGGAAGACCGGCGGCGTGTCAGAGTGACGAACGGCCGTCGAGCGTGTGCTGGTGCGCTCCGAGGCGACGTGGACACCGGCCGTCGAGTAACACGTGTCCGACGTCGGCGACGCCCCGGACAGTTGGCTGGCCTCGGCGGCGGTCTGCTGCGTGCCTCCTGGAGCCGGGACCGCGGGGACTGCGCGGTCGCCGTCCTGGAGTACGCACCCGACGTGGGCGGCCGGCGGGATCCGCGGCGTCACCGATGGGTGTTGCACCTGTGGCTGGCCGAGCCCACCCTGGCGCGGAGGTTCGGGGAGCACCGGCTGTCAAACGACCTGCACCACCACCTCGCCACCCAGAGCAGCCGCCGCCCCGCCACTTCGCAGCGCCCCGGCCGTCGCATGCGCACGCTGTGCGACTGGCCCGAAGGGCTTCCGGTGGGCGATCCGTGGCGGAGGCCCCCGCAGCGGGCTGTTTGCCATGTTCCGCGCTGGCCACCGGCGCTTGATCTGCGCCCTCCCGGACACACCCCTGCCCGCTCCGCGGCGGCCTTGCGCGCAGTCTGTACGCGATGGCTGCAGCGGCCGAGTACGGGGCGGGTGAAGGCTCACGGCAACGTGCCATCGAGGCCGGGCAGGATCTGGACCGCGTTCCGACAACCGACGACCTGGTGCGCGACGCCGTACGGCGCGTGCCCGGCAGCGCAGCAGCCGGGCACACCCGTTCCGGGGAGAGTCTGGCGGCCCTGGTCGGCCGTTATCACCGTGCAGCGCACTCAGGTCGCCGGTGTCACAGCGGGGTTCCCCCGCTGCGCGGGAGTGACTGACTAGCTGGTCAGGGCGGGTTGACATGGTTCCAGGTTCACTGATTCGACCGCTGCCTGGTCGGCGTAGTGCTTCTCTTCGAACTCGATGGGACTGAGGTAGCCGAGGCGCTTCTGGATGCGGCGGGGGTTGTAGAAGCCGTCGATGTACTCGAAGATCGCGAGATTCGCCTCGGCTCTGGTGTCGAAGGTCCGGCCGCGGCTGCACTCCGTCTTGATCAGCATCCACAGGTTCTCCGCCAGGGCATTGTCGAAGGCGTCGCCGACCGAGCCCATAGACGCTTGAACACCTGCTCTGACCAGGCGGGTTGTGACCTTGATAGACGTATATTGCGTGCCGTGATCGGCATGGTGGACGAGTTCGCCGGGGGCGACCTCGCGACTGGCCAGCGCGTACTCCAGCGAGGTGAGGACCAGGTCGGCGTCCGCGCGGGCGGGCTTGAGGGCGCCCAGCAGCCACGGTGGGTCACCACGGCCTCCTCGACCACGCGCGCGAGGCTTGCACTCTGACAGGCGGCCAGGGACAGGCTCCGGTCCGCGGCTCCTCGCGGCGGTTTGTGATCGTTGAGGCGTCGGGCCAGGTCGGCGGCCGCGGCGGGGTCGGTGAGGAAGCCTGCTCGGGGCGTGGACACGGAGACGATCGCGGTGGCGGTGTCCAACAGGTCCATCAGGTGCAGTGCCGACTCGGGGCTCCAGTCGGGTAGGGCCCGGCCGCCGGCGTCGGCGCTGCCGGCCCTGGCGAGCTCGTCGCGGTAGAAGTCGAGCACCACGTGCTGGTGGACATCGATGCGCTGTGCCGAAGGGGGACATGCAACGGCCTTTCATGCGGTCCGCGGGGTGCGGAGAGGGGCGTGTCATGCGTGGTCGCCGACCGTGCACTGCCGATCCATGCGAGACAGGTATGGGATGCGATGCGCGCAGCGGGGAAGCAAGCGGCGTGAAAGGGACCGCCGTCACGGTGAACCATGTCGTCCGGCAGATGTCCGCAGTCCGGCTAGTGCACGCCCAGAGGCCGCTTCAAGACGGAAGTCGGACCGACCATGTGGCCGACCACGCCAATCGTGTTTGCGTCGGCGTCCCGGCCGTGGGTGATGCGTCCCGCTGGAAGGTATAGGCGGTGGCGAGGCCACGCCTCCTCGTGGAGAGCGGTTCGACTGGTGCCGTGCGGCGTTCGGCCTCACGCAGCAGCCGGGCGGCGTCCTTGCATGACCGGCCGGCGAGTCTCATGCCTTGCTCCTCGCCGCCGTGCGCGTCGCTCTGCGGTTCGCCGGCGGCACCACCTGGGAGAAGACCTGGCCGGGACGTGGTCGGCATGTGTCACCGGAACCGCAGTGGCCACGCAGCGCGCCTACGAGGGGGATGAGGCGCGCCATCAGCAGTGGAGGCTGATCCCCGTGGGCTCGGTGAACGGCAGCCCGCGGGTGTACGAGATCGTGAACCACAGAAGCGGTCTGCTCCTGCAGGCCGACACAAGTCGACCAGCAGGCCGCGGTCGACATCGACGCCGATGGGTCGGCTCTGTGTGTCGGCGTGCAGGCGGGGTCGACGTCCTTCTCGGTTTGGACCGCAGGGAACGCCGGCTGGCGGCGGGCCGGCGGTCGTTGGTCGTCGGCGGGCTTGTGGAGGTCGCCGGCGGCTCGCCCCCATCGTGGTGCTGTCGCGCGTGGGCCGGGACACCGGTAGAGCCGTTCTCGTCGACCATCGCGCAGTGGGAACACACGGGGGACATCCCCCTGTCGGGCCGCACCGCTGGCTGGAGCACGCTTCCTGTTTCCTGTGATCGCCTGGCGGACGGGGTGGGATAGCACCGTGATGGGCCGGACCGGGGCGGGCCGGTTGTGTCCGTCAGGCGGTCAGGTCGTCAGGTGGGTGGCTGTCGTGTGGGGGTGTGGGGTCGTGGTCCCGGTCCGGTCCGGTCCGGTCTGGGCTGGGGCGGGGCGGGTCTGGGCTGGGGCTGGGGCGGGGGCTGAGGGGGGGAGGGGGTCGGGTGGGGGTGGGGGGTTAGTGGATGTGGCGGTGCATGGTGACGGTGGGTGTGAAGTTGGTTTGGGGGTCGTTGGTGTTGCTGGTGTGGGGTGCGTGTGTGGTTTCGTGGTC
>NZ_JBHVUH010000020.1:0-96464 GCF_042884245.1 Streptomyces sp. NPDC058145 | reverse complement strand
GTCCTGCTCCGCAGGAACGACGCGCCGACGCTACGCGTCGGTAACCCCGTCTCCGCTCCGCGGAGACGCCCGGTCCCTCCGGGACCGGTTGATCCGCTCCGCGGATCGGAGGGGTGTGTTCCCGATCGCTCCGCGATCGTGCCTAACTTGGTTTTTCCTCTGCAGCCTGACTGTAGTCAAGGTGAGTTGAGGGACCGTCCACTCCGTGGCCGGCCCTGTCTGGCTGGGGGAACGAAGGCTGCCCCGTCGGCCTCTTGTTGATGCCTCGTCAGATAGGCGATCAAGGCAAGTGGTTGTTTGGGGTGCTTCCTTGGTTTCGAAACTATGGAAGATTTGAGTTCGGGGGTCTCCCCCGTTCGCGGTGTGGCCGCATCGGTGGTACCGGCGATGCCAGCCTCAACCCAAAGCGATGAACCTATGTTTTCCCGATCCGGCCCAGCGTGCCGCGATCGAGGCCGCAGCACGGCAGGAGGCGTCAACCTGCAGGAGTACATCCTGTCCGCTGCCTACGCCCGTGCTGCCGCGGTGGAGACGCACTTCCTCAACGCTTTCGGCAAGTCGATGGCCCGTAGCAGGCAACGCCTTCGCCGAGTCGGCCGGCGCGGCCGATCCCGACGGGGAGCGCCGTGCTGCAGAGCTCGCCGCTCGGCGTGGTCTTGAGGAGCAGCAGGAGCGGGGTCACGCCGCGTGACGCAGCACGAACCGCTTCACCCTCTTGTGTGACTTTCCTGCTGCATACGCTCCACAGCCTGGGCTTTGACCCGGGCGGCAGCCGCGTACAGAGGATCGTAGTCGTCCGCAGCTGGCCACAGCCGCCCGGGTCGTGGGTGTTCAGGTGCGCTTCGGCACTGGTGCCTTCCTGCGTGCCGCAGCAGCCCTTCGGGCCTGGGCTCGTGCAGCGTGGTGGTGTTCGAGGGCTTCTCGGGTGCGTTTGGGGGTGACCAGATTCGTCTTGGTGGCAGGTGCGATGAAAGTGCTGGCGCCGGTGCCGTAGTGGCCTCCGCGGGTGTCGCTGTTGGTCTTGTAGAGCAGGACGTCGACGATGCCGAGGGCGCGGAGGCTGCTCAGAACTCGTTGGACGTCGCCGATATCGCGCCAGTCTCGGGTGTAGACGCAGATCGGGCGGCGGGTGTCATCGCTCTTGGGGCGGGCGTTAATGAGCGTGGCCGCCTTGCTGCGATATCCGAGGAGGCCGTCTTCGGTCGCGGCGCGGATCGTGGCCCAGGAACGGTCGAGGAGGCTGAGCGGTGTGAACCAGATCCACTTGCCGCTCCAGGGGCGACCGTCCTCCGCCAGGGAGGCATCCGAGGCGTGGGCCCACAGCCAGTATTCAGTGGTCTCGCGCGATGGGGTGGTGCCGGTCGGCGCTTCGGGCTGGGCCGATGGGGCGCTCCTGGTGTTCACGATCGGCACCGTATGCGATTTTCATTAGGTTTTAGGCTATTTACCCTTTATGGGTCTCGTGGAACGGAACACTCCCCGATGGCGCCGCGACCTGGCGCTGACCGCGTGCTGCGCCGCCGCGGTAGCGGAAGCGGACCGCACAGGCGATCCGGGCCGGCGTGCCGCCCGGCTTGTCGACTGCCTCGGGGTTCTACGCTCGACGCACGGTGCCGGCGCGGCCGCCGCCCTGGACATGGGCGTACTGCGGCGCGGTCTGCGACAGGGGCTCGCCCCTCTCCTGCCCTCCGGCAGCGAGGACGACGATCTGCTCGGCGGCATGAGGCTGCTGAGCAAGGACGGCCTGCTGTGCGATGCCGTGGAGGATCTGGGCCGCGAACACCTGGTGCCACAGCAGGCGTTGATGGAGTACTGGCCCTGGGCACGCTTGCGCGCCGAGCAGGAGGAGCAGCAGCTGTACGCGGAGATCCGGCGTCTTCCGCCGGACGATTACGCGAAGGTGCGCGAGCTGCTGGCGAGTGATCCGGCAGCGGAGCAAGGTGTGCTGTGGGAGAAGTGGGGCGGGCTGTGGGGGCGGTTCGGGTTCTTCGAGCCGGTCTCCTCCTGGCCGTGGTGCAACGCGGCCGGCTGGTGCTTCCCGTGCCCTGTCTGTGCCTGGCCGATGCGCGCGCAGTCCGCCGCCGGCGGCGTCTTCATCGTGTCGTGCGACGCCCATCTTCTGGAGGGGGTGCAGTACACCTGCCGTCCGGTACGGGGCAGCGGCCCTCCGGTCCTGGAGGGCGGTGGCCGGTCGGCCGAGCAGGTGGAAGGTTTCCCGGCTGCCGGCGACTACCTGGCGGTCTCCCGGACGGTGTGGCGGTATCTGACCCTGCCGGGGCGCATGGAGTTCGCGATCCGGGACGCGCTGACGGGCATCGCGGGTCTCAGCGTCCTCATGTACCCGGAGGGTGACCGCTACGACCTGCGCATCACTGCCGCCGAGCCGCTGGTGGCCAAGGAGTGGCGGGTGGATGCGAAGGCGTGGCGGTCCTTCGGGGCCCTGGCCGATGCGCTGCTCGAGCGCCCCGCGTTGGGCGGAAGAGTGCGGCTGACCATCGTGGTCCCCCACCGGCAGCGGTCGGACCTTCCGCTGCTGCAGTCCCGTCTTGCCGGGCGGCGGGACTTTGAGGTGATGACCGACAAGAACCTCGTCGCCGAGGTTCTTCGCTGGTGCCGCCGGGGTGAGTCGTGAAGACCGGTGAGGTCCATGAGGCGTTGCAGTGCTGTGCCATCGCGGCGTATCTCGCCCTGTCTCAGCAGTACTTCGCGTTCGAGAGCGTCGACGAACGGTGCGGGGTGCCGCTGGACTTCGCGGGGATGTTCGCCGCCCGGCGCACCGACGTGTGGGGGGCCTGGCTGTCACTGCCGCGCGCCGAGCATGAGCGGGTGGGCCGGCTGTGGCAGGCGCTCAGGCAGGAGGGAGATCTGGCGCAGCCGGAGACGTTCCGTGAGGCGGTCCTGGGGTACGCGGTGGCGCCCACGGCGCTGTTCCGGATCCCGGAGGAATCGAACGCGGACGAGGCCCGCTGGCTGGTGGCCTGCCATGCCCAGGAGCCCTCCGCTCTGGCCGAGCATCTCATTCAGGAGGCCGAGGAATACCGGGCCATGCTGGAGAGGTCACTGCCGACGGCCGGCGAAGGCTTGTGGACTTTCGGCCGCGACCGGCTGTACACGGTGGAGATCCCCGCAGGCGAGAAGGGCGCTTTCGTTGCCCCGGTGCGGCTGCGCACCGAGCCGTTCCTCAAGGAAGCGGTGCTGCCGCGCCAAGCGGTGATGGACCGCGTGGTGGGCCAGGCGACAGCCCGGCCGGGGAAGTTCGGGTGGAAGCCCGGTCTTCTTGAGGGGTTCTTCGAGCGGCTCACCGACGCCTACGGCCGCACGGCGGCGGAGTTGCGGCTGCCCGCGGGCGCGATGATGCTGCTGAATGCGCCCACCGGGGTGGGCAAGAGCGTGCTGATGCGGGACGCGGCGCATCTGCTGGCAGCGGGCGGCCAGGGTCCGGTCCTCGTGGTGGTGGGCCGGATCCGTGAGGGGCTGGGCACTGCCGAGCAGTTGGCTGCGGACAACGCGCTGGTGGAGGAGACGTCTGACGCCGTGCAGGACGCTGCCGGGCGGGCAGGCAGGCCGCTGCGGGTGGTGCCGTGGGTGGCGCCCTCGCGCCACGACGACCTGGCGGAGCTCGCCTTCGTCCAAGGCCGCGAGGACCGGTTCGAGCAGTTCGCCGGCGGCTGCGAGATGACCGGCTGGCAGGTGGACGGCCCGCGGCTGGACCGTGCCCGGCTCCCCTGCGCCCAGCTGGAATGGGTCGACGGTCCCGCCGAGCCCAAGCACGGCGGCAAGCACCTGTGCCCGCGCATGGGGATCTGCCGGCGCTTCGAGCACATCCGGCAGGCAGCCGAGGCCGACGTCATCGTCACCAACCATCACAA
Organism: Streptomyces sp. NPDC058145; assembly: GCF_042884245.1. Taxonomy (NCBI): domain Bacteria; kingdom Bacillati; phylum Actinomycetota; class Actinomycetes; order Kitasatosporales; family Streptomycetaceae; genus Streptomyces; species Streptomyces sp. NPDC058145. The sequence continues at coordinate 92,595 of NZ_JBHVUH010000020.1, read as the reverse complement.
CCTGATCCGCGGGCGCTGCAAGGTGCCCGTCGAGGTGGACGGCGAGCGGATCGTCAGCGACATGAGCGTGCTCGAGTTCGTGCTGCGCCGCTGCCGCGTCGTGATCATCGACGAGGTCGACGCGTTCCAGTCCACATGGTGCACGCAGGGCGCGCAGGAGTTCACCCTGATCAGCCGCGGCCGCGGCCACGCAGGGCGGCTGGAGGAAGTCGACCGGCACCGCAACGGCCTCACCGCGCTGGAGAACCTGCTCGTGACCGGCCCGCTGATGGAGGCGCGCCGGCTCAGCGAAACCTTCCTGGACAACGTCCTTACCGGACACCTGTACCTGGAGTCCGAACAAGAGCGCCAGAACCGGCCCGGCTCCGGCTGGTACATGGTGGGCAAGAAGGACGCCGAACTGTGCCGTCTACTGACCGGTGCGTCGCCTGATGCCGAGATCACCGAAGGAGTCCACCAGGCCTACCTGGCCCTCTTCCCCGGCGAGCGGGCCGGCGCTGAGCTGCTCACGGGCTGGCAGCCGCTCGCCGATCAGATCCGCCAGGCCCTGGCCGGTAAGGTCCGAGGGACCCGTCGCAGCAGAAAGCTCGCGGTCTTCAAGGACTCCATCGCGCGCATCCTGGCCGACGCGCCCTTCAACGTGCCCGCCTCCCGGCGCGCAGCCCTGGTCAACGATCTGCTGGTGCGGGCCTGGCTCGGCGCGCTCCACAATGAGCTGCACACCCTGAAGTGGTCGATCCTCCCCCTGCTCGGGCAGCTGAACGCGGCCACCGACCTGGTCTCCACGATGGGCCTGATCCCCCGCGACGAGCCAATCCCCTACGGGCCGCTCGGGCAAAACCTGTACGGATTCAAGCTCGACAAGAACGCCGGTGGCAGCGGACGCCTGTCGCTGCAGTCCCTGGGCGGCGACCCGCACACCTCCACCGTCCGCCTGGGCGACACCGTGGCGCTCGCGACCGCCGGGGTACGGCGCAGCGTCCTGGGTCTGTCCGCCACCGCGTTCTTCCCCAAGGCGGCCCTGCAGCACGTGCACGCCCTGCCCGCCTACGTGATGACCGACGCCGCTCCCGGCGCGGTCACCGCCCACGCCGGGCACGTGTCCTCCACCGATATCGGCTGGCAGCCCATCTCGATCGGCGGCGTGGAGGAGAAACGCAAACCCGCCGAGCTGCGCAAGCTCGCCGAGCGGCTCTGGCACACCCAGATGTCCTCACACCTTGAGAAGGTCGCCCGCAACGACCCGCTGCGGGAGCTGGCACTGCTGGCCGGGAATTCCTACTTCCACGCGGAGGTGATGGCCGCCGGGATCGTGGCCGCGTGCGGCCGCCCCGAATGGGTCGCAGTCCTCGTCAGCAACACCCGGGCCTCCGCCCGGGCAGGTGCGGCCCTGCCCGAGGGCGTAGTGCGGGTGACCATCGACGAACTCGAGAGCCTGCCTGCCACCCACCCCCGGGTGAAGGTGATCTGCGCACCGCTGTCGGTGGTCTCCCGCGGCCTGAACATCCTCATCCCCCACACCGACCGCTCAGCGCTCGCCTCCGTGTGGGTGGGCGTGCGCCCCCTCACGCACCTGCACGAGCCCTCCGTCATGTACGCGAGCATCAACGCCTGCGGCATCGCTGCCGGCGCCGTCAGCGCCGACCCCGCCGGCATGCTCGCCTCCCAGCGCACCGCCGCCGTCCGTCAGCGGGAGCTGCTGCTGCGCACCGACCCGCGGTTCTCCCGCATGCCGAAGTTCCTCAAGACCGAGGTCCTGGCGGGCATCCTCGTCGAGCTCATCCAGCTGGCCGGGCGCGCGCGGCGCGGCGGCACCCCCGTCGAGCTCTACCTGGTCGACCACGCCTTCTTCAACCAGCAGTTGGGCTGCGACTTCCCGCGGCTGCTGCGCTCCTACTACGGCCAGCTCGATGAGGACGAGCAGGAGATCCTGCGCCGCGTCTACGGATCCACCCTCACCGCCTGGCTCGACCTCGCCGACAGCGAGGACCTGCTGTCGAATCCCGTCACGTTGGTTCCCGCCCCGACCCTGGATACCCGAGGACCCCAGTAATGCCGTCGAACGACACCCGCCTGTCCATGCTGGCCGCGCCGTTGACCAGCGCCCTGATGGGCACCGTGTGGCTTTACCGCTTCCCGGACAAGATCGAGCACGAGTGGAAGAGACTGCGTGCCGTCTACCGCGGCAAGACCGGGTCGCAGGCCAACCTGCCCTATGCCGGGCTGCTGATGGTGCTGCGCGCCAGCGGCGCCACCAGCGCAACACTCAACCCGACCAGCAAGAGCAAGCCGCCCCAGTTCCTCGCCCTGTCCCAGAAACTGTCACCGGCGCATCTGCGGGCCGCGGTGGCCTTGTGGGAGCAAGCCCTGCTGCAGACGCCGGCAGAGGAGATCTCCCTGGCGTACAACAGTGACCTCGCCGACCTGTTCGCCTCGGTGGAGCCCGAAGAGGTGGCGGTGTGGGACCACGTCCGCCTCGGCCCGCACGCCGTGGACGCGGCCGGCTGGGTGTGGGACGCGGCCGGCTGGAACCTTGCCTCGCTGGTGGCCGGGACCGGCCTGGCGGTCGACGGCCGCACCATCCAGCTGCGCCCGGACACCGAGAACAACGTCATGGTCTGGGACGCCGAGCACCTGTGGTCGAACAACTGGCTCGACGCCCGCCCCGCCAAGGACAAGAAGGACGGCAGCCTCGAGAGCTCTGCTGAGCAGGCACAGGAGCCGGAGGAGTGGAAGATCCGCCGGCACTACGCCGCGCTGCGGGTGGAGGTAGCGATGAAGTCGCTGCACTCGCTTCCTGTACCGCTGGTGGTCCTGACGCCTCGGGTTTCCCGGCTGAGCAATCAGATCAACAGCGCTCGCACCGCGTGGTGGGCGCCTCGTTCCCCCAGCCGCCCGCTGCTCTGCGTGAACCTGGGCGGCAGGGGCAAGTACACCCACCTCGAGCACACCAGTCGTCTGGCACTTGACGCGTGGGTGCGGCTGATGGACGAGCCTGTGTTCCCCCGCGGCCCCAAGGACACCGAGTTCCTGCCCGTCAGCGCCATGGATCTGTCCGGCGAACCCGGCGACTTCCGTGCGCTCATCCCCTTCTCGAAGTCGTTCCCCCTCGGCAAGGGCGTCGGCCTGCACACCGTCACCGCCCTCGCCGAGCACTTGTCCGCCGTCACCGGCCAGGACCTCGTCAGCGGCACCCAGGTCGCCAAGGTCCTCTCGGTGGCCGCCCGCAAGACCGAGTACGGCCGTGACGCCACTCTGCTCGACGACACCGACCTCGCGGACATCATGGCCGCCGCAGGCTGCTCGAAGCTGCGCGTCCTGGCCCTGTACCAGCACCAGGAGATGCGCACCCGCATGCAGCGTCTGCTGGCCTACCACTTCAGCCGGCCCGACCTCGCAGACGGCATGCCCGACGACGAGATCGTTCAACTCGGCTGCCACACCGAGGCGCTGCTGCACCGGGCCCCTCAGCTGCTGTCCCACGGCGAGCACCATGACCGTCGCGGTGAGCTCACCGACGCCCTGCCCGGTCTCGAAGCCGAGGGCACCGGGGTCCTGGCCCTGGTCGAGACCGAGTACGACGCCAAGGAGTGGGGCCGCCGGCGCCGCGCCGCCCGCCGCGAGGAGGAAGGCGCCGTCGACCCCTACGCACTGGATGCCAAGCCGGAGGTATCCCGGCATCTGGCCCGTCACGGCGTACTCGCCCAGTTCCTCACCCCTGAAACCAGAAAGCGGCGCTCGAAGAAGAAGGAGCGCGAGGCCGCATCCCCGCTGGAGGCCCTCGGCATGGAACTCGCCGCGGACTTCCCCGGCCACCACGCCATCGGCGACATGCTGCGCGCCGCCGGCCTGGTCCACCCCCGCCTGACCCGCGCGATCTCCACCGGAAGCGGCCTCAAGGACCGCGTAGCCCACCTCGGCCTGCACATGCGCGCCCAGCTCGGTGACAAGCACGTCAACCGCACCGAGGAACCCAAACTCATGTGGATCCTCACCGCGTTCGTGCCGGTCGGCGGGCACTGGAAGGCCCTGGCCTACCTGCCCGCCCATCGAGGCGGCAGCGGCAGCTGGTTCAACTACGCCCACGCCCAGGCGCTGTCGCGCAGCCACCCCATCCCCGAGGGCAGCCGCGGCGCCGACACCCTGCCCCGCCGCATCGACCACGCCCTGTACGAGCTGAGCCGGCACCTCGAGTGCGGCTACGTCCTCTACGTCTCAGGAGACTCCACCCGGCCCGTCTGGCCGTTGCTGGCGAACAAGAACGCCGACCTGCTCCCCGACAACGACGGCCTGGCCAACGGCAGGCCGGCACTGCCCGGCGCCACCCTCGCACCCGAGCACCGGCCGCAAGCGGTCATCCGCACCACCTCCAGCGCCGACCCGAGCATCCCGCTGCCCGCGCTCTTCCACGAGATCGGCGGGGACGGCAACGTCAGCGACGGCGACAAGACCAGCAACGCGCTGTTCCAACTCGACGGGACCGCCACCACATTCCTCATGAGCCGCCGCCCCCACCAGATGGACGGCAAGACCCCCTCGGCCAAGTCAGGCCGCACGCAGGGGCGCTGGGCGTGCGATGACAAGGAACAGCAGGCCGAGACCTGGTTCAACCTCACCGCCACCGAGATCGCCGTCATCCACCGCCCCGACAACGCGAAAGCCCTCCCCTACGCCCTGACCACCGCGCGGCTGTGCAACCACGCCCTGGCGTGGGAACACCGCACCCGCCACCCGCTGCCCATCCACGCCGCCATCCAGATGGATAAAAACCATCCCGAGTACCGGCGCACCATCGACTGGGAGGCCGACGACGCCGCCGCCAGATGACCGCTACGGGGCCCGCGCGTGCTCGGTGCCACCCGTGGTGGTCGTGCCCCGAGCGGCCCGACCTGCGGGCACTCACCGCGAGGAAGAGGCGTGGCTCTCGCTGGACGGCGGCCCGTCTCGGCGCTGCTTGGCAGGGCTGCGCGTTGCGCCGCGCCCGGCTGAAGATCGGCCCTCGCCTGGTTGCCCGCAGAACCGGCTTCAGCCCGCACGGGAGGTTGGCCATTTGTCCGTATGCGGGCCCGGGCCGGTCGGGCAAGGGCCGCCGGGAGTCGCGTCGCCACTGCCAGGAATTTGGTGCGACGGCGGCATGTTCCTACCTGATCAGGAGCCTCGACGGGGGGGGCGGGAAGCGCGCCATAATGCTCGTGCAACGGGAGGGGTTGTATGAGTGTGTCGTTCTCTCACCAGTTCAACGTGCAGGCGGTCGCAGCGGAAGGTGGGTCCGCCCGGTTCGGGACGAACGTGCTCGCTGGTCTCGTCGATGGGATCGACACGTTCCGGCACGAGTTGGAGCGGAAGCGGCGATCACGCAGCCTGGGGCCCGGGATGCTCGGGGCGTTCTTGTGGGTGGACGAGGCTGAACTGCTGCGCCGGATTGCCGAGTTCCCGTCCGCATGCGTGGTGGTCAGCAAGCAGCCACGGGGCCCGCGTTCCCTGGAGAAGCTGCGCAGGGTTGCCGATGCGGTGAAGGACTCGGCCGGCTTTCCTGCTCGGGCGCTGCCTCCTCTGGAGGGATTGTGCCTGCATGAGGACGGCGTGGCACCGGTAGTGGGTCCCGGCTCAGCGTCACCGGACATCCAGCTGTCCGCGCTGCGCAGCCTCGGCTACCGCAAGGCCGGAGATCGTCTTGTTCCGATCCTGCACACCAAGATGTTGCTGCTGGGTGAGCTCTGGTGGCACGACGAGGACGGATCGGGCACGGTAGCCGACGTCATCGGGTTCAGGCCCAGCCGGTTGTGGCTGGGGAGCGCCAATGGCACCGAAAGCTCTCGCCGCAGCCTGGAGTTCGGGCTGTGGACGCAGGATCCCGGCCTCATGAAGGCTGCACAGAAGTTCCTGGTCGAGGTGATGGCCCAGTCCGAGGAGCTGGATCCTGACAGCAACACCCTGACTCCGGACCTGGTCGAACCGGACTACGACGACGAGCAGATGTGGGAGGCGTACACCGCGCTCGCCGACGACGCATCCGACGAGGGCTACAGGGACGGCGAGTGACGAGCATGAGCGACACCGTCGCCCCCGGGTCGCCTCGTTTCGCCCTGCACACCCTGGGCTGGCGTGCCTTTCAGGACTTGTGCGCGGCTGTGCTGCGGGAGGTGTGGGGGCAGTCGGTGCAGGCGTTCGCGGACTCCAACGACGGGGGCAGGGACGGCGCCTTCTACGGCACCTGGCAACCGTCGGACGAGCTGGGAGGCGTGCGAGATGTGGTGCCGGGCCCCTTTGTGTTGCAGTGCAAGCACACCAAGAAGGCGGATGCCACACTCGCCCCGTCGGAACTCGAGGACGAGTTCACCAAGGTCCGTGCCTTGGTCGAGCGCGGGGTGTGCGCGACATATGTGCTGCTGACGAACGCTCGGGTCAGCGGCCAGTCCGAGGAGGAGATCCGGCGGCGACTGCGTGCCTGCGGGGTGGCGCATCCCCTGGTCCTGGATGGGCAGTGGCTGAGCGACATGATCGCCTCGCATCGAGGGCTGCGGATGTTCGTCCCTCGTGTCTACGGGCTCGGTGATCTGTCGCAGATCCTCGACGAACGCGCCTACGCCCAGGCCTCAGTGCTGATGAGGTCTGCGCCGGAGCAGGTTTCCACGTTCGTCGTCACCAGCGCCTACCGCAAGGCCGCCAGCGCCCTGCGCGATCACGGCTTCGTGCTGCTGCTCGGCGACCCGGCCGTGGGCAAGTCCGTCATCGCCCTGATGCTCGCGATCAGTGCCGCCGACAACTGGGGCTGCGTGGCCAGCAAGCCGCGGACCTCCGACGAGCTGGTGCAGCGCTGGAACCCGCACGAGAAGGATCAGCTCTTCTGGCTCGATGACGCCTTCGGCGCGGTCCGTCATGAGGAGATCCTCACCCACGCCTGGGCGCGGGACCTGCCGCACGTGATGAGCGCCGTGAAGAACGGGGCCCGGGTCGTGCTGACCTCCCGCAACTACATCTACAACGAGGCCCGGCCCCTGCTGAAGCCGTATGCCTACCCCCTGCTGCACGAGCAGCAGGTCACCGTCGACGTCGCCGACCTCGCCCGCTCGGAGCGGCAGCAGATCCTCTACAACCATCTCGCTGCGGGCGATCAGCCGGCAAACGTGCTCAGCCAGATGAAGCCGCACCTCGAGGCCGCAGCCGACGCCGAGCCATTCCGTCCCGAAGCAGCACGCCGTCTTGGACTCCAGGCCTTCACCACCGGGCTGTCCCAGACCCGCGAGAGCATGACGTCCTTCATGGCCCAGCCGCGGCAGCTCCTGATCGATATCTATGACCAGCTGGACGTGGACGCCCACGCAGCTCTCGCCCTCGTGTACGCCACAGCCCAGGACAAGGGGCTCTCCAGCCCGCTCGCCCTTGATCCGGTCCAGCGCGACATCATCGAACGGGCTGGTGCCTCACCCGGTGCCACCAGCCGGGCCATGGCCACGCTCACCGGTACCTTCCTCACCGAGGCGACCGCCTCTGACGGGCAGGCGTATTGGTCATTCCACCACCCCACTCTCTGGGAGGGCTTCGCTGCCTGGCTGACCACCCAGAGTCACTTGCTTCCCATCGTCCTCACCGGCATGACCGACCAGGCCCTGCTCTCGCGCACGGACTGTCTGCCCGACGGTAGCGACCAACGTCAGGGCACTCTCCTGCGCATTCCGTCACCTCTGTACCAGGCGACGGCCCAGCGGATCTCCCCGCTACTCCGACTTCGCCGCGACCCTCACATGGTGTTTCGGGATGAGTACGAGCGTGAGCAAAGCATCCTGTCCTACTTGTCGCGGGACAGTAGCAACGGCTTCCTACGTGCCTACCTCGTAGAAGATCCGGAACTACACACGGTGCTCCTGGACTTCGAGGCACCGGCCAAAGACGATCTCCGCCCACGGGTACTGGCCCGCCTCCACCGCGCCGGCCTGCTCCCCGAAGACGTCCGGCAGGAGGCGATCTCCCATATGACGGACCTGGCCGTCACGGCGCCGGACGCCTCGTGGATCGAAGACAACGAATGGCAGAAGGAGGCTTGGCACGTCCTCCTCACCGATGAAGAACGCGAGAGCCTGTTCGATCACGTGCGCCGTGAACTCGTTCCCTGCCTAGAACGGCGGGTAGACGACTGGGCCTACGAGTTCAATGGCGATACAGACAACGACCCCGTCGATGACGCACTGTTCTGGTACAGCCAAGCCTTTGAGCGACGACTAGACAATCGCACAGCCGGTGAGTTCGACCGCGCGCGCGACATCTACCAACAGGTCCGCGAGGAGCCGGACGAAGCCCCCCGCGGCGGGGCTCCCGGCCCCGCCCCCTACCGACGGGAGACCCCGCAGAGCACCCAACCGATTCCAGAACAGCGCAGTCTTTTCGACGACATCGACCGCTGATAGACGGCCAGAACGCCCGTCATGGACCCCGCCTGCGCAGCGTTCCCTTGGTTTCCGCCACGCTCTGCAACAAGACCCATGCCATGACACCGCTCCCCAGCCGATCACGCGGGGCAGCACGAAGTACGAGGACTGGCGACCGAGTTACGCTCGGCGGCCGGTCCTCACCCGTTCTCGGGCTCGGTGGTGCCAGGAGCGGAGATTGCCTCGATGCCGTACTCGGCGAGGGTCGCGGTCAGCATCTGCGTCTGGCCGGGCGGGAGTTGCCCGGCGTTCAGCCTGGTGCGGGCCTTGGCGAGCCAGGGGCCGATCATGACGCGTTCACCGTCGACCTCCATCCACTCGCGGGCGCCGGGGGTGCGTCCCCAGCGCTCGACGAACAGGCCGAGGATCCGCGCGGTCTGGGCGAAGGTGCGCCGCCTCGGGGCGCCGGTGCTGGGGGGAGCCTGGTCGGGGGTGAGGCCGATCCGGGTGAGTAGGTCGCGCTGCCCGGGGGCGAGTTGGGTCCAGGTGGTGAATTGGCGGTGCAGCCAGCTGCCGGCCTTCACCGTTCCGATGACCGTGTCGCGGGTCAGGGTGGCGGGGTGGGTGCCAGCTTCAATGTGGCGGCGGATGACGTGGTACTTGCGGTGCCAGTCGGGGCCGTGCGGGAGCCTCCAGTCCGGGTCAAGGGCGGTGAGTTCGGCGTCGCGGGCGGGGGCGAGACGGCCGTTGCGGGCGGCGGTGCGCTGGTCGGCGAGAAACTGGCCGCCGGCCTGGTGGGCGGGGACGGCGAGGTGGCCGTGCTCGGCGTAGAAGGCCTCGACGGTGGCCATGTGACCCTGCCAGAGGGCCTCGTGCTCGTCCCAGACCATGCCGAGCGCCTCCAGCTCGGCGATCCACGCCGCATCGAGGGCGCCCGCGCGGCAGGCGGTGCGCTGGCCGGTGATGAAGGAGCCCAGCCGGTAACCGTAGGCGTCCTCGTAGTCGGCCGGCACCCGCAGATGGCCGTGCTCGGCCCGGTAGCGGACGGCGGCGGCAAGACCCGCGCGGCGCGGGGCGGACAGGACGGCGCCGCTGGAGGGCCAAACCAGCAGGTCCAAGGCGCGGGCGATCGCGGTGGGGTCGAGGGTGTGGTCGAAGCGGAAGCGGCGGGTGATGTAGGTGTGGGAGTCGCGGGCGGGGTGCTGGTTCTTGGCCCGTGGGGCGCGGGCGGCGATGGTCTGGTCGTGGTGGCGCAGGGCGGCGGTGACCAGCCAGAGGGCTTCGTAGGGGGTGCCGAGGAGGTCGGTGGGGTCGGTGCCGGGCGGGATGTAGGCGGGGATGACGAGGCTGGCCGTCTTCGTCTTGAGGGTGGGGGGTTTGCGCAGGGCGCGGCCGAGGGCTTGGACGATGCGGCGCACGCTCGCGGTGCGGTCGGCGAAGACGACGCCGTCGACGGCGGGCAGGTCGACGCCTTCGCCGAGGATCTTGGCGTTGGCCAGTACGCCCCGCTCGGCGTCGGTGAAGCGGGCGATGATGTCGGCGCGCCGGTGGGGGCTGTGGGTGCCGTCGATGGACTGCACGACGGTCTCGCCCGCCCAGTCGGGGCGCAGTTCGTCGGGGAGGGTGCGCAGGGTGTGGGCGAACTGGCGGGCGAAGTCGGCGGCGTCGGCGATCTGCTGGAAGTAGACGAACACGTGCCGCAGGTCCTGCTCGCGCATGGCTTTGAGGATGGCCAGGTGCAGGGCTGTGGTACGGCGCGCGGTGGGCCCGGCTTGCGGATCGGTGAGCGCGGTGCGCAGTTCGGTGTCGGTGACTGTGGGGACGACGAGTTGGTAGTCGGCCAGGACGCCGTCGTCGATGGCGTCGGCGTGGGAGTAGGTGTGCAAGCGGGGGCCGAAGATCTTCGGTTGGTCCATGGTGGCCAGTAGGGATGGGTCGTCCCAGGCCGGTGCGGTGGCGGTGGTGCGTTTGGGTTGCGCTCTGGTGGTGGGCGGCTCGGCCAGGCGGGGGGCTTCCCACACATAGGGGGTGGCGGTGAGGTAGAGGCGGCGCTCGGCAGGGATGCGCTCGTTGTCGTGGAGCGCGGTCCAGTTCTTCTCCCAGGTGCCGGCCGTGGCGTGGGCTTCGTCTACGACCAGCAGGCCGAAGAGGGGGGCGGGGAAGATCGCGGAGTGCTGGGCCTCTTCGATCTTGGACAGTGAGTCGTAGGTGAAGAAGACCGTCGCTTTGGGGTGGCGGGCGAGCCAGTAGGCCAGGTACTCCCCCACGTTGGCCGAGTCGACCTCGGCCTCGGCGAGGAGCGGGTGGGAGGCGGCGCGCAGCGAGGAGACGGTGATCATCGGCTCGCGGCGGCCGTCCGCGCGGGCGGCCGCCGCCCACTGTGCGACCAGGTCCAGGCTGGGCACTGCCACCGCCAGGTGCCGCACGCCGAGTTCCTCGGCTACGCGCAGTGCGAAGAGGGTCTTGCCGGTGCCGCAGGCCGAGACGGCGTGCCCGCGGGTGCGCGGGCGGCGCAGGTGGCGGACCGTGCTGGCGAGGCCCTCCTGCTGGTCCGTGCGCAGGACCAGACGCCCGGTGTGTTCTGTGGCGGTGGGGCTGGCGGTCATCGCGCGATTCCTCGGTATACGTGAGGGGCTGGCTCGCTTCATTCTCGCGTACAGCAGGGGTGCGGCGCAGTGTCTCTGCTCTGGCGGGGGCGCGCTGAGAGCCGTGCACGCCCCGTGATCGGTGTTGTCGGTTGCGGATAGTGGGCGATTACTCGGGGCCGGGCCTTCTCCGCTTGGTTTTTCAGGCAGCCCGGCGGAAGGCTGTCTTGCGTGCCGTGGGCAGGCGCAGAAGGTCTTGCAGGGGTGTACCGTGTTCGGCCCACCGGCGCAGGCGGTCGCGGTCGACCCAGTGCACCTGGTGGCGTTCGCCCCATGTTTTGGCGTCCCGGGTGAAGGAGCCATTGGTGACGACGACTGCGGTATCGGCCCCGTGGACGGGGCCTGCGGTGCCTTTGACCTGATACATCACTGATGAGCCGACCTTGCCTGCGACGGTGGTGTGCTTGGCTTGCAGGACGATCCTGCCGCGTTGGCGGTCTTCGCCGATGACGTCCGCGGCCTGGTCTCCTTGTCGGCCGACCTGCCGTGCGTTCCAGCCGTCGCGGAGGAGCAGGTCACGCAGTGCGAACTCGAAGGACCGGTCGTCCATGGCGTCGAGTTGTGCGAGCGTGATCCGGAGCCGGGCCAGGGTCTCGGCCCGCACCTTCTGGGCCCGTACTTCACGGATGAACCGCCAGGCTGCGTAGCCGAGGGCGAGAACCGCGAGGAGGGCGAGCCATGGCCAGATGCGGACGGCTGCCTGCCACGTGGCTGTGGCGATCTTGGCCAGCAGCCAGAGTGCGGCGCAGGCGACGGCTGCGGCGGCGGCCTGTTCCCTGCCACCTCGGGGTGGGCGCAGCCGGGGCGAGTGGCGGGACATCAGCGGCCCACGCTTGCTGACACTGATGGTGTAGGGGTTTGCGGCGTTGTCGGGGATGCCTCTCCGAAGCCGATGAGCTGGCTCCATAGCCACACCACCGCAATCAGCCCTGCGATCGACCAGCCGCTCAGCTTCTTTGCGCTGGGGCCGGGGTTGCGCCGGTAATGACTTCGCACCCTGTGGTAGCCCTCGGGCGGCTTCGCCACTGCTTCCTCCTCCGTAGTGCCAGGCCGTCAACTGCGGTCTGATCTATGGGAATTGGTGTAGCAGTGGGCACTGACAAATCCGCCGGTTTGATCAGTGCAGGCCATGGCGCTGCCTCGAAAACGCGCCGTGAGGCGGGTATGCGTCCGGCGGTGTTCGAATGTGGGGGGCAGCAGTCCTCGGGCCTGCAAAAACCCCTGTCATGCGGCCGGGCTGACGCGTGTTGGTACGGCTTAGGTGGCCGGATGCAGGTGCTCATGCCGCCCAGCGCTCTGTTTCCGTCGCTTCGATCACATGCAGAAATGGCAGGAAGCGGTTCGTGTTCGATGTGCTGCGCCTGGGAGGCGCGAGTCGGGTACTCGAGGGAAGTGCGACTCTCGGCGCCGGGATCCGCTTGGAGGCTGCCTTCTCGGCTGGGGCCGAGGGGTCCGAGGGCAGCCTCCACAGCTTGTGGTCACGGCTGGGGTCGATGGCGGGGTGAAGATCGGCAGGGGCCCGTGGCCTGGGGGGGGCTGTGCTCTGGTCGGGGAAGGGCCGTGGAGAGTCTGGCGTCCTGTCGTGCGGTCATTCGGCGGATTCGGTCAGGTGTGTGAGGGTGGAGCCGTCGATGTGCTTGGAGATGTGCAGGCGCTGGGTGATGCGGCGGCGCAGTTCAGGAACGTGGCTGATGAGTCCGACAGTGCGGTCGTGGGCGCGCAGGGAGTCCAGGACGTCGAGGACCTGGTGGAGGGTGTCTTCGTCGAGGGTGCCGAAGCCTTCGTCGATGAAGAGGGTGTCCAGTGCCTGGCCGCCGGCTTCGGCGGTGACGATGTCGGCCAGGCCCAGGGCGAGGGCCAGGGAGACGTAGAAGGATTCGCCGCCGGAGAGGGTGTCGGTGTGGCGTTTGCGTCCGCTCCAGGCGTCGAGAACCTTGAGGTCCAGGCCTGATTTGGCGCCTCGGGCGGCTCTGTCGTCGGAGTGGACGAGGGTGAAGCGGTGATGGGACATGCGTGACAGGCGGGTGTTGGCGGCGTCGACGACGTCTTCGAGACGGGCTGCCAGTACGTAGGACTCCAGTTGCATGCGGAGCTGGTTGCTGGTTGAGCCGCCGCTGATGAGGCCGTGGAGGTGATCGACGGTGCGGTAGGCGTCCTCGAGGGGTTCGAGTCGCTGGATCTGGGTTTCCAGCTGCGCGGTGAGGGTGGCCAGAGCGGTTGCGCGGTCGGCGGCCTGGGTGGCGAGGGCTGCCGTGCGGGAGTGGGTCGTGGTGGCGGTGTTCAGCTCGGTGACGGCGTGCTCGAGGTCGGCCGGCGGCTGGGCGAGGGCTGCCTGCAGTTCGGGTTCGGCGAGCCGGGCGGTCAGGACGAGGCACTGTTCACGCCACTGGGTGATCTGGCTGTCGATCGCGGTGAGTTCGTCGTCGGGCAGGCGGGCGGCGAAGGCGTCGGCCGGGGAGGCGAAGCCTGCCGCGAGCGCTGCCTGCTCTGCGAGAGCGGTGGCGTTGTCGCGTTCTGCAGCGGTTGTTGCCACGGCGACAGCGCACGCGGCGGCGGCCTCGAGCCGGCCGGCGTTCTGAGTGAGGTAAGTGATGCGGTCGGCGAGTGTGGCGTGTCCGTTGAGGGCGGTCGCGAGGCGGTGGGTGAGCTCTTCGCGCTGGGTGTGCAGGCTGTCGTAGCTGGCGTCGGCGGCGCCCAGGCGTGCGGTTGCGGTGTTGCGGGTGTGCTCGGTGTCGGCCTGTTCTTTTTCCAGAAGGGCGAGTTGTTCGCCGGCCGGTCCGGCGTCGGCCGCCTGAGAGAGGGCGTCGGCGAGGCGTTGTGCGAGGTCGGCGCGGTGGGCGGTGAGGTCGGTGAGAGGGGTGTTGCCGCCGGCTTCACCGCGTGCGGTGGCGGCCTGTTCGTTCAGCTGGGCCAGGGCTTCTTTGGCCTCGTTCTCGGTCTGCTGGGCTCGGGTGTGGGCGGCTTCGGCGGCCTGTTCGTCGGCGGCGGTGGGCTGGCCTGGCTGGGCGGTGGCGGGTGCGGGATGGGTGGGGGAACCGCATACGGGGCAGTCTTCGCCGTCCACGAGCCGGCTGGCGAGTTCGGCGACGATGCCGTCCGTGCGCCGGCGCCGGATGTCGACGTACGTTTGCGCGGCTTGCACGGAGTCCCTCTCGGCCCGGCTGAGGGTTGTACGGGCGCCGCTGACCTGCTGGTCAAGTGCGTCACGGCGCCTGGCGGCTTCCAGCTGCTTCTCGACGAGGTTGAGGGTGGGGGTGAGTTCGCGGCTGGTCTCCTGCGCGCTGCGGGCGGCTTCCAAGCGTGCGGCAAGGTCGGCGCGGCGTTGCGGGAGGGCGTTGAGCCATTCCTGGGCGTCGGTGAGGGTTTCGGTGAGCTGCTGGCGCTCGCGGTCGAGTGCGGTTAGTTCTGCCGTGTGGCGTTGGAGGGTGGCCTCGTCGGGCAGGAGTGCCTCGACGGCGCCGGTGGCGGCGTGCAGCTGCTGCGCGGCGTGGGTGAGGCCGCCGGTGTCGAGGGATGCGTGTTCGGGCGGCAGGAGGGCGCGGGCGCGGCTGTCGTCGTCCAGGGCACGGGTGTGCTCGAGGTCGGCGGTGTGTGCGGTCTCCAGGACGGATTGCAGTTGTTGGGCTTTCACGGCGCGCTCGCGGCGGTCGGCGAGGTCGTCGTGGTGGGCGGCCTGCTCGTGGAGCAGTTCGAGGTCGTGTGCGGTGGTGTGGTGGGCCTGCTGGAGACGGTGGAGGTCGCGTACGGCCTGTTCTGCCAGGCGGGCTTGCGCCAGCTGCTGCCCGGCGGTCTCGGTGGCGGTGGCTGCGGCGTCCTGGAGGGTGAGGGCCCGGTCGTGCAGGGCGCTGGCCCAGGCGCGGGCGGGTGCGGTGAGGGTGGCGGGGTCGTCGGCCCTGGGGGCGTCCTGGGCAGGTTCGAGTTCGTCGCCGGCCGCCTGCTGGATGCGTTCGGCCAGACGCAGGACGTCGGCGCGGGCCTCGTCGCGCGTCTTGGCGGTGAGGGTTTTGCGGGTGGCGAGGAATTCTTCGATGATGCCGAAGCGGCGGGTGCCGAAGAGGGTGCCGAGCAGGATGCGGCGTTCGGATGCGTCGGCGCGCAGGAACTTGGTGAACTCGTTCTGCGGGAGCAGGACGACCTGGCAGAACTGCTGCCGGGTCAGGCGCAGGAGGGACTTGATCTCTTCTCCGGCTTCCTTGTGGGACTTGATGATGCCTTCCCACTGGCCGTGTCCGTGTTCGTCGAGGACCCACTGGTGGAGGTGGGTTTCGGCCTTCTGGTCGACGAGTTCTGCGCTGTTGCGCAGGTGGGGTCGCTTCTGGGCGGGGATCCTGCGGATCTGAAGGCGCTTGCCGGCCAGGGTTACTTCCAGGGTCACTTCGGTCAGCAGGTCCGCGGGAGCGTGGTCGCTGCGCAGGCGCATGTTGCGTTCGTGAGGCGGCAGGCCGTAGAGGGCGAAGCAGATGGCGGCGAACAAGGTGCTCTTGCCGGCGCCAGTGTCGCCGTGCAGGAGGAACAGGCCGTCGGCGGACAGGGCGTCGAAGTCGACGGTGTGCCGACGGGCGAAGGGGCCGAAGGCCTGCAGGCGCAGGGAGTGCAGACGCATGTCAGACGGTTTCCTTCTCCTGGGCGCGCACGCGCATGTCGTCGACGGCTTCTTGGAGGAGGCCTGCCTCTGCCGTGGTGGGTGGGGTGCCGCGCACGGCGGTGATGAAGTCGTGGGTGATGTCGAGGTCGCCTCGGCCACGTAGCCGTTCGCGGTAGGTGGGGGTGTCAGTGGCCTGTGCCGGGATGCCGGTGGGCAGGTGCCGCATGTCCAGCGTGTGGCGGAAGCGCTGTTTGAGGCGTGCCATCGCCTCGTACGGCAGGGCGGTGTCGGTGAGGGTGGCCTGCAGCCAGGCTTCGCTGAGATGTTCGTGTGCGGGGTCGGTCAGCAGGTCTTCGATGCGGCCGGTCAGCCGGGCCAGCGGCAGGTGGAGATCGGCCGGGATGTCGTGGCGGGTGATCGTGGGGACGCCGTCGGCCGGCAGGTCGGCCAGGGTGAGGGATTTGGTGTGGTTGGTCTCGGAGAAGGAGTAGGCCAGCGGGGAGCCGCTGTAGTGGATGCGGGCGTTGACGCTCTGCGGGCGGTGGAGGTGTCCCAGGGCGGTGTAGTCGATGCCGTCGAAGAGGTCGGCTCCGGCGTGGGCGATGCCGCCGACGCTGATGTCGCGTTCGCTGCTGCTGGTGGTGGCGCCGGTGATGAAGGCGTGGGCGAGGACGACGGAGCGGGTGCCCGGGCGGGTGGCGAGGTCGGCGCGGATGCGGTCCAGTGCGGAGGTGAGAACGGCCTGGTGGGAGGCGGTCTCGGCGTCCAGCTCGGTGCGTACCAGGGCGGGCTCGAGGTAGGGCACTCCGTAGACGGCGACGGGGCCGTGCTCGTCGTCGAGGAGGACGGGGCGGGCGGCGTCGGCGGGGTTGGTGCGCAGGTGGACGCCGGCTTTGGCGTACAGGCCGGAGCCGGTGCCGAGGCGGTGGGCGGAATCGTGGTTCCCGCTGATCATGATGGTGGGGATGCCGAGGTCGGCGAGCTGGTGCAGGGCCCGGTCGAACAGGCGTACCGCGTCCAGGCTCGGGATGGCGCGGTCGTAGATGTCGCCCGCGATGAGCAGGGCGTCCACCTTGTGGGTGCGGGCGGTGGCGCAGATGTGGTCCAGGACCTTGCGCTGGCGGTCGATCAGATCTTCCCCGTGGAACCGGCAGCCGAGATGCCAGTCCGAGGTGTGCAGAAACCTCATGGGCACAGACCGTAACCAGGGTGGTGGGAGCTACGGGCGGTTTTCCCGATAAACGGTCTTGTTTCAGAGGCTTGGGGACACGCGAGGGAAAGGTTTCTTCGCCTGCGCCGCCGGGTGGCGGAGCCGGACGCGGCTCGCAGGGTGATTGTCAGTGGCAGGAGGCAAGATAAGCAGTGGGGGAAGGAGGATGTGATGTCGTTATCGCGTTCTGCCAGGACCGAGCACACTGTGGCGCCCGGGGGCTGCCAGTGGTGCGGAATCGAAGCCCGCGCGCACGCGCGGCAATGGACGGCGGAGGCCGGATGGCACGCCTGGACGGCGCCGACCACTGAGCAGCGCAAGGAGCGCATGCTGCAGCGGCGAACGCAGCAGCAGATCAGCAGGCGAGGGCCTGCACCTCGGTGAAGATGTCCCGTAGCTGCTGGGGGACCTCTTCAGGGGTGGTGAGCATGGACACCAGTGCGTAGAGCATGTCGGCCTTGCCGTTGGGGCTGCTCTCTGCGGCCTGCTGTTTGATCATGTAGAGGATGCGCTCGCTGAACTTGCCGCCCCGGTGCTCCGTGAAGTCGTCGGCGCTCCAGGGCCGGCCCTCGGGGCGGGGCCAGTGGGCGTTGGCGGCGGCCGCCCACTGAAGGTCGCTGAAGAGCTCCTCCAACTCGTTGTAGCCCTCGCCCTCGCCGACGTAGGAGACCTGCTTGGTGAGGTCGAGGCCGGCTCTGACGAGTTTCTCGGGCTTGAAGTGCTTATTTGTGCGGCTGTCGGCGTCGACCATCAGCATGACGGTGCGGTGGTGCTTGACGAGGTAGCCCGCGAGGTGGAGTGCTCCTTCGTTGTTGTCGCAGGCCCACAGGGCGATGCCGGCCGCCTGCAGGGGCAGGCCCTGCGAGAGGCGGAAGAGCAGGGGCACGCACTGCTGCTCGGTGGGGCCCTCGACTGCCAGGAAGCAGCGTTCGTGCAGCAGGACGGAGTTGCGCAGTCCCACCGCGGCGGCGATCTGTCCGAGGTGGAAGTCGATGCCGTCGTGGGTGTCGTCGTCGAGGCGCTCGACGAGGGTGCGGCCGCTGTCGCTGAGCTTGAGGTGGACGACGTCGGCGATGTCGACGCCGTCGATGAGGTTCATGGAGTGGGTGGCGACGATGACGCTGACGTGGGGCAGGGCGCACTGTTTGCGGATGATGTCCATGACGGTGCGCTGGTGGCGGTAGTCGAGGTGGGTGTCGGGCTCGTCGTAGACGACGATGGTCTGGGTGGGCTGCGGCTCGTCCTGCTCCCCCGTCGCGGCGAGTTCACTGCTTTCGAGGAGGCTGCTGGTCCACTCCCACACAGCGAGGGCGATGCGCCGGGTGCTGCCCTGGCCCGAGCGGGTCAGATCCACGGGCTCGCCGTCGGCCTTGGAGACCTCCAGCGGCGCTCTTTTGAAGCCGCCCTTGAAGGAGACCTCGGGCTTGACCTCCACGCCGACGAACTCACGGCAGTGCTGGCGGATGTGCCGGCACAGAGAATCCGCTTCCTTCTCCAGCCGCTGCGTGATCTCCTTCTCGATCTCACGGACCTGTCCTTGGAGGGTCTCGTCCTCCAGATGGGTCTCGTAGCAGCTGCTCAAAGCGGTGCGCACCGCGTCGTCCGGGCTCTCGTCCTTGCCGCCGAACGCCAGCAGCCGCGGCAGACGTCCCTCGAGGTCTTTCGGCAGCGGCTGCCACTGGTCGGTCTGCGGGACGGTCGTGGCGTGCGTGGTGAGCGCGGCCAGCAGGTCTTCCTTCAGTGTGCCCGACGGGACGAGGCCGAACTCGGCGACCAGTTCGGTCAAATCCTTCTTCATCAGCCGACCCAGGCCCTGCAGACGGCTGTCGGCGGGCTGCGATCCGAAGAACTCCCAGCACGCCGCCTCGCCGGCCCGTGACCGGCGCCGGATGCGCAGCTCGGCCGGTAAGGGGGCGCTTGCGGCCTGCTCGGCGGCGTCCAGGCGGAAGACGCCCTCCACCCATGTCTCCGCGCAGCGCTGTCCCTTGACGCCCTCGTCCTGCTGGTAGGTGCGGTCCTCGTCCGTCAGACGGTGCTCGCCCAGCAGGAAGGCCAGCGCGGCCAGGACCGCGCTCTTGCCGCCGTCGTTGCGGCCGGCCAGGATCGTCGGGCTGCTGACCGGGATGTCCTGCACATGGGTCAGCGAGCGGAACCCGCACGCGGAGAAGCGGATGAGGTGCACGGTCGAGCTGCTCCGTATCTCCCCGCTCCGCCGGGCGAGGGGCAGGGGTGTGGCGTGCGGGCGTTACGCGTGCGGATGAGGCACCTGAGCACTCATCGCAGGCAGTCATCTTAGAGGGACGCAAAGCAACAGCTCCCCGTTTTGCGTCAGTTAGCGTCTTCCCGAAGTGAGGCTCGCGCGGTCGAACGATCACTTGTGCGTACAGGTCGGTCGGGCACCGGCCACTCGGTGGTCATCTCACGGGGGAACCGGCAGATGCGCTGCCGTACGGCTGTTGGACGAGCGTGACTTATTGTGGCCAGGGAAGAGGGGGCCGGGTGGGGAACGACGAAGCCTACTGGGATTGGCGCGATGAGCAGCTCAAAACCGGTCAGCGGGCGAAGGGCGGAGAACCGTGTCGAGTCTGCGGGGAGCCGGTGCCTTCCAGGGCGCACTGGAAGGCACCGCGACCGGCACGTGTGCTCGCCCCGCTGCAATCTGACACTCAATCGGCGCTTCAACCGTCGCATCGAGCGTGGGGAGATCACCCGGCCGCCCGTGTTCTCGCCCGATCCTCAAGGTGCCCGGTCTGCGAGGGCGTTCCGTACCCTGCCGGCCGGCTCGCTCTTTCCCTATGAGATCCAGGGTTACTCACCCAAGCCGGGCGACGTGGTGGAACGGCATGGTTCCATGACCGCCGTCCACCGGGCCGTCGACCTGCCGGATGACGCCATCCCCTGGCAGGTGAAGCCGCACAGCGGCGGCAGCTGGCAGCTGGAGCAGGTGGCGCTGTCCGTCCACACGCAGACCGGCGCGGCGTTCTACTACCTGACTGACCATACGTGGACTCCGACGTCTTTGATCCTGGGAGCCTTCCTGGGCCTGAAGCCACTGGATGACACCTTCGGGCCCTTCGAGGCAGAGGGCGGGACGTGGCGGTGGTACACGGAAATCATCCGTGATGTGGACGAGATGGACCAGGAGTACACCTGGACAGCCTTCGTATGCGGCAAGGAGTCCGTGCCTCGGCTGTGGACACCCGCCTACGCAGCCCGGTCCGAGCGCCTGCAGCGCGTGTCGCGTGCGGCCGGCAGCTACGCCGCCCGGATGCGCGAGCTGGGCCTGGAAGCCACCGTCGAGCGTCTGGATCCTCTCGCGGTGTACGAACGCGACGGCTGGGTCTGCCAGATATGCAAGACGGCCGTCGAGCGTGAACGGGCCTGGCCCGACATGTGGTGCGCAACCCTCGATCACCGCATCCCGCTCACCGCAGGGGGCGAGCACACGCTGCTCAACGTCCAGCTCGCCCACTGGATCTGCAATCTCCACAAAGGCGACTACTTTCCAGTGGACTTGTAGTCCGTCTGCCGGACGGCAGTCGGCCGGGCACGGCCAAGGAGGCCGACCAGCTCGCCTGGCGGCGACCGGAGCGGATCGCCTACCAGCCTCGTTCGCAGAGGTCCGAACTGTACGACAATCAGTGCCGGGCCTCTCGTGCAGCCCATCGAGTTGCGGACGGCGCGGAGGTCGCGCCGACGCTCAGTCCGCGCACCTGCCACCCCCGGTCCCCGAAGCAGCCACGCCGACCACACCCCACCACCTTCTTCACTGTGTGCAGGGCTGAGCGGCCGCTGAGGGGATGTCACGGCCCCGACACGCCCGCGTATCCATGGTGACCTGTGCCGACACAGCGGCGGCGCCAGGCGGGAGAAAACAGATGGCGCGGTGAGGATCGTCCAGGGAACGCGAAATAGCCCGGATCGTGTAGATCCGGGCTTCTTCGGCAGTAGCGGGGACAGGATTTGAACCTGCGACCTCTGGGTTATGAGCCCAGCGAGCTACCGAGCTGCTCCACCCCGCGTCGGTATCCCCCACCGTACGCCATCACAGCAGGCGCCGAAGACCACTTTTCGGCGCAGGTGTAGGTTCCGGGTCTGCGTTAGCAGTGCCGGTCGATCTCTAGCAGTCGGCTAGCAACCTTCCGGGGCGCGTTAGCAGCACCTGCGGTGCTTCGGAGAGCGGGATGCCAGGATGTCCGGGTGGTCAGCGCTGAAGAGTGGATTCGAATCCGTCGCGGCCTGCGGTTCGGACAACGGTTCCGAGGGACGGTGACGGCAGTTCCGAGGCCGGGCGCGACCGGGATATTCGTCGACATCGGTCTTCCGGTCGGAGGGTTCGTCGATGTTCTGCTTCTGCCGGCGGTCGCGGAACGCTGGCCAGACCAAGGAACCGAGGCCGAATTCGAGGTCTGGTGGGCCGATCAGCGACAGCAAGTGCGACTCAAGCCAGTTGACCCGCAGTTCCTGCGTGACGACTTCGCCCACTGGCAGGCGGACTGGCGGCCCGGCTGGCCAGAAGACGTGCCGGTGGACAAGGCATGGGTCGATGCGGCGGCGACGTATCTACGGGAAACTGGCGTGATCGAGGAGACATTGCGCTCAGCAGGCTGGCGGCCGGGACGGCACGTCTCGACGGACCACTGGCGCAAGACGCTCGAGAAGACCGGCCTGGTCCGCATGCACGATGCCGCTGAAGCCTTCTTGGCGGAGTTCGGTGGCCTGGACGTCCAGATCAGCGGCCCCGGGATCACCTGCGCCAAGACCCCCTTCAACTTCGACCCGGACAAACTGATCGGCGAGGAAGACCGCTTCGCCGACTGGAGTCACACCATCGGGCGCGACATCTTCCCCCTCGGTGAACTCGATGAGGGCAGATTCTTCCTCGGCATCGACGAGAACAGCGAGATCTACCTGGTCGAGACCTGGCTGGCTACGTTCGGCGATGCCCAGGACGCGCTGGAGAAGCTCATCCTGGGCATCGCCCCGGAGCGGATCGAGACTGCCGACTGAACAGCCCCAGCCGGACCGGGCCCCACTCCGACGATGCTTCCCCGCGGGCCACGCGATTGCTAAAGATCAGCCGATCGACACATTGCTAACACGACGCGGAATCCGCAGTCTCAGCAGGACCTCCTGCTAACGAAGCGGCCGAACCTACAGCAGGGGCTCTATGCGGCGAAGCCGACGTTGGTGACGTACTCGTACTGGCCCCACTGCGAGCCGAGGTCGACGATCGTGTCCTGCCACGCGGCGTCGAGGCCCTGGTAGTCGCCGGCCGCCCAGGAGCCGACGATGCGGTCCCAGCGGCGCACGTTCATCGTCCGGTACTCCACCACCCGCTGCAGCGGCTGCGGCACCTGGGACTGGTTGAGCGGGTGGATCTCCACTCGCGTACCGCGTCCGTCGCGATTGAGGCGCCTGAGGAGATGGCGGGCGACGTTGTGACGGCGCACCGCCCGGTACACCTGGTCGATGCGTTCCAGGTTGGCCTTGGAGGGGCGGCGTTTGCCCTCCAGCCAGGCCTTCAGCGTCCGGTGGGTCACGGTGAGTCCGGCGTCCTGCGCGGCCTTCAGGGTCTGGGTCGACTTCGTCAGGTAGTGCAGGCGCGCCATCCAGCCGCGCTTGGCGGTCACGGGAGTGGCGATGCCGCCCGCGAGTTCGTCGAGCTTGCGAGCGACGGCGTCGCTGCCCTTGATGCCCCGGGCGCCGAACCGTCCGAAGTCGATGTTCTTCTGCGGCACTACTCCCCCTCGCCTGCGTGCTCAGCGGCGTCGGTTCCGGCGGTGTACGTGTCCTTGACCTTGACCTCGGTAACAGCTCGGCCTTCGGCGAAGACACGGCGCCAGTCACCGATGACGTGGAGTTCGTCGGTGCCCATCGCCCGGACGACGGCCAGGCCCTCGTCATGGGCCTTGAGCGCCTTGAGCCACAGATTGGCGAAGGCCTGGCTGCGGATGAGGTGCATCCAGTCCGGCCGGTAGAGCTCCCGGTTGTAGTTCGACTCCCCCATCGTGGAGACGAACTTCGAGTACATCGCCTTCACGTACTCCAGCGTCACCGTGTCGCCCTGCTCGATCGCCGTGTCGCGGGCGTCCTTCAGGGCGATGCGGAACTTCTCCAGCAGGTTCTCCGTGGCCCCGGAGGTGTACGACTCGTGGATCTGAGGAGGCTCGCACAGCTGGTGCTTGGGGCCGGACAGGCGCAGCAGGAGGCGGAGCGTCGGCTCGGTGACCCACAGCGGGCCGGGCTCGTCCCGCTGGCCGATCGGGTTAGGCAGCACCGCCTCGTGCTCCCACTCGGGCGGGGTGATCAGGTGGACTCCGGAGCGGCGGCGGTCGTGGGCGAGGCCGGTTGAGTGCTCGAGCTGGCCCAGGGGTAGGTGCGTCTTGAGGGCGGAGAGGTAGGCGCCGTTGATGTCGAGCGCGGTCACCTGATGCCGGCCGGGCGGGAGTTCGTGACGGGTCCACTTGGGGCGGGCTTCCCAGATCTGGTCCGCGCCGCGCGCGGTCTGCTTCTTGAGGATGTCGGGGATCCAGGGGTGCGCGATCACGTCGTAGCGGGCGCCCTTACGGGTCTCGTCCAGCAGTCGCATCGCGTCCGGGATCGCCCGCTTCACCAGCGCCGCCGTGGCTGCGTCGACGTCGCCCCGGTGCTCGGCAAGCGCGCCCTGCACGGCCTCGCGGATCAGGTCGACCGGGCCGGACGGCTCCTGGAACGCGTGGCGGGCCGGGCCCTTGGAACGCGCCGTCGCACGCGCCGGACGTGCCGTGCGCGGCGGCGCTTTCGGGGTTTGCGCGGTGGGCTGTCCGGCTGGCGGGGCAGCTGAGGCTCCGGTGGTGGGCCGGCAGTCGGCCGGGGTCAGGTGCTGAGCGAACCCCGCCACGCGTTGTCCGGCCGGACGGCCGCACAGCACACAGGGCTCGGGGGCGACGAGCAGCTCCACGTCGTCCCCGTCCTCGTCCTGGCCGAGGTCGGGCGAAGGCAGGGGGGTGACGGTCGCGGCCGTGCCTGACGTGACGGGCTGCTCCGCAGCCGGCGCCGCCTCGATCTCGGACCCGGTGGCGAGCTTGGCGTTCAGTCCGTCCAGCAGGTAGGCGTATTTGGTGCGGATCTCGCCGGCCGGGTCCCGGCCGCTTTCCCATCCGCTGAGGGTTGAGGGGCTCACGCCGAGCGCGCGTGCCACCTGTGCCTTGGACAGCCGAGCCCGCTCTCGCAGCTCGCGGCGCACGTGGCAGGGCGGGAGTTCGGCCTGGGGGCCGACGGCGTCGAGCAGCGAGTCGATCGCGTCGAAGTCGCTCACCGGCCCGTCCCCCTTGCTTCGGTCCGCACGGTACGGCGCCGGTCGGCGGGCAGCGCCTCGCATGCTCTGGTCGGACCCGCCAGGAGGTCCAGCGCGCCGATGCCGTAGTGCTCGGCCAGGACGTCGACGTCGCGCAGACTCCAGGAGATGGCGCCCGACTGACGGCGTGACACCTGTGTCTGCGTCAGTCCCAGCACCCCCGCGACCGACCGCTGCGATTCACCCGTTACCTGCATCAATGCGGCCACCGTCAGTCGCAGCGACTCCTCCAAGCGCAATCCCATGCCACCATCTTACCTGATTCCATGCAACTTTCGCATTTAAGTAAGCTTTTAACCATCAATGATGCAGGAAAGCTTTCAGCGTTCTGAAGGAGCTGAAGGTTCTCGGGCACGCGGGTGTCAGCGATCCAGGCCGCCCCGATCACGCGGAATCCGTCGGGTCGCGCGCCGGGCTTCCCGGTCCGCCTGGCGCGCGTCTTCCACCGCACGATCGGACAGGCACCGGGGGCACACGAGGTCCACGACACGGCGGCGCAGGGCCCGGCGCAGCCGGAGCCCGGGCGGTGGCGGCCACCCACGGCAGTGGCGGCGCACCGTACGCACTCCAGTGCCCAAGAGCTCGGCGACCAGGGAGGCGTTGCCGGCGTAGCGGGCCAGGAGGAACGCCATCTGCGCCTGGTGGCCGGCCGGGAACAGGGCCGCGAACTCGGTGCGCTCCTCTGGCTGGAGGAGGGCGTCGTGGCGTTCGCAGCGCGGCGTCTTCTTGTTGTGCCGGGCGATGCCCGGCGAGCTGATGTCCATAGCTCAAGAAGCCTGCCGGGGGCCTCCTGTGGACAGCGGGCTGCCATTGAAGGCTTCTCGCATGCGCCGTCACCGACAGAGGCAGCCGCCCGTCCCTTGCGATTCCGTGCCGCTGCTCCCCGTGCATCTTCCACGCGGAGGCTCCGAACGCCCGGAACCGCCCTGGGCATCACCGCGGTGGCTGAGGACCGGCCGATGCTCCTTCCGGATGCTCGTTGATCCAGGACAGGCCGCCGATGTCGAGGCGGCGCCGGGTACGGGTGACGGCTACGTAGGCCAAGCAGGCCTCCTTGTCGTCGATCCGGCGGACGGTTCCCTGCCCCGTACCGTCCGGCGGCCCGTCGGAGGGTGGGGTGAAGTCGTCGGCGATCTTCACCTGTGCCCATTCCCGGCCTTTGGCCTTGTGCGCGGTGGAGACGGTTACCTCGGCCTGGTCTTCGGGCGCGAGATGCGCCACGGCGGCCAGGATGGCGTCCGCGCCGTGGGTGTCGACCAGGTCGACCAGGGGTTGCAGATCGCGGCCGGCGGGGTCGCAGGCGGCGTAGTCCTGCAGATCGCCCCAGGTGGTGAACAGCACCAGTTCGGGGTGGGTGGTGCGGCGTCCTTCTTTGAGGTCGCGGGCTGCCAGGGCCAGAGCGCGCAGGCTGTCTCCTCCCCCGGCCAGCGCGACCCGGTGTCCGTCGGACAGCAGCTCCATGACCTGGGCCATGGCGCCGACGTTGGTACGGCACAGGACCGCGTCGGGCCGGGTGACGGGGCCGAGTTCGGTGGGCACGGCGTCGGCGCCGGTGAGACGGATGGGGGCGTCGGCCAGGTGCAGCCAGCGGTTGGCTTCCTCAGCGAGGCGGGGGCCGAAGCGGAAGGACCGGGACAGGGCGAGCTGGGTGCCGTCGAAGCCGGCCATGACGTCTTTGGCGCCGCGCCAGTGGTAGATGGCCTGGGCGGAGTCGCCGACCATGACCAGCTGGGCGTGGTCGCGTTGGGCGAGGAAGATCTTCTCGACGACGGGGTTGGTGTCCTGGGCCTCGTCCAGGAGCAGGAAGTCGGCGTCGATCTTCGGCTGAGTGAGGGCCCAGATCTTGAGGTAGTGGTCGTGGTCGAAGCGGACGGCGCCCTCGTCGGGGTGCTGCAGGTCCAGCCACGCCTTGCGGGCGAACGGGACGACGTGGGCGGCGAGTTGCGCGTGCAGGCTGGGCTCTTCCAGGCCGCGCAGCTGAGGGACGTGGTGGCGGGTGATCGTCGCGTCGGCCGTGTGGCAGAAGCGGGCCACGGTGCGCAGGGTGACATAGGAGAGGGTCTTCTGGGACAGGTCGCGGTCGCCGACACGGATGGCTTTGGT
Organism: Streptomyces sp. NPDC058145; assembly: GCF_042884245.1. NCBI lineage: Bacteria > Bacillati > Actinomycetota > Actinomycetes > Kitasatosporales > Streptomycetaceae > Streptomyces > Streptomyces sp. NPDC058145. The sequence continues at coordinate 66,347 of NZ_JBHVUH010000020.1, read as the reverse complement.
GATGCCGAGGGCTTGGCCGGTCTGCCAGGCGGGGCGGCGGGGGGGCGCCCAGGCGGCTGGTGTAGCGGTGGCCGACGGCGGCGTAGGCCAGGGCGTGGGCGGTCTTGCACAGGACGCTTTTGGGGAAGCGCCTGGTGGCGTCCTGGGCGATGGCCCGGTTGTAGGCGAGGTAGCGGCCGCGGCGCTGGGTGGCGTGGGCGAGCTGGGTCAGGGTGGTGGTCTTGCCGGTGCCCGCGCCGGCTTGCAGGGACAGGTGTTCGCCGGCATGGAAGGCGTCAGCCGCGGCGGCCTGTTCGTCGGTCGGGTTCAGCACGGCGCGGCTCCGGAGGTGCGGGTCAGGCAGCGCCCGACGGCCGCGATGAGATGGGCTGGGGTGGTGTGGGCAAGCAGGTGCTGCAGGGCTCGTTCGAGGCGGTCTGCCTCGGCGGCGGCGTGCTGGGCAAGGTCCTGGTGAACGGCCAGCTCCAGGAAGCACTGGGGTGTTTGTGCTGCTCGGTCGGCCGCTGCCCTGAGGGCGGTGTGTGCGGCGGACGCGAAGGCCACGTTGAGGAGGATCTTGCCGCTTCGGTCGGGGTAGTGCGTGGTGATGACGTCGACGGGCAGCCGTGTGCCGATCTGGCGGCGCAGTCGGGTGATGGCCTTTCGAGGGGTCTTGGCGCGTACGACGGTCATGAGCCGGGTGGCGTCGCGGTCGAGGGCGAGCCGCATCGTGCGGTCGGCGTGTTGGAGTTCGGCCGTGGTGAGGGGCCGGGTCAAAGTGATTTCCAGGGCGTGGTGCGCCATCGTCACGCCTGGTCGCCGGGGGCGTGCGGGATGCGGGTGCGGATGTGGGCTGCGTGCAGGAGGGGGTCGAAGACCTGCCATCCGGCCAGGGCGAGGTCGGCGGCGTTCGGCGCTGCGGCATGGGCGGGGCAGTGCTGGGTGCGCCAGCGCAGCTGCTCGCCGTACGGCAGGCGGCTGAGGTCGTAGACGGCCATCGGTCCGGTGGGCAGGGTGAGTTGGCCGCGCTGGGGGCCGGCGGGCAGGAGCTTCCAGATCCCTTTGGGGGTGCCGGGAGCCAGTACGGGCAGCGGACAGCGGCGGCGGTGCCGGGTCTGGGCCACACACCGAATGTCCTCGATCGGCCGGTCGGCGAGATAGCGGCCCAGCAGCAGCTGTACGACGGGACGGGCAGGCCGGGCGCTGCTGGCGTCCGGCTCGGGCGGGGGCGGCGCGGCCGGGGCGAAAACCCCTGAGTCGATCAGGCGGCGGGATCGGACGCCGAGTTGGCGGCGCATCTCCTCGACGTGGGAGGTCAGGCGGAGCGTCGGGACGCGGGCCGGGCAGAGCACGGCGTGCGGGATGCGGCACCAGGCGCTGCCGTCACCGTGCGGGTGGGCGATGCCGCAGCTCAGGTGCCAGCGGCAGGAAACGGGGACGAGGGCAGCGGCCAGTTCGGCGGGGTGCAGGGCGATGGGGCGCTGGTCTGCGCGCTGGTAGAAGTCGATGGAGTTGCCGCATGCGCGGCAGCGGCTGCTCTGGCCGGTGCGCAGCAGGCGGCTGGGGCTGGTGGCGGCCACGCGCAGCGGGCGTCGGGGTCGGGTGTCGCGGGGGCTGCCGTCCCAGCGGCATGCGGTGGAGGTGGAATTGGGGCACATGGCGGTGAAGGTGCCAGGCGGCGCGCCGCTGCGCCGGGACAGCTGCTCACGGTGTCCTGCGGATGGCGCAATCCCGGGGAACGTCCGCACGAGTGAGCGAACCTGCGATCGAGGACGGGTCGCCTGTTCAGGTGATGTCGCACCGGGGCGACGGAGGGGCCTGACGGGCGGTTCACGGTTGCGGCGTGCCGGGTGGGGTGTGGTCTGCGCAGAGGGAGCCGAGGAGTTCGTCGATGGGGACGCCGAGGGCGTGGGCGAGGGCGTGCCAGGTGGTGACGCTGCCGGTGGTGCGGCCGTGTTCCAGGTCGATGAGGGTGCGCCGGGCCAGACCGCTGCGGCGGGCGAGTTCGTCGAAGGTCCAGTTGCGCTCGACCCTCAGGCGCGCGAGCGTCACCCGCAGCGCGGCGAGGTCGGGGTCGGGCGGCAAGATCGTCACCCCACCATCCGACGGTGCAGAACCCTGCCCTGTCAGTGCAGACCTCTGCACTATTTGCTAGGGAAGGGGTGACATCGGCGGTGCGGGGATCGGCGCTGCGGAGCGCTCAGCTCCCGGCCTCCGGCGTCTGTGACGCACCCGTTCGACGGCCCGCAGATCGGAGGACAGCGAGCCCGATGAGGCTCTCCACGCACGAGACGGTGCAGCGCATCTGGACGGTTCAGCTGCACCCGCAGCCGGGCGGGCCGCTGCTGAGCTGCCCGCAATGCACGCTGCACGGCTACCGGCTGCAGGCCGCCTCAGCCCGTTCCGTCGCCCTGACGCACCTGGCCCGTCACGCCCGACGCGACGTGCTGCCCGGGCATTTGCGGACCTGTCAGTGCCGGGCCCGGAACTGCTCCTGGCACCCGCGCCACCGCGGCTGCGCCGGCCCCGTGCTCCTGGCGCTGACCTGCGACCGCAGCGGCCGCGTGTGGCGGCTGGCGGACGCATGCGCCGCCTGCGCGGCCGCCACCACCAACACCGCCGTCGTACCCGACACCCTGCTCGCCTCCACACGCCCGCGGCCGGCCGGTGCGGCAGCCCGACGCACTCGTCCCCCGCACGGACCGGGCGAGCGGCAGCGTGTCCGGGAAATGCTCACCTACCTCGGGGTGGCGCTGCCCCGCTTCTCCTCCTCCGCCGCCCGGCTGCTGGCCCTGCAGTGCGCCCTGCGCGCCGACGGCCGAGGCCGCGTCCGGCTCCCCAGCGGTCTTCTGCGCAGCATGCGGCTGCACGGCCGTGCGGAACTGTGGAGCGAACTGGAACATGTCGGGTGGCTGCGCTGTTCCGTCCCGCGGCGTCCCCACGTGGAAGCGCGTCTGCTCGATGCGGACATGCAGACCCAGACATCCGGTCGCGGCGCCCGCGCGGCGCACTGGGCCCTGCACCCTGTTCCGCTGGTCGCGCCGCGCGGGATGTCTCCCGCGGTGCAGCTCACCGCTCTGATCCTGGCAGCTCACACGTCTGACAGCTTCGGCAGTGCGGAACTCGACGTGCTTGCCCGGCTGGGCGGTCAGTCCCCGCAGCAGGTGGAGGATCTCCTTGACCAACTGGTCCGCTGCCGTCTCTTTGACGCCTGGCAGCACCTCAGGGAGCACGACGAGATCACCTGGCGTCTCCTCCCCGAACGCGGCGCACCGAACAGCGCCACACCAGGAAGGTGAGCACCTGGCAGCCTTCCCGTCCCTTCCGAAACAGTGCGGAAGGCGGCACGGCCGAGCCGCGTCCCGCCATCGTCCGGTCCCGCCACGGCGGGACGAAGAGACGTACGGCAGGTGGGCCGCACCTCCCGGTCCACGGCCGCAGGAGTCAGATCCGGTCATGTTGTTTCGAGGCAGAGTGAGACGCCATGAGACGCAGGGAGACACCGGCGGACACCCATGAACGCCAATGAACGACAACGACCGCCACCCCCCCCTGGCCAGGAGTGTCCGAGACGGGGCACCGGGTTGTTTCGGGCTCGAGGAGGAGAGCAACACTTGCCGGTATGCCGAGCTTTCAGCAGAGGAAGGCCGTGGGCGACGCACACGAAAGGCGCGTCGCCGAAGATCTCGCCCTGCGCGGATGGAACGTCAGCCCCTGGGGCCAGGGTGTGCTGACCGAGGCGGTGCGAGTCGCCCTGCGGGGCACCGAGAGTTCGCTGCGCTGGACACCCGATCTGGTGGCCGCCAAGGACCGTCAGGTGTTTCTGATCGACTGCAAGAGCCGCATGACCAGCCGCATCACCCACCGCCACGCGGTGGAGCGGGCCGCCGTCACAGCGCACCTCCTGTTCGCCGGCCGCAACGACCCCGACGACGACTGACACCTCGCGACTGGCGTGCCGCGCCAGCAGACCCTGCGGAGCGCACGACCGCAGGAGAAACAGCGTGCGGAGCACGTCGGGTACCTGCTGCAGACCGTGCTGGCCGAGCGTGCACGACGTACGCGGCACGACGCCGGGCAGGCTCTCGTCGGCCTTGTCGGTGCTAGACGGCAGCCTGGGCCGGCGTCAGCCGTCTGGCGCTCCGTCGGATAGTGGCCCCGGCACCTCGAATCTCGATGGTGGCGGAAGGACTGTTGCCTTCTTGGTTGTGACGCGTCCGGCGCGTTGGCGTCGGGCGAGCAGTCCGAAGAATGGATCCGTCCTGCCGGGGGCGTGAACGAGGAGTGCGATCGGGCCGTCGTTTGTCCGGGCGATCGCATGCATGGCAGCAACGTCTGTCTGGCTCGGTCCGGACGGAGCGGGATGGCTGTGCCATTCGCCGACGTAGCCGGTTGGATCGTCATCCGCTCGCTTGCTCAGAAACGCTGCGAGGAGAGCGTTTGCCCTGACGTCGTCGCGCACGTATCTGTGGGTGGACGCTCCCTCTCCGTCGACAACCAGGGCGTGGGTGACAAGGACGTTGGCGTCTTCCCAGTAGCCGAGAAGGAGGCCGCCCGTTTCCACGGGCAGATGCTCTGCGGTCGCGGACGTGATGGCCTCGTATGCCTCGCGGCACAGCTCGATCCGTGTGGCCGGCCGGGTCATTGAAGGCTCATTTCCGATGGGGACTGGAGATGCCGTATTTCCCCTGCGGGATGGAGGGGGCGATCGACGAGGAGGCCTATGGCGTGGCGGGCGGTTGCCGCCGCTGCCTCGATCACCGCGTGGGGCGGTGTCGGGGATATCGGACTTCCGCAGCCTGCTTCGAACAGTTGCGGTGCCTTGCTGTCTGCGTTGGTCGTCGAAGGTGGCAGCGTGGCCGTGTCGTCGAGCGGTGGCAGCACGTCGATGCGGTAAGTCCTGCCGTCGTTTTGAAGTGCCGCTGAGAGGACTCGTGTTCCCAATGACTGGGCGCTGACGTGGAGGAGCGCGGTGGTGGCGAAGTCGGCGGTGGCGTTCACGACGAGGTCGTGCTTCCCCAGATGGTCGACGGCATCGTCGCCCGACGTAAGTGCGCAGTCGATGACGTCGATTCCGCTGGCCAGCGTCTCGTCATATCTGACGAGGTGCTGCTTGACCGCGTGGACTTTCGGCAGTCCGACCGCGTCGGGTCCCACAAGGTGGCGGACAAGATTTCCCGGTGTGACGACATCGCCGTCGACAAGAGTGAGGTGACGGACCCCGGAGCGCACCAGCATGTCGGCGATGAACGAGCCCAAGGCACCGACGCCGACAATCGCGACTGTGCATCCACGCAGTTCGGGAGCGAGGAGTCCTGCGCGAGCCGACCTGGCCGCCTCGGTGTCTGCGCCCGAGCGTAGACGTGTGACAGCAGTACTGCCGTCCTTCGTGGGCGCTACGTCCAGCACGATCGCACCCTTGTGGGTGCCGCGCCGGTAGACCAGCACGACAACCGCGACCGAGCGCTGCCGGATTCTGCGGTCCAAGTCCGCGCTTGAGTCGATCCGGGCGGAGATGTCTGCCCACGTCCGCGGCGGTACGTCGACGTCGCCGAGATCGGCGACGTATCCGAAACGGTCCTTGCTGTGCTTGAGGGCTTTCCTGGGACGGGTGCCGTGCCTGATCCGCATGGTGCCGTTCCTGGACGGGCTGAAGCGGACAGAGCGGTTGAGGTACTGGCCGAGGTCGTCGTAGAGGTAGAGGCGCCGGTCCGCGGACGGCTGGAAGTACCGGTCGAGATCCAGGTCGGGGCGATCGTCCGTCCAGCCGTTGTCCGCGTGCTCGAACCACGCCGTGACGTGTTCGAGGAACGCGGGTGCGTCCGTCCACCACAGCCCGTCGTGATCGTCGTCGGCGACCAGGCACAGGGTGCCGTCCAGCTCGCGGTGCCAGGACCAGGGGACGGCGTCGTGATCGACCGGCGCAACCCGCGGTGGACGGAACGGAAAGCGGGGCGGCAAGACGATCACCACACGGGTCGTGCCCGCCGCGTGCTGGACCGGTCCCTGCCATCCCGCTTCGACCTCGCGGAACCCGGCGCGGATGAGGCCTTCCTCGAAGTGCTGCCGTGAGTAGGCGACATATTCGTCGAGACTTTCGGAACTCACCCAAAGGTCCGCTTGCCGGCGGGCACGACGCGGGCGCCGGCCGAGATCGCGGACGCGCGCTTGCTGCCGTCCTCGTTGAAGCCGGGCGGCATCGGGAACACCGTGTCTCCGTCGCCGTTCTTTCCCAGCAGCTTCCGGAATGCAAGCGCGGCCTTGCCTTCGTCCTCCTGGCCGAGCGCAGCTTCCGCCGACGCTGCGGCGTCGGCGAACCGTGTACGTGCGGCGTCCAGTTCTTCGTCGGTCGCGCGGATGCGGATGGTTTCTCCGGGCAGCGTGGGATCTTTCACCGCGATGCCGTGGTCCACGAAGTCATTGATGATCGTGCTGACCTGCCGGAGCGCGGAGACGTAGTACTCCGCATGATCGTTCCCCGAGACGGCGCCGGAGTCGAACGCCTGGTAGGCGGCCATCTCGATGAAGAATCCGCCGGGCTTCTTCTTGCCGAGCAGAGCACGACGGGTCTGGCGGAGCAGTTTGACGGTCGGTACGTAGTAGTCGTCGTGGTCCGCATTCATGGCGCTGGACAGGGAGGTCAGTCCGTCGGGGTTGGTGCGCACCCACTTGTTCGCATCGCCCTTCTGCGGGATCTCCCAGGTCCCGTCACCGTACGGACGGGCGGGCACGGCATCGACATAGAGGTCGTACTCCGGGAAGGAGACCTGCAGACTCCGGTCCTGACGCTTGGTACGCCGGTGGCCGTCGGAGTCGGTGCCGAACTCCGCATGCAGGACCTTGAAGAACCTGTCGAGGATGTCCGTCGAGGTGACGTTCCCCGGGACATCGTCAAGGCGCACGAACACGTCAACGTCCTTGATCCTGCGGATGGACACGTTGCGCTTGTAGGAGCCGATCAGCACGGGGCTGACACCGTATTCGGCGAGCTTCGAGTCGGCCTCGAGGGCATCGCGGACGAGGCGGTGAGCCTCTGGTGCGTTGGTCTTGTCGTCGCGGGGCTCGATGGAGCTCAGCGCATCCTTGAACTGCTGCTTGAGGTGAGCCATCGGGCCCTCCGATCCTAGGTGTGACTGCATTGGGCAGCGCTGAGCCCGGCTCGCACCGCTGACCGGGCCAGGCCGGCCTGGGGAAGGAGACGCGCAACCTCGTTGAGGGCCCTTGGGGACGCGTCGAACATCTCGCCAGTCCGCATGCGTTGTGCCTCCTCGGGCGCGTCGTCCAGCCCGACTGCGCGCCGCAGCCTCCGGCTCCCGGGTGGGAGTTCGGCGGCCGCGGGCAAACATCTACGGCTGCTCGTTGACCACAGTACGACCTACCACTGACAAACCCTCCCGCACCAGGACCAGATGATCATTTACGGCGACCTTCATGCGCACCAGGCCGTGTGGTTTGTGCAGGTGAGAGTCGCTCTTCAGACCACTGTCGCACTTTGAGACCCAGTCAGGCCCGGGTCCAGGGCCCATGCGGGCCAGGGCCGACGGCGGGGGAAAATGATGTGGACGTCCGGGAAAGACGCACTCCGCACATCTTCCGGCGGGCACACGGGATTTCGACCGGAGGCTGGGGGTACGTGTGAGGTGGCATGGGCAGCTGAGGCGGCTGCTGCTCTCCCGGGAAGGCGGCGGCACCGTCCTGATGGCGGCCTCCACGGCCATCGCACTCGGTGTCGTACCGAGCATCCTGGAACAGTGGACCAAGCGGCAGTGGGTATTCGTCGCGGTCTTCGTCGGCGCTCTCGTCCTGGTGCTGGCGGGGTGGGTGCTGCAGCGCCCCCGTGGACTCGGCGTGGTGGTCAGCCTGTACCCGGTGGACCGCACGCAGGTCTCGCGGGTGGCGGCGCTGAAGAACGCTTCCCGCGCCGCGCACAGCGCGACGCTGGTAATCGATCGCGCGGTCCTGTGGCCCGGCGAGCACTCCGGGCAAGGCCGTTCGGATGTCGCCGACTTCGTGGCCAGGCTCATCGATGCACAGATTGAAGAGTTGCACGCGGCCGGCCGGGCAGAGCCCGAGGTCGCGCTGTACGTACTTGCTCACCTACAGGACGGCTTCCTTCTGGGTCGGCGCCTGGCCGATGATGCCCAGCTGTCGCTGGCGATCATGCATCTGTCGCAGCAGACCGAGCGCTCGGTCCTTCTCGGAGTCCACCTGGGCAGTTCGCTGCGTACCGCGCTCAACTCCGACCAGCGCGGACATCTGAGTTCGCGCCTGGCTGCTCCCGCACCCAGGCGACCGCATCTGGTGGAAATCCCCGCCGCAGCCGGACAGCAGCGTCACCGGATCGCGCTGATCGTACGTCTGGCGTCGGCCGGCTCCATGGTCGACGACGCCCGTCACGTCGCGGCGACCGGCCAGGTCGCCTACGGGCCAGAGCACCACACCGGCTACCAGCTCCCGCTCCAGGGCCCGGACCATGCGAACGGTCCTTGTGGCGCCTACCTCGTCATCGACACCGGCAACGCCTACCTTCCGGACGATTCCGCCCTCTACGCTGCGGTGACCACCTACGTCTGGGAGTGCTGGCAAACAGCCCGACAGGAATGGGCGCAGCGTCTGGGCGACACCACTGCGGTGGAGGGGCTGCTGTTCTTCCACGGCCCGCTGCCCGTCGCCGTCGCGCTGGGCTGGCTGACGGCCCGCGACCGCCTCACCCTGGTGCACCACGACCTGCACCTGGCGCGCGGCACGACGACGCCTCCGGCGGCGGGACCGTAGGGGCTTGCCGGGCCCTCATGCGTCGATGACGAAGGCCTTCTCGTACACCTGCTGGGCGTTGACGTCCTCGTACACGGTGGTGGGGCGCAGCCGGTTCCACCGGTTGCCCAGCAGCAGGGCCAGGCCCATGGGGCCGGCCTGAAAGAGGTGGATCGCGCGATGTGCGCGGCAGGCACGGCGCAGCAGGTCCCGGATACCGACCGCCAACGCGCTGGCCGCGGCCGCGTCCGGGATGGAGTTGTCCTTCGCCCCACCGGGCGGCCGCAGGACCAGCAGCCGGGAGACGGGCACCTGCTGCTCACGCAGGAAGTCCAGCACGTCCTGCGTCGGGTCGGTGGCGACCGCGACAGCCACGGCGAGATCCGGTCCAAGGCCCAGGGCGTGCTCATCGACGGCCGGCGTCAGCGGGGTCTCGTACTCTGCAGCGGATGACCACAGCTGCTCACGCTGAGCGACAGCAAGGTCGGAGCCGGCCACCATGCGAAAGGCGGCACCGACCACGAACGCGGGTGCCAGACGCAGGCTGCCGGTGACAGCAACCGTGGTGGTGCCCGGCGGCATCCGATACGGCGCGGCCTCGATGTCCGCCTGCAACTGCGCCCAGGTGGCCGGGGCCAGCGGACGCCGCTTCACATAGGGTGAGGCCCCCTCGAAGCGGTCCACCCAGTCCAGGGCGTAGTCGGCATCCTCCGCCATGGGATCCGGCTTCAAGGTGGCGATGGACAGCACCGGACGTGACGAGCCAGCTTCCAGGCGCAGAACCCGGATCGCCTCCCTGATGTCCGCCAGGGACAACCGGCGCTGTCCATCGGCGACCTGACGGGCCACCCAGTCCGCACCGGAGTGCATGGCCTCCTCGCTGAACCGAAGTCCTGCAGCGAACATCAGCATCTGCAAGTGCTCATGCAGGTGCATCACGTCCCGTGCCAGGTCGAAGCGCAGCACCTTCAGCAGGTCCAGCAGCCTCTCCTCGCTCAGCCCGGCACCGTCGGCCCAACGCCTGCGGGCCTGCCCCTTCCTCGACCCCGGGCCCTGCTGAGCCGCCTTCGGAAGCAGAAGCTGGGTGCGGGAGTCCCGCAGTGAGATCAGCGGGTCTTCGGAGTCCGGGGACCGGTTGCTCAGCAACGCAAGATCCACCGGAGTGCCGTCCTCGGTAAGCTGCTGCCAGGCCTGCGCCATCTTCCGCAGGATCGACGGGCCCCCACGATCGCTGAGCTTGAGCAGGTAATCCTCGCTGACCGGAGTGGAGCTATCTGCGGCGTACTTGACCTGCATGTAGGTGTGCGGCGGCACCTGCCGGTACAAGACGACGTCGTCCAAGTTCCCCGCGTCGTCGACCTCGACGCCGACCGCCACCACCGGGTTGGACGCATGCAGCGCCGCATCCCGCACCGCGGCAACACACCCCTGCCACGCAGCCAGCCACTGGTAGCGGTCACCAGCAATACGGACACCCGTTGAACTCGGGGCAGGCAGGTCAGGCACCGAAACGATCTCCCAGGCGTCGGGCCGCCGCACTTACGGCCAGCGTGCTCAGCAGATCATCGCCGCAAACAGGGACGATCCGAAAGCCCTCACACCTACCAGTCGCCGGGCAGGGCACAGACTCCCCGCCCGCCCACCCGCATAGCAGAGGCCCCGAAAACCCTCCCCGGCCGCTGCTTCATACCGCGTCCGAGAGCAGTTGATGTGCGTCCGGACTAAGTTGCGGCGTACCAGCACAGTGGACCTCAAATCAAAGAAGCAGCAGGTCAGACGTTCCAGAGAGCAGTCCGGCTCTAGTCGAAATGCCGCAGGCCAGAAGCTTTCAAGTAGCCGATGCAGGCCTCATCTGCTGCTGGTCGTGACAGGGAGTTCACACCGTGGCGTATATGAGCACCTACGAAGGTCAGGCGGAGCGCAACGCGGACCGGGCGGCCCACCGTCAGGGCGAGGAGCAGACCGACGCGATCGGGGAGGGCCTGGCGGCCGTCGCCTACGCCCTGCTGGAGGTCGCCGCGTGACCACACCGAGGCCCAGCGGTAGCCGCGCGGGGGCCGCAGGCCACAACCTGCGGCCGGCATGACAGCGGTGGATGATGAGGCTTTCTGAATTCCCCCCACCCGCGCTCGGGCCGTTACTCATACATGCTCTTGTTCCCTACCCAGTTACAGGCTGGTGCCCGGAGCTTGGCGCCGTACCCGTATCACGCGGTCGGCGGCCCTTGCTCAGGGGTCAGTCGCGCTGCGCGTGCAGACGCCAGGCTTCGACCCGCTCCCACGGAACGGTGCTACCAGGAACGCCAGCCTGGACCCGCACCGTGTCGAGGCCGATGGTCTCGATCATCCTGCGCATGATCTCCTGTCCCTTGCCCACGGAAGGGTCCACCCAGTACGGCGAGATCCCGTACTCACCAATCATGTCCAGGTCTATGTAGGGCTCCAGATCCAGAACGCCATGGGTGGCTCGGTACCACTGGTCGACGTCCACATAAGGGTCACCGCCGTATTCCACCGTTGTCATCGCAGCCCAAACCATCCAGCCGGGCCGAGCAGCCAGCTCTCGCGCCACCGACCACTCAAGCCGTCCTTCGTGCTTGCCGTCGGGTAGGCCGTTGGCAAGCAAAAGCAGCCGCTCGCGCCCGTTCCAGGCGAGCATCAGAACCAAGGGGGTCAGGTCCTCCACATACCCGGCCCCGACATCGTCGGGGTCCCAGGCCACCACAGTCGCGGCCTCGGCTTCCAGCACCATCCGACATAGTTGGGCTGCCGACTTTTGAGCCAGAGATACTGTCTCGGTGTAGCCACCCTGGGGCATCTGAGCTTGCGGCAGAAATCGAGCCAGGCCCTCGGACTCCAGCTGACTCTTGACCCGGCTTTCGATCACCGAGGCCGAGGCGTGGTCCGGCATCAGTACGGCCCGGTAGACATCCCAGCCCTTCGCCAAGTGACCGGATATCCGGCCGGCCCGGGCCATGCCCTTCCCAACCTTCGCGGCCCGAAGGCGCCGGTGCACCATGACGTAGACGTAGGTCGGCTCAGTCAGCACGATGGACCCTCGTCTGCGGGGCTCGGGTATCACTCGGAGGTCTCCTTGCAAGGGCTCCGCGCTGCGGGCACCAGGGTGGCCGACTCGACAAGGCTACGGTCGGGGTGCACGAAGACCACCCGCGCGCGTCAGTGGGCTACGAGGTCCTGGAGTTGGTGGGCCAGGTCGGGGCTTGGCTGTGGGATGGCGCCGAAGCCGTCAAGGGTGGCGACGGTCAGGTCGTCGACGGCATCTTTGACCGCCTCCTGCGGCACGGCGGCCGCGATGTCGGGCAGGTCGAGGTAGACGGCCATGCCGGCCGGGCCCGGGACGGTGGTATCGACAACCTGATGAGCGACGGGCGCGTACTGCCAGGGCTCACTTTCCAGAGCCATGATCTGCTCGGCCCAGTACCGGGCGTCGCGCATGTCACCGCGGTGCAGGTGCAGCAGGTGCAGGCACACGGCGCTGGTCGCCTGGCCGCCACCGGCGGCGTACTCGAGCCAGAACTGCGCGCCTTCCTCGTAGTCGGCCAGCAGCAGAAGGCAGGCGAAGGCGAGGGCGCCGCCGGGGTCGCGGGTGGTGTCGAAGCGGGCGATGCGGCGGGCGGCGTCGTCGTCGTGAATGACGCCCTGGCACAGGGCGCGTAAGTCGTGGCCGGCCTGTTCGTGCAGCATCAGCCGGTGCGCGGGGCGCCGGCCCGTCCCGGGGCCGACCATGGCCTGGGTCCAGCGCAGCTCGTGGAGCTGTTCGGTGATGCGGCGGCGGGAGGCCTCGAGGTGAGCGGTGGTGTAGGCGCCTTCGCGGATACGGGCCTGGTCGAGGGCTTCGGTCAGGGTGCGCGGCTGGTGGGGGCGCATCTCACTCCTCATCGTCGGGGTCCTCGCCGAACTGCAGTCCCAGACCTGCGGCCAGGTGCCGCTTGGCAGCGCGGCGGGTGGAGCGCACCGTGGCCTCGCACACGCCCATGACCAGTGCGGTCCGCTTGGTGGTGAAGCCCAGGGCGTACTGCAGGACCATGACATCAAACTGGCGCTCCGGCAGCCGGGCTATCGCCGCATAAAGACCCAGACCCTCTTCGAGTTCGCTCACTTGTGCCCGGAATGCGGAACGGAAGCCGTGAAGGATCGGAGCGCAGGCCGCACGGGTGGCGCGTTCGAAGGCCAGGGTCTCCAGCGCCGCCGGCTCACGGCCCTGGTCCGCGAGTGCGACGGCGACGCGCTCCTTGAGCAGCCGCCAGGCGAATGCCTCCGGGCTCTCGCGTTCGGTGACCTGCTGCCAGATCACTGCCAGGAAGACAAACGTCTGGTCGACGAGACGGTCGGCCAAGCCGTGCTCGCCCAGCTGCACGTAGGCGTACTCGAAATACGCCTGGTGGTACAGCTCATGGAAGGCCCAGAAGGCCGGCGGCATTACCTCGCTGGGCTCGCACACGGCCCGGTCCTCGCCGTCGGGGGGCTGTCCGGTCATCGGCCGCCCCCGGCGTCCTCATGACGGGTGGCGTCGGTCCGGACGGACAGCTGCTCCTTGAGGAGCGTCTGCGCACCCACGCGGACCCCCACACCCAGCAGGCGCCGCACTCCGGCGCACGCATCGGGCGCGTAGGCCCGCGCTGCGGCGGCGGAAGCCAGCACGAGGCTGGCGACGTCGTCCAGTGTCACGGTGTTTCCTTCGTTCTCGTGCAGCACCGGACGCCGCTCATCGCGCCTTTCAACTACCGGTGCCTGAAGCCTCGTTGCTCCTGATCATCAGCAAACAACCTCACCCCCACCGATCGTGCAGAGCTCTCACCATGAGATTTTTACGGAAGATGACGCTCCGGTTACAGCAAATTCGTGTGCGTATTCGCATCCGCCTCCCCCACCCCGCGCCACCTTTTCCGCCACCCCCGCCACCTGCGCCGCCGCCACCCAACGGGACGACCGACCCGTTTTGCGCAAATTCACCCACCCATCCCGACCCCAACACTGTGACTCAACTCACATGTCGCCGTGTGCCGCCAAGACTCAAGAAGGTGGCTGCGGCTGCCTTGCCGGGCTTCCGCCCCTCAACGTCCGCCCCCTCCCCCCTGCCGTCGACGGCACGATGCCCAGTGCCACGCGGCTGGACCTCCAGTCGGAGGCTGCAGCACGACTTCGCGTAGCAGACGCAGTACGCCGCCCCACTACGCAAGGAGCGCAACGGGGCCCTACGCGCGGCGGCCTGCGTCATCGACATCGGTGAACTCCACCTCCAGGCCGTGGGCGCAGCGCCCGCCGTCGGCGGAAATAGGCCTCGCCGAGGCTCTCGGCGGTGATGGCGCGCAGCTGCTGCTCGGTGGCGCCGGCGGCCTGGGCGTCGAAGATGCGGGCTGCGTAGGCAGGGGACAGGGCGAGAGTGAGGTGCCGGATGCGGGCATCGTCGGTGGTGCCGGGTGCAGCGGTGAACCCGAACCGGGCGCGGGGGTCGATGATGATGCCGGTGCTGGTGGCGGCCTGCTTCCGGGCCTGCTCGCGGACGCGGGGCTGCCAGCGGGCGCGGACGGCGTCCGCCAGACGCCCGGCAAGGTCGGCGACCAACGCGAAGGGCACCTGCGAGTCCCGAGGAGCCACATCGAGACCATCGTCATCGGCGGCCGCGAGGACGGCGGTAGCGACGGTGAGAAGGCGGAGACGGAGGAACACCGTCTGCGACTAGAAGCATGGGTCAGCAACCAGCGCTCCAGAGCCGCGTCCCTGTCGCCGGAGCGGGTCGTGCAACGGTACTGGGTGGCGGCGGTGAGGTTGAGGGCCCATTTGTCGGCTTGGTCCCAGCGGTTGTCGAGCGCTACGTAAAAGACCAGATCCGCCAGCCCCGCGCTGTTGGACGCGGACGTGGGCGTAGAGGTCGATGGCGTCGGTGAGGTGGTCCCATTCGTCGCCGTCGAGGCGGGCCGAGTATGTCGGGGCCGGCACGGTAGTGGCGTCGTCGATAGTCGCCGATGGCGGTCAAGAGCTTGATGTTCGTCCTGTTCGTCGACGTCCTCGCCGGGCGCGGTGATCTCCTTCAAGGGACCTCCGCCTCGTCCAGGACGACCCGGCGCAGCCCGTCGTCCGCAGTGCGTTCCGCCGCCTCAGCCAGCCGGGTCACGAACGACAGGGGCAGCCGGGGGGGACGTGGTCGAGGAGACCGGACACCCAAGCGGCGACGTCGTCACGGGTGAAGGGGATTTCGACCTCCGGCAGCCACCAGATCCGCTCGAACCGGGGCCTGGGCCGGGTTCGCCCGTGCGACGGTGGAGGATTGGCTTGGCGTCCTGGCCTGCTTCCAGCCGCCGTCCGAACGGGACAGCGATGACGGTGCCACCCACCGCACCCTGGCCCTGGCCGTACTGCAGGGCGCCCTGCTCGACCTCCTCGTCACCAACGACGACAAGCGGCTCACCGAGGCCGTACTGCGCCAGCTCGCCCTGCTGCGCGACGGCAGCGCACACGGCTGACGGACCGGCTCGCTTCCGCGGCGGCATCGCCGGGCCCCACGGTCTACCCTTCTGGCTCCAGCGGTTCGGTCAAGGTTTTCTCCACTGTCGGAGGCCGACTTCCCGGTTCTCGATCCGTCCCGGGACTCAGAAAAGGGCGAAGACTCCGATCGGCCGCTCTGGCCGGTTATGGCCTCGTGTTGACCGAGGCGTAGTCGGCGAGCGAGGACTCCAGCAGCCCGAAGGCGCGGTCCGCCTCCGCGATGACGGTGGCGGAGATTCGGGCCTTGTCCTGGCCGGTGAGGGTGAGTTCCTGGATGCGCTGGAACAGGGTGCGGTGCACGGCGCCGAGCAGGGCGGCGGCGGTGCGGGGGGTGATGTCGCCGCGGGGTGTGCCGGTGGCGTCCGCCAAGGCGTCGGCCAAGGCGGTCTCTCGCAGGTCGTGCAGGTCACGCAGGCGGGCCGAGAGGGTGGGGCTGTCGGCGATCATGCGGGCGAAGCCGGGGCCGGAGAATCCGGCGACCGGGTCGGCCGCGGCGGCCGCGTCGGCGAAGGCACGGCGCAGGGCTGCCAGGGCGGACTCACCTGCTTGACGGCCGGTCACCGTACCGGCCAGGGAGGCGACGAAGGCGTCCTGGTGGTCCAGGGCCAGGTCCTCTTTGCGCGGGAAGTAGTTGGTCACCGTCTTCTTCGCCACCCGCGCAGCGGCGGCGATTTCGGCGATGGTGGTCTGCTCGAATCCCTGGCTGAGGAACAGGTCGGTGGCGACGTCGGAGATGAGTTGCCGGGTCTCTTGCTTCTTCGCTTCTCGCAGCCCTGGGGGCGCGGGCGGGGTGGCGTCGCGCGTCATGGAAGGAATCTTACCCTCGTGGCATTTTTATGTTGACACGACCGAGGGGGAGCGACGTAACTTTACGTCGGTACTAAGTTTGTTAGGAATCGACGAAACAGATGTGGAGAAGCACCTTGCAGATCACCGCGTCCACCGTCTCGCTCACCGTCGACGACGTCGCCGCCTCGAAGCGGTTCTTCACCACCCACCTCGGCTACGTGGAGCAGGCCGCGGCCGAGGGATTCGCCTCCCTGTCGCGCGAGGACGCGGCGGTGGACGTCGTCCTCCTCGCCCGCGGCACCGAGGTGCTGCCGGCCGACCAGCGTGACCGGCCCGCCGGCGGCCTGATCCTCGCCTTCACCACCAGCGGTATCGAGCACGAGGCGAAACGGCTACGGGCCGAGGGCGTTGAGATCACCATGCCGCTGCGGGAGGAGCCCTGGGGCGAACGCCTCTTCCAGGTCGCCGATCCCAACGGCGTGATCGTTCAGTTCGTCGAATGGGCCGCCCCGTCCGGCCCCGAACACGCCTGACACCTCGTGGCCGATTACCCGCAGACGCTGCCGGGCCAGGCCTGGCAGGCGCTGTCCGTCACGGCGCACGGCACATCTTCGGCACCGTGCCGGAGGGCGGCGCCGCTATGAGATCGGTCTTGCGGCCAGCCTCCCCCTTGGCCGGGAGCCCGGACCTGCCCTGCTGCCCGACTGCGCTCGACTACGAATTGGGGGAGGTAGCGGCGGCATTCCCGCGGGCGGAGGTGATGGCGGTGGTCATCGCGCTGAGGCAGCGTTCAACGGTGCCGAGTTCCACCGGGGTCAAGGCGTGAGCAGCGTGCCGATGGCGGGGCCGAAGAACGACCAGCCGAGGTCGACCGCCCGTGGTTCGACGATGAGCAGGACCCGCCAACGCGTTGCGTCCATCTTCCGTGCGGTATGCGTACGCCTAGCAGAGCAGGGGGCGTCCAGACTGTGCAGTGGGGCTCGCGCCCGGCACGTCATCCGCGGCGTCCCTTGGACAGGCGGTGCCGCGGACGACGTGCGTTTCCGTGGGGTGCTGGGTCAGTGGCTGGCGGCCTGCTGGAGGAGGTCGTGGAGGTCTTGTTCGGAGTGTGAGGTGCGGGCGGGAAGGGTGTCGGCGACGTCCGGGCGGCAGGCCGCTGCGGCGAGGAGGTCACGGACACGCTGGGCGAAGTCGTGGCCAGGCAGGGGGAGTTCCATGTCGGGTTCGCGTAGGTATCCGACGGTGACGGCGGTGGGGATGTAGGCCATGAGGCGGGTCACGGCGGTGGTGCGGTCCCGGACGGTCTGTTTGGCGAGGTGGCGCAGGATGCGCAGGATCGTGGTGGTGGAGGTGCTGGTGACGGGGTTCAGGGCGGGTGCCCACCCCTTCACGGCGCCGGGCCTGGGTGTGGAGGCGGGGGGCGGGGGCGGTGGCTGGACGTCGTCGGTCTGCTGGTGCCACCAGCTCGCGGGAGCGTCCTCGCCGGCGGCGAGGTGGTGGAGGTACAGGCAGTAGGCGGCGGCCGGCTGTCCGGCGCCGGCGGCGTACTGCCACCAGAAGCGGGCGCCGTCGTCGGTGTCGGTCAGCTGCAGCACGCAGGCCAGGACCAGCGCGCTGCGGGGTTCGGGGACCTGCTCGGTGACGAAGTCGGCGACCTCGTGGGCGGGAGTGTGGGAGACGAGGGTCTCGCACAGGGCCCGCAGGTCCTCGGCGGCCTCCTCGGCATCGCGCCGCCGGCCGGACACCCCAGGCCGGTCATGGGCGGCGGTTGGAGGCTGCGGGGAGCGGGCGGACGGGCAGGAGAGGGTGTCGACGATGTCGCGGGGAGCGGTGCGTTCCGTGGCGAGGCGTGCCCGGGCGAGAATGCCGTCGATGCGGGTCATGGCTGGTCTCCTTCTTCGGCAGGGGGCGGCGGTTCTTCGTCAGGGGGCGGCGGAGACACGGTGTCCTCGAGTTCTTCGGCAGGGGGCGGCGGGGACAGGGTGTCCTCGAGGAAGCGGATCGCATGGCGTTCGTCGGAGCGGACCCTCGGCAGCGGCTGGCCCAGAAAGTGGGAGACGTCCTCGTGGGTCATGCCGTGGAGGACGCGCAGCACCATGACGTCGAGCTGGTTGTCGGGCAGCCGGCTCATCGCCTTGAACAGGGCCATGGACTCGGCGACCTGCTCGGCGGCCTCGCCGACGTCGGAGGCGGTCTGCAGGGCGATCGTGTCGAAGGCGGCCTCGCTGAACTCGGGGCGGCCGTCGATGTGCGGGGTGCGGGCCATGACCGCGGTGCGCAGCACGGTGAAGGCGTAACGGCGGGTGTCGTGGCTGGCGAGGGCCTGGTCCCAGGAGAGCCAGAGCTGGTCGTAGGTCTCCTCGAGGGCCGCGTCGCGGCACCCGGTGAGGAAGACGCCGGCGTAGAGGCGGTAGCCGCCCTCGGTGATCTCGCGGAACGCGGAGAGCTCCATGGGCGGGGTGGCGCGAGTGGCCATCATCGTCCCGCGGGCGGCGGAGGACTTCTCAATCCAGGCGCGGGATTTGTTCTGCGTCTCCAGCGCGGCCTGCCGCCACAGCCGGTACAGCGGCCAGACCGAGACGCCCAGGACCACGGCGACGTCGTGAAGGAGTTCCCAGCGGGGGTAGAGCTTGCCGCTCAGCAGCTCGGAGATCTTCGGCTTCGAGATGTAGAGCTCCTCACCGAGCCGGCTCATCGTCAGGCCGGAGGACAGCGCGGCGGCCAAGTAGGCCTCGCGGACCGGACCCAGCCAGGAGCGGTGCGCACTGGAGACATGCGCCGCGATCGAGCCGAGAGGCCGGCCCGGGCGTCCAGAGCGCCGTGCGTGCGCGGCTCCGCCAAGAGCATCAGGCTGGAGATGCGGGACGTGCAGATGCCGGTCCCGACCGGCTGGCTCGCGACGGGCGAATCGGCTCTCCAGCCGCGACCTGGAGCACGGTGCCCCGCGCTCAGCTCGTGTAGAGCGTGAGTAGGCACGCCGGCGGTAGCCGGGGCAAGCCCCAGGTGCGGCGGGAAGCGTCGAAGGGCGCTACTGCCAGGCGCCCTCGGAGGGATCCCAGTTCCCCCGCACGCTGCCGTCGAGCAGTGGGTTGAGGAAGGCTTCGGCGGCGTGGGCTGCTTCGGGGAAGGTGCGGCATCCCTGGAGCCCGATGACCAGTGCCGCAGCATTCGGATAGTGGTCGTGCCAGGCGATTCCGGGAGCCTCGAAGTTCTTCGGCAGGGTGAGGTCGATGCCTCGCTGGCGCCGAAGTTCGGCCTCCTGGTGGATCGCCTGGTAGGCCGTGGGCCCGTCGACCGTCTCCTGCTGGCTGATCAGCAGCAGGTCGGCCAGGTCGCGGTAGCGGCTGGAACCCCCGTCGCCGTGCCGTTCATACAGGGCGCAGATCTTGTCGGCGATGTGGTCGATGAGGGGGTAGAGCCGCACGGTGGGCCAGTCGATGGGCCAGGGAAGGTCCACAGCGGAGGCGAGGGGGAGAGTTTCGGGAGTGCCGGCGAGCAAGCGGCGGACCGTGATGTCCACTTTGACTCTGTCGACGCGGGTGGGACCGAGGAAGACCTCGAAGTGCTGGGAGCCGCCTCGGGTGGGGTCGGACGCCGCCGTGTACTTGCCGGGGGCGAAGCGCAGGAAGTCGCCCAGGTCGTGGGCGGCGGCTTCCAGGACGCGCTTTTGTGCCTCGTCCGGGGCCAGTCCGGGCTCGGCCGCCTGGAGGTCGATGTCGCTGCTGAGACGGGCAGCGCCCCGGTAGCGGACGAGGAGGGCCTGGCCGCCCTTGATGAGCCAGCCGTCGGGGTCCAGCGTGAAGACCCGGGCTGCCAGGCGGTTGAAGTAGAAGATCCGCATGAGGTCGGAGACGTTCATGCCGGTCTGCTTGGACATCTTCTTGGCGGACTGGTTCAGAGCGGTTCTGAAGGCCGATGGAGTCTGGTACGTCTTACCCACGGATCGCCCCCCCTGGCGCGCTGACTTGGATCCGCAGACTCTACGCCCAGGTGATCGACTTCAGTGCGCCTAAGCACCAGATCCCTCTGGCCCCTGACTGCTGGTGCCATCCGGTTCCTGATGGCCATCACCGGAGTCGGCACTGCCGCCTGCGCAACTGGGCGGCTGCGCGGCCTTCCGCACCGACTCCGCAAGCGGGAGCAGCGCCTTCCGCAACGCCTCATCCCTCACCGGATTCGGCTGCGCGACCTTCCGCACCGACTCCGTAAGCGCGAGCAGCGCCTCCATCAGCGCAGGGTCAAGCACAGATGCGGTGGCCGACAGGTTGTTTTGCTGGCGCGCGGCTGCCCGCCTCGCCCACATGAGCTCGATGAGGTCGGGGCGTTCGGCCAGGAGGTCGACGGCCTGGTCGAAGCCTTCCTGGCTTGCCCGGTCGACTTCCTGGCGGCGCAGCCTTTCCCCGGCCTGCGCGACGAGGTGGTTGATCAGGTCGTGTCCGGTGGCGGTGGCCTTCAGGCCGTACTTCCGAGCGAACGGATGGACGCGTTCTGCCAGGTCGTCCACGGTGATCAGGTCACGGCGCTCGGCATCGGCGATGACTCCGCCGACATGCCCGCCGTCGGCACCGGCGTGCAGCAGGTCGGTGATGGTACGCACGGCCGTGGTGACGGGCAGGCCATCGACGATGGTGATCTCCGCCGGCGCCACCTGCGCCGTACGCAGGCGCACGAACGGTTCGGTCGTGGTCCGCCGACGCGGGACACTGATCTCCACTTCCGGGGCGGGGATGTCTCCGAGGTCCAGCAGCCGGCAGGCGGAGGCGTGGGAGACGACGCCGGAGTCCGGATTCCCGACGGCCCGGTCGAAGACGAACCACTGGGGCTGCAGGCGCAGCCAGGCGACTTTCACCTCCAGATGGGACGGAACGCCTGCTGCGGTCAGCTGGTAGACACCGCGGCCCACGTTCGACAAGAGGCCGGTCTCCGTCAGCCGCTTCAGCTGCACGCCGCCCACGCCCAGCTCCTTGGCCTGCGCAGCCGTCACCAGCCCCCACTGGTCTGCAGCGACTCCAGAGAGTGCTGCCACCTGCTCCGCACGATTCATACAGAGATAGTTACACACAACCGCAGAGATAGTTACCCCTTAGATGTAACAAACTCTGCACCAACGGCATCTGAGATGTAAATTTATCTGACATTGACGCTCCGCGAAAACTGCGAAGCACGGTTCCGAGTGCGCCGCCAGCTACGCAGCCCCTACGACATCCACGATGTCAACTGCCAATGCAGGGAACGCAGTTGGCCCGGATCGTTGTCAGTGCCGGGCCTTACCTTCGTAGGCACGCCCGCACGGGCCGCTCCCCCGACCTCCCGAGGAATCTTCCATGACCTACGTTCGCGGTCACCGCCGCTCGGACGGCACCTACGTCCGCCCGCATCACCGTCGCACCCGTCCGGTTACTGCCAGCACACCTCGCTCGGCAGCAGCCCCTCGCCGGGTTCGCACAGCCGCCACTCGGCCTCAGCCGACCACGGCCAGCCAAACGACATGGGTGCGGAGCTACCGCCGCGCTGACGGAACCGTCGTCCGCGCGCACCACCGACAGATCAGCGGCCCGGCCGTGGTGGCGGCCGGCGGCGGTGGGGCCATCCTGTTCATATTCCTGCTGCTGGCCCTGCTGAACGGTGGAGGCTCTGGCTCTGCAAGCACTCCGAGCTACCCTCCGACAGCTCCGGCAAGCATCAGCGGCCACTTACCGAACCGGTAGTCCTCGCACGGTGCGCCCGGGGCTGGAAGGTGCGGTCGAGGCCGACGGGGTTGTGCTGGGCCCCGGGTACCGCGAAGACATACCCGGCCGCAGAGAAAGATCGGCACCAGCAGGGCAGCCTGGGTGACCATCGGGGCTGGACCCGGACCAGGTGACCTTGCCCGACGAGCTGCGGGCCGTGGTCGACGGGCAGGTACGGGTCGTGGACGCGGCCGATGCGGTGGTCGTGGACTCCCCGGACCTGCTCCCCTTCACCTCCGGCGTCCCGCTGCTGCCGGTCTGTCCGGCCCGCGCCGCCGAACTGGCCGCACTGTTCCAGGTGTGGCGGCTGAGCGAGTCCGTCACCGAGTCGGTCGAATCCGACGGCGCCGAGCACGACGTACCGGAGCCGGTGCGGGTGCGGCTCGGCTCGCACACCCCCGCCACCTACGTCGAACACGAGGAGCTGGTCGTCGACGGCGTCGAGATCGACTGGCGCCCTACCGACGACGGCGTCCTGCACGCGGCCACCCTGGAGGGCGTCGCCGCGGCCTGGCCTGGGCGGCCGGCCAGTGGCCCCGCCGCTTCGAGGTCGCGGCCCTGCTGGAGGTCCCGACCCGCACCGGGGAGCTGGCGCGCGACCGGTGGTTCGACTGATCTCGACAATTCCCACACTGGTTTCTTACCAGTAGTACAACCTTTCACTTCCGTCCCGGGTCAAGTCTGACGAGCCATCGGCTCTGCAGACTTGAACCGGGTGCGCGACCGCCGTCGAGCCGCGACCGCGCACCCCTCTGACGTGGGGACTACACATGCGCATCCGTGCCTCTGTCGCCGTGGTGAGCGGCGCTCTGGCCCTGTCCGCCCTCGCCGTCCCGGCCGCCCAGGCCGACGGCGGTTATGGCGACACCAAGATCACCAAGGTGGTCGTGGACGGTGACAACAAGGTGTCCATCGGCACCTCCGCCGCGAAGACGTTCAAGGTCAGCGTGACCGCGACGGACAACTCGGGTATCAAGGGCGCCGATTCGTTCGACCTCTTCGGCCCCGACAACGGCATCGAGTCGACCGGCAAGCCCACCTGCACCGTGGTGAACGCCACCACCTCCACCTGCACCGCCTCGGTGACCATCGACCCGAGGGTCGACTACCTCACCAACAAGAACGCCGGCACCTGGTACGTCTCCGCGTGGATCGACGCCAAGGACGGCGACTTCATCTGGACGGAGAAGGCCGCTTCCTTCTCCTTCCAGCGCGCCGCCAAGCTCAACACCAACGCCGCCCCCGAGCCGGTGACAAAGGGCAAGACCCTCACCGTCACCGGCGCCCTCACCCGGGCCAACTGGGAGTCGCTCAAGTACGGCGGTTACGGCTCCCAGGCAGTCAAGCTGCAGTTCCGCAAGAAGAGCTCCAGCAGCTACACCACGCTGAAGACCGTCACGGCGGACTCCAAGGGCAACCTGAAGACGACGACCACCGCCAAGGAGGACGGCTACTTCCGCTTCTCCTTCGCGGGCAACTCGACCACTGCGGCTGTCAGCGCCACGGGCGACTACGTCGACGTGAAGTAAGCGGTCACGAAGCAGGCAGCGGTACCGCCCGGCCCCCGAAGCGCACGCCGCCTCCGGGGCCGGAACGTTGCTTCTCACTTGTGCCACGAGCAGGCAGCCGGCGGACAAAGCGAGGACGAGCGGGATCCACATGAAGCTGCTTTCCTCACCCTTGCGGGCGAGCAGTCACTCGCGGAACCCGGCGAGCAACCTGCCCGAGGTGCCCAGGTCGACCCCTTCGACGAGCATGGCCGCCGCATAGTAGGTCCCATCCAGGCAGTACATGCCCGGCCGGTCACGGAGGTTGTCGATCAGCTCTCTGTCAGTCATGGACTCCCTCAGAATTGAAGTCGATGACGCCGTTGCAAAGCCACTTCATCGTCGACATCCGCATGTGCCGCTGGGTCGATGGCCACACGGGTCTCGTTGCTCCTTCGCCGTAGGTCAGCTCAGCAGACACTCGCAGATAACCCGAGCTTCCCAAGCACAGCGCTCACGCCTGGCCCACTGCGTGCACAACATGGAGTCCTACGCCCCGGGTGTTGGCGTCTCAGGCATCAGCAGGGCCGTCATCGACACCGAAGTGGCGGGAGACCTCGTCGATCGTGAAGCGGGCACGGAGCTTGCAGGCAGAGTTCTGGTTGGCGAAGAAGCCCGGACGCCACAATGCCCTCTCGCGGGGTACGGCATGTCCCCACGTGACCGGGACGATCCACTCACGACGATCTTCCCCATCCTTCTGTGCGCTCTCTCCAGCGGCTCGGTAGGTGCCCTTCAGAGGCAGATCAGCCATCTGTCGACTCTCACCATCGATGGCGAGGACGGCCTCCTCGAACGGCTGAGGCTCTCCGGACACCGTGCCGACGCCCACGTACCCCACCTTGGGGATGTGGGTGAATACGCGCGCTCCGAGCGGCAAGGACCGGATCGTGCGGGAGAACCACTCCCCGCCACCAGCCGACACGAACCCAAAGCGAAGCGCATCGTCCCAGCTCCGGCTGCCGGGCTCATCACCGAACGACACGTACCAGTCCGTTCCGCTCCACTGCTCCTGTTTTCCGCGCCCCTTCGCTCCCGCCGATGGCACCGTGGCTTCGGCGTCATCGATCAGCCAGGTGCGTGCCAGGTACGAGCGCCCCTCGTCCTCGAAGTACCGGAAGAACAGGACGTTGACCGGCACCTGGAAGCCGGATGCCAGGTAGCTGACGATCCGCTCCGTCGCCGCATCGATCTCGCTCGCGACGACGGTCAGGGAGTGAGTGGAGTTCAAGGCCTCTGGCGGACTGCCGCCGAATTTCAGTGCGAACGCCTCGTCCAGCTCCTCCACCAGTCCCCTGCGGCGGGCGTACGCACCATAGATGTCACGTATCTGTTCGTTGGTCAGCTCCTGAACCCAGGAACCGTAATCGAGGACCTGCGCCACCACCTCACGCGGCGTGCGATCCCGCTTGAGCTCAAGTACATGCAGGCTCCCCTCGGCGTCCATGCCGAGCAGGTCGACGACCTTGCCATACAGCGTGGGCACCTGACGGCCGATCAAGAGCAACGGTGTCCCCAGTATCCCCGGATCGGCCTCGATCAGCTCTTCCAACCGGGACTCCAGCGGCATCGGCCTCGTGGTGACCCGCACCGGCCTGTCGTCCACCCGCCACAGCCCGAATTCCAGCGGCATGCCCGCTCCCCTCCGCTCAGACCTGAAGTCAAGCAGACACCGAAGTCAGCACTTCATCCAGACCGTCATCTCAGTTCCGTGCCACAGAAGTGCCAGATACAGGGGCTGGGCCGCTGAGTTGAGCGGATGCGCCAGATGCGGGCAGCCACGCAGCACACCAGTCGGCCCGTGGTGCCAGGGTGAGGTGGCCAGTATCAGGCGACTTCGGGACCGGTGGGTGGCGGCCCGCCGGGCGGCAAGGATGAGGCCGAGGGCGGCTACGGCAGTCAGGGCGGACATAGCGTGGGAAGCGGACACGGTCGTGGGACCTGTCCGTGCGGGGAAGATGTGCAAGGGGGGTGCCGGTGTCCACGTCGCACCGGCACCCCCGGTTGGTCCACTGACGTCAGCCGGGCCAGGTGCCGGTCAGACGGCGTGTGGTGGCGGCGCCAGCTCGGTCGACGGCGGCCTTGACCCCAGCGAAGATCGCGCCCTGCAGCATGGCGGCGAGCAGCACCTCTGTCCCGGTGCGGTCCTCGTCGGTGGCGTCGGGGGCGTCCTCGTCGTGGCCGAGCATCTTCCACGCCTGCTTGAACACGGCCCCGGCGAGCATGCCGCTGACAGCTCCCAGAGCGAGACCGACCGGCTTGTAGGCGATCTTCGAGGCTTTCATCCGCTCACCCCTTCCGGCGGCGGCACGCCAGCCACATCAAGGCGGCCACACCGGCTGCCGTCAGCAGCAGGGTGCGGTTGTCCCGCGCCGCCTGTGCCCCCTGGGCCGCCTTCTGCCGCACCGGTTCGGGTGCCTTCTCCTGCAGCAGACTGGTGGCCTGGGCGGCCTTGGCCCGGGCCTGCCCGGCGGCGGATGCGGCCTTGTCCTTCACCGGGTCGGGGATCTTTTCCTGTACCTGGGCTGCCGTATGGGCGACCTTGGCCTTCAGCTCCCCGGCCTTGGCGGCGGCCTGCTGCTTGACCTCGGCTGCCTTCTCCTGGGCGCGGGCCTTGACGTCCGTCTTGGCCGCCAGCGCCTCGACCGTCTGCCCGAGCTCCTCGCGAGTGTGCTCGACGTGCTCGCGCAACTCCTCAGGGCTGGAAGCGGTTGTCTGCTCGTGGGGCGGCTGGGTCATCGCTGTGCACTCTCCTTGATCTCGGCCACATCGGCCTTCACGCTCTCGACCGTCCGTTCGGGCGTCGGCGGCGCGCCTTCCTTGATCTGCTTCTTGCCACTCAGGGCCATCACCGCGGCGATCACACCCAGCACCGCCGTGACGATCAGCGCCGCCGCCCATACCGGCAGCGGCACCGCGAGGGCGGCGATCGCGGTGGCCACCAGGGCCTGCAGCATCAGGAAGCCGACCACCCCGGCGCCGCCGAACAGGCCACCGCCTTTGCCGTAGCGTTTGCCTTTCTCCTTCATCTCCGCCTGCGCCAGCCTCATCTCGCCGCGCACCAGCTCCGTCAGCTGCTGCGACGCGCGCTGCACCAGCTCGCTCACCGGCTCGTCGGTCCCCTGCGGACTACTGCGCCCGCCAGGGGGTGGCTGGATGGTCGACACGACGATCACCTCCCGTCTCCTGTGTTCTGACCAACGACGGGCCGTGCAGGGGCCCGTCGCGTGAGCACGCGAGTACCCCGAACTGACCAGATCAGGACACCGCCTCGACGCGGTACACAAGCGAATGGGTTGAGTCGCAGCTTGTGGGTTACCCGCACGCCCGCAGTCCTGGTACGGCGCGGCGCCGGCCCGAGGGCTTGTCCGCGCGTGCCTGGCAGTTGGGGCTGCCGGGTACACAAGCCGGCCCGCTCGGGCACGTTCCGAGCGGGCCGGCGCATACAGAAAAACTCAGCCGAGTGCTGACGTCGACATTAGAGGTGACCCGGCCACCGGCCGGTCAGCACCGTCCGGCCGCAGGGTCACGGGAAACGGCCGCTAGAGCCAAGAGCGCAGGACCAGGTGCGGGGCGCGGCGGGTGAGCCAGGCGCTGGCCAGGCCGATGGCGGCGCCGGCGGCGACGTCGCTGGGGTAGTGAGCGCCGCTTTGCACACGTTCGACGGCCACCATGGCGGCCGGCACCGCGCACAGCACTCCGGCCGGCGGCCACGCCGTGGCAACCGCGGCGGTGAAGGCGACCGCGGCGGCGGTGTGCCCGGAGGGGAAGGACGAGGAGTCGGGACGGTCCTCGACCTCGTTGTGCGGGAACCACTCCTTCGGTGGCCGGGGACGCTCGGCCAACTGCTTGCACCCCGCGTTGGACACCAGTTGCGCCACGGCCACAGCAATCAGGCCCGCGGCGGCGGCCCTGCGGCCGCGCTGGCCGCCCATGAAGGCCATCGCTGCGGCCGCGCCGCACCACAGCTTGGTTCCCTCCGCCGCCTCCTCCACCGCAGACAGCGTCCGGTGAAGCCCGGGTGAGGCACTGGCAGCGAGTCGCTTGGTCAGGCTCCGGTCTGTCTCACGAATCCCAGCCATCACGTCCATGGTCTGCGAGTATCCCGTAGATCATCAGCCATGCGGCGCGGAAGCGTCGGTGCTGCCGGGCGTTCAGGTCTCGTCCATGCGGCGCCGGTCCTCCTCGTCCCACTTTCGTGTGTCGCGGGGCTGGGTGTACGGCTCGGCCTCGGGCGGATGGCCGCCGGCGATGGCCCGCTGCCGTACCGTCTCCGCGTCGAACTCCAAGCCCAGCAGGATCGCCAGGTTGGAGATCCACAACCAGACGAGGAAGACGATGACGCCGGCCATCGTGCCGTAGGTCTTGTTGTACGAGGCGAAGTTGGCGACGTAGAACGCGAAGCCGGCGGAGGCGATCATCCAGATCACCAGGGCCAGGAAACTGCCCGGGGTGACCCACCGGAACCCCTTCACCTTCGCGTTGGGGCTCGCCCAGTACAGAATCGCGATCATCACGGTGACCAGGACGACGAGCACCGGCCACTTGGCGATCGACCACACCGTCACCGCCGTGTCCCCGACCCCCAGCGCTTGCCCGGCCCGGCGGGCCAGAGAGCCGGTGAAAACCACGATCAACGCGCTGATCACAGCCAGCACCATCAACACGACCGTGACCCCGACCCGCACCGGCAGCACCTTCCACACCGGGCGGCCCTCCGGCATGTCATAGACAGCGTTGGACGTGCGGATGAACGCCGCCACGTAGCCGGACGCCGACCAGATCGCCAGTGCCAGACCGACGAGGGCCATGACCGACCCGGTACCGGCGTTGCCCTGCAACTGCTCCACGGCCCCGGTGATGATGGTGCGGGCGGAGCCGGGGGCGAACTGTTTGAGGTTGTTCAGCACCGTGTCGGTGGCCGACTTCCCGGCGATGCCGAGCAGGGAGACCAGCGCCAGCAGCGCCGGGAACAGCGACAGCACCCCGTAGTACGTCAAGGCCGCAGCGCGGTCGGCGAGTTCATCGTCCTTGAACTCCTTCAGCGTTCCCTTGAGGACTTTGCCCCACGACCGCTTGGGCAACTTGGTCGGGGCATCCGGTGCCCGCTGTTCGACCTCCGGACCCGGACCGGCCTTCTCCGGTGCAGGCACCTCGTCATCGTGGTCGGCGTCTTTTCCTGGATGCAGATTCGCCATACCCACTGAGTAACCCCACGCCAGCCCCCTAACGGCCATTACTGCTGGGATGCGGGCCAGCAGTCACCTACGGCCCTGCTACGCGGTCAGTGTCGCGTCTCCCATGACACCCGTCGCCTCACACGTCCACAATCACGCAGCCCGGATGATCGGCCGGACAAGTCCCAGCCGGACATGCACCGTGCCAAGCCCCGGCCCGTCCACGGGGCGAGTCAGCCCAGAGACGTCAAAGAGTTCTGCCCGTCCAGTCCAAGCACTCCGGGTAACCGGGGCGCGTGCACATCGGCCGGCCGACGTCGCCGAACCGTCCCACAGAGGGATCTTATGCTGCCGTCATGCTGGGCTTTTCATCCAAGCGATGAGCTGGCCCCACCAGCCGTTCTTGGTGTCCGGCCGGACCTGTGCCGGCCTCGTTGGAGGTGTCGGCTCCAGTGTGCGTGCACTCGTGCGCGGCGTCGGCTCGCACGTGCATCGCTGAAGTGTCGGCACGCCGACGAGTACTTGCTCCACGTGTCTTCCGCAGCCCTCGTAAGTCGCCTTCCGGCACGACCCGCAGACAGCACGTTGGCACATGGTTTCCTCCGTTGGCACCGATCCTGTTGTACGGCTCAGTAATATCAACAGTTTCGTCACAGCCAGATTTCACATTTCCACCACAATGAACCTCCGAATAGGCACGATCTCCACGGATCACTGGCGCCTGTCGGCAACAGACCCGGCCATAGAGCGCGGCAACCTTCGCACAGGCCACGCCTTTTGGCGCCCTTATCCAGCTATGAGGGACAGGAAGGCCTGGGTGCCGCATGACATATCTCACCCAGCGAATTGGAACGGTCACGGTGACAGATATCCCTCAGGTTGCTCGGGGCACCGGCACAGTGGTTCGATCACGCCCGGCCGAAAAAGTGGAGGAGGCATTCCGCATTGACAGGCCGTCACCGCGTCCTTTTGGGATCGTCGGCCTGGTGCGGTGAGGGCATGAAACCGAGAACGGGCAACCGCTCAGTCCAATGGGTGGTGTGTGCCGGTCAGAAGGGAGCAACGTGAGTTGCTCGCACGCCGTAGGCTGCCCCCTTTTTCCCTTGCTTAGATCGAGCTTGCAGGGGTGGCGCGACTACTACTGCGACAGCGAGGATCAGTGGCTCGGTTGCGCGCGCTATGAGATGTCGCTCACCGGGGAGCGTGTGCCGATCAGTCTGCTGCCCAACGGAGCCCTCGCGCGGCACCTCGAGTACGCGTCCACCGACACGGGTCGGTCCGGCGCCGCCGACCAAGTGCCCCGGCAGGCCCCACCGCCCCAGCCACATCCGTGGTCTCCACCTGAGAGTGCGTCCTGGTCGCAGCCCGAACCGGCTCGGCCGCCACAGCCGTCAGGACCTGCGGTCGCGGCGTCAGAAGCCGGGAGTGGGCTCGGGCCGGCATCTGCGCCGATCTCCGTCTCGGTACACCGGCCGTCACCATCCCCGCAGTTTCCCCGGCCTCAGGACCGCCCGTCCCGGCGTGCACGGCAAGGGACCCGCCCGAAGCGCGGCTTGTGGG
Organism: Streptomyces sp. NPDC058145; assembly: GCF_042884245.1. NCBI lineage: Bacteria > Bacillati > Actinomycetota > Actinomycetes > Kitasatosporales > Streptomycetaceae > Streptomyces > Streptomyces sp. NPDC058145. Next base: position 36,306 of record NZ_JBHVUH010000020.1, on the reverse strand, counting down.
CTCGCTTCACCGAATGGATGGGAGGCCCCGCATGAGCGGCTACTGGCCCTGGTGGGCCGGCGCTGCCGGGCTCGCCTTGATCACCATCAACTACGCCCTCACCACGGACCGGTCCTTCGGGGTGTCGTCCGCGTGGGATCGCGTGCTGCACTGGCGCAGGGAGCGGCGCTTGGAGAGGATGGACGAGGAGTTCACCGACGAGCGTGCTCTGGCGGAAGCCCTTGCCGTGGCTACGGCGGAGCACTTCGGTACTAGCCCGGGCGAGCCCGTAGTGCCGCCGGGGGCGTACGGGGCGTCACAGCCACTCGAAGTGGACGCCGAGCCGACGGTGAGTGAGGACACCCCGGTCGCCGGCCCGGGTCCAGCCCCGTTGGTCACCCAGGCTGCCCTGCTGGTGTCGATCTTCCTCGGCGGACTGATCGCCGCACTCACCTCCGGCCGATTCCACCTCCGCTTCGACATGGGCCCGGGCTTTCGCAACCTGGTCACTGCCGATCCGATCACGATGCTCGTCCTGCTGTTCGTCGGAGGCGTGCTTGTCGGCTTCGGCACTCGGCTGGCCGGCGGGTGCAGCTCCGGTCACGGACTCAACGGCTGCGGTCGCCTGCGCCCGGTCAGCCTCGTTGCGACCGCCGTGTTCTTCGGTACCGCCGTCGCGGTGTCGTTCCTGCTGTGGAAGGTGATCTGATGCGTACTCGGGGCGCGATTCTGCTGGCCAACATCATCACCGGGCTGGCTCTCGGCTTCACCGTCTCCAACATCGGCTTCGGCGACTACACCGAGCTGAACCGCATGTTCACCTTCCAGGACCTGCGCATGCTCCTCTCCTTCGCCGGTGCCGTCGTGATCATCGTGTGCGCGTTCGCTCTGCTGCGAATCCGCCGCACCCCCGGGCGCATCCACGCTGGCGTGATCCCGGGCGCTGTGCTGTTCGGCACGGGCTGGGCGATCTCCGGCGGGTGCCCGGCCATCCCGATCATCCAAGTCGCCAGCGGATACCTCCCCGCCTTGGTCACCATCGTCGGCGTCACCGTCGGCATCAGGCTGTGCCGCTGGGCCAACGCCCGCTACTTCCACCTCGACCGCGGCTCCTGCGGCCTGTAACCGGGACGTCCATCGACACTCCCCCGCCAGGGAGCCAACACGCTCTCAGCGATCCTCAGGAGTTGGCGCACCGCGCTCCCTCCCGCGGATGCCTCGGTCCTGCCTGAGTCAGCTGATCGCCGAGGTGCCGCCAGCCACACGGCCCATCACACCCGCGGGATCGACGGCCATCGAGATCGGCCCATCGCGTAAGGCCTCCCCACCCGTCCATTTCGGCTCGTGGGCCTTGCGGCCGGTGCGGCGCCGAAGTACCTGAAAGCGCTGGGGTTGCTGTGCCGCAGACAGCAGCGGCTCAGTCGTCGGAGTGCCGCATCTTGCCCTCTTTACGTCCGTGCTTGTCCCGGCTTGCGTGGTCCTGGTCGTCACCGGGTTCCCGCGCAGGCGGCCCGGTGACGGTTGAAGTGGCAGAGGATGCGGCCGGGAACGGTGTCCTGGGTGCGGGTACCGAGGTGACCGCAGCCGGGGTGGCCGTCGCCGGGGCGGGCGAGGAGGGCGGCAAGGGGGCGCCATCGCCGGATCGCATCGACGCTCCCAGTGCTGCTGCGGCGGCGAAAAGCGCCAAGCCGATGCCGCAGACAGTGGCTTGGGTGGCCAATCTGCGCCGGCCGCGCGGGCGGGGGTGCGTCGCACTGCGGGATCGACGGGAACGCGGGCCGGGAGCGGGAGTCATGGGCGGCGCGGGCAGGGTCGGCATGCTGTGGGGTGCGGGCGAGGTCGGCGTCCGGTGAGAGCCGGCGAGCCAGTAGGCCGCCTGCTCGGCGGTGGGCCGGTGGGCCGGGTCCTTGGCGAGCAGGAGCAGTACGTAGTCGGAGAGTTGCTGCGGTATGTCGGGGCGCAGCCGGCTGGGTGGTGCGGGGGTGGCGTCGACGTGTTGCTGCACCACGGCCAGGGAGGTCGCGCCGCGGAACGGAGGCCGGCCCGTGAGGAGTTCGTACAGCACACAGCCGAGGGAGTAGACGTCGGACGCGGGCTGGGCGGCGCGCCCGAGGGCGCGTTCGGGAGCGAGGTAGTCGGCGGTGCCGAGGATCTTCCCGGTGGCGGTCAGAGTACTGGCCGCCTCGTCGGCGAAGCGGGCGATCCCGAAGTCGGCAATCTTCGCAGTGCCGTCCTTACTCAGCATCACGTTGGCGGGCTTGATGTCCCGGTGGATCACTCCGCGTTGATGCGCCGCGGCCAAACCGGCTGCCCCTTGGGCGGCGATCGTTGCCGCGTCCTGCGGGTTGAGGACACCGCGCAGGGACCGTTCCTGGGCGAGGGTCCAGCCGTCGACGAGTTCCATGACGAGGTAGAACCGGTCATAGTGCGAGCCGAAGTCGTACATGCCGACGACGTTGGGGTGGTTGAGCCGACCCGCGGTCTGCGCCTCCAGGCGAAAGCGCTCGGCGTCCGCAGCCGCCTCCGCGAAGAGCAGCTTGACCGCCACCAGACGCCCGAGGAGCTGGTCGGCGGCCCGCCACACCTCCCCCATCGCCCCACGACCCAGCCGTTCCTGCAACTGATAGCGGTCCGCCAGCAGCCCTTGCACACACACCCCGATCACCACAACGCTCATACTTCAGCGGACCCCACCCCCCTTGAAGGGCTGTAACCCTTCGGGCCGCAGGTGGCCGGCCGGCCAGGACTCGCTAGCGCGACAGCCTTCGACAGCACCGCGTACGGGGCAGGCAGACACCGGGGGACGTGCCTGCCTGCCCCTTGCAACGCGGCTGCTCGCTCAACGGGGGGTGAGCGAGCACCACGGGACCCTTAGGTCCTGGGTCCATTCATACAGCGCCGACAGGTCCGGTGGTGTCACAGCCCGCACACAGACAGCGGCCGACCGCCGGGCGGTAAGCAGTAATGCGAGCAAGGGCAGGCCCGGTTACGGGGGGAAACCAGGCCTGCCCCTGCCGCGCCCGTTTGCCTCCCCCCGGAGACTGGGCGCCATGACCCCACCCGGGGTCACTTAGATCAGCGCCCGGCCCGACAGGAGTGTCACGGGTTGACGGAGATGATTGCTGGACCAGCACCTTCATGGAGGTGCACGTCGACAGCCGCCACAACTTGATCACCCATGACACACACTGACCCGAGCTTCTTCGACGCAACCTCGTCACCGACCGCTTAGCCGGCAGTCGGTGCTCCAACCGGCAGACGAGCGCTGCCGCTGGCGGGACGCATCCATACGTCCTTGACCGCGCGCCGGGCTGTTACAGAGGTCGCCGGCCGGCGACCGCGCCACCTGGGTCGTCCAGCAGGGCGATACGGGCGGTGATGCGTTTACCAACCGGTTCACGCTGCGCTTCGAAGCCCTGGCAGACCGCGATGACGATCTCCAGGCCGTGCTGCCCGACCCGGCCGGCGTCCGCGGCCCGGGCAATCGGCAGCACCGGGTCGGAGTCCCACACCACAACCTCGACCGTGTCACCGACGATCCGCACATCCAGCAGCACCGGGCCGGGAGCGTACTTGATGGCGTTGGTGACCAGCTCGCTGACCACCAACTGGGTCAGATCCATGGCCCGCTGCGAGACGGGCAGGCCGTGGTCGGCCTGGACACGGGTGAGGAAGTCGGCGGCCAGGTGACGGGCCTGGGCGATGACCGTGTCGTTCCCGTCCAGGGCAATGGTGGCCTGCAGGACCTGTTCGCCCGGCGTGGTGCCGTCCTCACCCACAGGCGCTGCTTCCCTCGTGGCCACCTTCAATACCCCGTTCACACTTCGCGCGGATACCCGCCACAGCGAGAGTGATACACGATGCCCCCGTGTTACCTCCGTCTCACTCGGGCATCACCCGATACATACGGGGCAGCGATTCCGGATGAAGACCTGGCTGTGCCAGGATCACCGACATGGCTGAGGAAGAAGTGCCGGAGACCGAACAGGCTGTGCAGCCGGAGCAGCTGTCGGTCGTGGCCACCGCCACCGACGGCATCCACGTACTGACAGTGGCCGGAGAAATCGACCACCACACCGGTGACGTCCTTAGCCAGGCCCTTGACCTGTCCGGCACGCCCCGCCCCCACGTCGTCGTGGACCTGCGGCAGGTGACCTTCATGGACTCCAGCGGCATCAACGTCCTCATCGTCGCACACCGCGCCCTCACCGAGGCCGGCGGCTGGCTCCGCCTGGCAAGCCCGACAGGTGCGGTGCTGCGCACCCTGCAACTCGTCGGCCTCGACACCGTCATTGACTGCCACGAAACCCTGCCCCAAGCGCTGACCGACTGACCTCGACAGGAGCAGGCCCAGAAGCGAAGCCAACCCCACCAGGGGTTTCAGGACGTGCCCCTGACGGAACCGCTCAACGACCGGGTCTGTGTAGCGAACGGCCCTGTCGCACATTCGGTGGTGACGCAGCGTGCTGCTATCCGAGGAGGATGCGGTGGCGAAGAAGGGTGAAGCCTGCTCGTCCGTGCATCTGGCGCGCGATCCGCTTGGTCTTGGTGTTGACGCCTTCGGTGGGGCCGTTGCTGTGCGGAAGCGTGAGAGCTGCGATCACGGCGTCGCTGTCACGCTCCAGCCCTCGAGTGAAGGCGTGTAGATGAGGTAGATCGGCTGCGCGGACCTGGACGATCCAGCGCGAGAGCCCGTCGGCATTTTCTGCGCGAGGCATCAAGAGCTGTGCGAAGTCTCTGATGATGGCGGCCAGTTGGGTCATCTCCGGGCAGGCGCCGGTGAGTTTGGCCAGGAGCTCGTGTTGTTCGGTTTTGAGGTTGCCGGGCCTGGTGAGGAGCATCCGGGCGAGCCAGCGCGGGGAGATGTGGCTGCGCTCGGCGTCTGCGCGGCCTTGGTTGATGTACTTGTGCAGATGGTTCAGGCAGCCCGTGAAGCCGAGGGCCTTGATCTCTTCGAAGAGGTGGTTGACGGGGACGGCGGGGTCTTCGGCCCGGCGTTTGCGCAGGTGTTCACGGTAGGGGTCGACGAGGCTGGCGCGGTATTTGGGGACGCGGAGCATCCGCTCGGGTCGATCCGCGCGGGCGTAGCGTTTGACGGTGTTCAGGGCGAGTTGCAGACGCCGGGCGCATTCGAGCAGGCCGACACCCTTGTCGAGGAGGTCGTGGATCTGGTGCCAGCGTTCGAGGGTGGTCTGGGCGCGGGGCCCGTCGTAGAGGGGTGCTTCCAGCACGGTGGCCCAGCAGGTGCTGTGTGCCTTGACCTCGCTGAGGGCGGCTTCGCATAGGTTTTTCCACAGATGCCAGCGATCTCCGATCTGTATCGCGTCGGGCAGGGCGCGGCGGATGGCCTCGGCGTAGGTCGCCGAGCCGTCGCGGCACACGACCTCGATGCCGGGATGCTCGCGCAGCCATGCCTCAAGGGTGTCGGCGGTGCGGTCGGGCAGCACGTCGATCCGCTCATGGGTTTCGGCGTCGATCACCACGGTGGCATAGCGATGCCGCCGGCGCAGAGCGAAGTCGTCGACACCGATCACGCGGGGCGTCCGCCCGGTGGGCAATGGGATGCGCAACAGCGTGCGCAGGGCCGTGTGACGCGACAGGCTCACCGCGAGTACCGCCAGCAAACGCGCCCCGGCTCGGCCCGCTAACTCCTTGACCACTGCCTTGATTTGCCTGGTCAGGCGGGCGGTGCGGCGCTGGTATCGCTCAAGAACGCCGGGCACCTGTTCGCGGAAGGTGTGGCAGCAACCGCGCGTCGGACACACCAGGCGCCGCACCCGCACACGGACCACCACCCGACGGTCATCGACCGCCACGTCGGCCACCGTCCGCAGCTGATATCCGTGCACCCGCCCGGACGACGCTCCGCACACCGGGCAGACCGCTGCCGCCGTCGGCGTTCGAGCTCGCACGACGATCCGCTCGCCCTCGTCGGCGACCACCTCTATGACCAGCGGGTACAGACCCGAAAAGACCGTCTGCACAACCTCGTTGACATCCTTCACGGGAACGTCAACGACCCTCACGACTCTCCGTCACCACCGAATGTGCGACAGGGCCGAACGATTTACAGTCCCGTACGGCGGTGTTCCGGAACACGGTGATCCGGGAGTTCTCGGTGTGAGGGCGGGGCGGTTCAACCGGCATCGTCGGTGGATGCGGTTGAGGCCAGAGCGAGGCGCTCCACCCGCCGCGCCTGACGGACGTATTCGTCCAGGAGCCCGTCGTGGACGTCGTGGCCCCAGAGCTTGCCGATGAGTTCGCCGTAGGTGGACAAATTGGGCACCTTGCCGTCCATGCGGAACAGTACGGTCAAGGGGCGACGGCTCCACCAGCGGCGAATCCACTCGATGGGCTGGGTCAGCAGAGCGGCCGAGTACGAGGTGGGTGCCATCGGCGCCGCGGCGGCCTTGGTCAACTGCTCGCCGAAGTTCAGCACTTCCTGGACGCTGATCACTTCCTTGTCCGGCCCGCAGGCCTGCTCCAGGCGCTGCTGAAATTTCTGCCGAACCTCCTTGCGCTGCCGGAAGGTGGGCGCGTTCTGCAGCTCCGACTTGAACTCACGGAAGTGCCGTCGATAGCCCACGAATTCGTTTCTGAGTTCGAGCAGTTGGGGGCCGAGGTCGGAAAGAGACCGGCAGCTGTCGAGAACGCGCGCGGCGACGGGTGGAATGGGGACCTGCACCTGCATGTCCCATTCCGGAATCACCCCGGCCTCCTCGTCGCCCTCCGTGTTCCACGCCTTGGCGACCCGCTCGTAGACCGCCCGAGGCAGTGACGTGTAGAGGCGGCTGAGCACGGAGCCGACGAACGGAGACCTGTCGGCATCCGGAAAGTAGTCGAGTCCCTGGGCAGTGGCGACCAGCAGGTAGCCGACGGCCCGGTAAGCGCGGTCCCGGGACGGGGCCCCCTGGGCGACGAGGCTCGGATAGTTGGGGAGGCTCTCCACCCATCGGGCGAGGATGGCGGCGTCCAGGTCGGCCTCCGGTGGAGACAGCGAACTGTCAAGCATTCCCGTCGCATTGGGTGGTACGAAGTCCGTGTCGGCGAGCAGGCTGGGGTCGGTGAGATGCTCTACGCCGATGTCGGTAGGCAGGCGCTCCTTCAGATCGATCGGCAGGCGACTCAACAGCCGCGTGGCATCCGGGCGCCTCAGCGCCGGTTTGAATTCGGTCAGGACCCCCTCCGCGGTGAGAAGGTCGGTCAGTGGGTGGGTGAAACCGTCCGTGGACGAGATGACCCGCACGGAATCGAGGATCACCACCGCCTCACAGAACGCCGTCAGTTCCATGAATCCCGGCAACGTCAGTGCCTCGCCCGAAGTAGCGGACCGGCATGCGCCCGACAGCAGCGACTTGGTGGTGAGGGCGTCGTTCGGCGACTCATTGGATGTGACCACGTGTCTCTTCCTCTCGTCGGCGGCTAGCCTGGGACTCCCAGAAACGCAGTGTGCAGGAGCCCGAGTTGGAATACCCCGCTGCTCCCACGGGATACACGTTGGCCGACAGTGACATCACCCTGGGCGAGGCGGTCGTTCGAGGCTGGCGTGTCCTTCCTGCGGAAGGCCTTGGCCCAGCGGATTTCCAGCACTTCCTCGAATGGCTGCGCGAAGTGATCCCCGCCGAGCTGGTGCTGCGATTGCCGCCGCGCCTCGAACCGTTCGGCGCGGTCGAGGACCTCGGCGCGATGGCCCTGGCCGATTCGGTGGCGGGCTCGGCGGTGATGCGTCTGCCGGACCAAGGGCTGTTGATGTCGTCGCGAGACACCGTGGAATATCTCGCCTCCTATGTCGCAGACGAGGAGGAGGTCAGTCCCGTTGAGGTCTCCTGGCGGCGGCAGACCGACTTCACGCGGTTCTCCCACCTCTGGAAGCCGCGTCACCTCCATGAGCATCACTTCCCCTACCCGGAGTGGCGCGACGTCTTCACGGATCGGTTCCCAGCGGCCAACGCACTGGGCAGGGCCATGGGCGAGTTCCACGATCACGGAATCATCCGCGTCGACGCCCATGTGGGGAACTGGACTTACGACGCCACGTCCACACCACCCCTGACCTGCTTCGACCTCGCCAACACCCGGTACGTCTACCCGCCGGTCGATCCAGTGGCCTGCGCAACCGATCTGGTGCCCCTGATGACCTCGTTCGAGCGCACGGACTGGGCCTTTTTCCAGCAGGGCTACCTGAGGCAACGGCCCCAGGCCGGCCGTCTGGTGATGGCGGTGATACAACTCGCCGACCTCACCGGCTGGTCCGTCGCCTTCCACGACGGCGACCATCTCACCTCGCTGCGCCGCCTCGACAAGGCCCTCACCCCGGGAACCCACACAGCGGAGCGGGTGCGGCTGCTCGGGGTGCGTGCCCTGGTCCTGAGCCGTCTCGGGCGACACGAGGAAGCGCTCGCGCAGTATGAGGACGTCCTGGCCTCGGACCACGGCTCCGGCCTGGAAGTGGTGCATCGCTTCAATCACGGGCAGGCCCTCGTCAGGGCGGGCCGGCCGGCGGCGGCCAGGGCCGCCTTCGAGTGGGTGCACGAGAACGCGGGGGACTCGCCCTCGCAGCGCAGCGTCGCGTACTCAGCACGTATGTCCCTCATGGAGCTGCCGCCAGAAGACACCGCCACGCCGACGGAGACGGACGGCACAGGACCGGAGGGCGCATGACGACGGACCGGGACACCGTGGACCGAGCGGAGCAGAGGCGACACCACCGCGGTCGACCTGGTTGCCGCCTACGCCGGGCTGTCGGCGCCCACCGTCAGCCTGCCGGCCGCCACCCCAGGGTCGGGCCCAGCTTCGTCGCCATGTCCGTGAGGATCTGGACGTAGTCCTCGTACTCGAAGGTGAACGGCAGCGCGAACGCCACCTCGTCGATCTCGCGGAACGCGGCGTGCGCGTGCAGCCGCTCGGCGAGTTCGCCGGAGGTGCCGACCAGGTCCGGCGCGAAGAGAAGCCGCGCCGGGCCCTGTGGGGAGGTGGTCCGGGGGAGGCGCTTGGCCGCGTACTCCTCGTGATGCAGCCAGGAGCCGATCTTCACGCCGGCGAGTTGGGTGTCGCGGGTGAGGGTGGCGGGGTCGGCGCCGGTGGCGAGGTGGGCGCGCAGGAGGTGGTATTTGCGGTGCCAGTCCGCGCCGTGGGGCAGGCGCCAGTCGGGGCAAGGGCGGTGAGGGCGTCCGCACGGGCCGCCTCGAGGGTGTTCTTGGTGGCGAGGTGGCGTTGTTCGGCGAGCCAGGCACCGACGTGGGTGGTGGCGGGGGCGGCGAGGTGACCGTGGGCGCGGTGGTAGTCGGCGGCGGCGAGGCGGGCGCGCCAGGCGGCGTCGTGCTTGTCCCAGATCATGCCCAGCACGCCGAGCTCGGCCATCCAGTCGGGCTCGAGGCGGCCGGCTGTCCGGGCGTCGCGCATGGTGGTGATGAAGGTGCCCAGCCGGTACCCGGCGGGGTCGGTGTAGTCGGCGGGGACGTCGAGGTGGCCGTACTCGTCGCGGTAGGAGCGGGCGGCGGCCAGGCCGAGGCGGCGGGAGCGGGAGACGGCCGGGTCGCGGAGGTCGAGAGAGACCAGGTCCATCGCCTGGGCGATGCGTTCGGGGTGGACGGTGAAGTCAAAGTGCCAGCGCCGGGCGATGACGTCGCTGGTCTCCTTCGGCAGCCGGTTGGCCTTGTCGGGGAGGCGTTCGAGGATGCGGTGGTCGTGGCTGGCCAGCGCACAGGCGATCGCCCATACCGGCTCATACGCGGTGCCCAGGATGTTCTCGCCGTCCGTGCCGGGCGGGACGTAGACGGGGACGATCAGCGAGGCGGTCTTGCCGGAGACGTCCAGGCGCAGGGCGCGGCCGAGGGCCTGGACGCAGCGGATGACGCTGCGGGTGGGGTCGGCGAAGACGACGGCGTCGACGCTGGGGATGTCGACGCCTTCAGCGATCAGGCGGGAGTTGGCGAGGATCGCGCAGTCGACGGCGGCGAAGGCGGTGAAGATGTCACCCCGTTGGGCGGGGGTGTGCTCACCGTGGGCGAAGAACAGCTTGGGGGTGATGTCCGAGACGAGACCGGGGTCGGTCCGGGCCAGCAGGCGCAAGGTGTGGGGCAGTTCGCGGGCGAAGCGGCGCGCGTCGGAGACCAGGTTGAAGTAGAACAGGACCTTCTTCAGACGGTGCTCGGTCATGGCGCGCAGCACGGACAGGTGCAGGGCGGTGGTGCGCAGCGCACTCTCGTCCTTCCCCTCCCGGACCGCGGTGCCGGGGGCGGGAAGATTCAGGCGGCGGCGCAGGTCGGTGTCGGTAAGGGTGGGTACCACGATGCGGTAGTCCGCCGCCCGGCCGGCCGCCACGGCCCTGGCGAGGGGGTATTCGACCACCTTCTTGCCATAGACGGCCTCGTTGTCCATGGAGTTGGCGAACGCGTCCCCCTCCTCGCCCTGCGGGCGCCTTCGGCGCGGGCGGGTGAGGTCGGCGGACTCCGCCAACTCCGGGGCGGCGAAGATGCGGGGCGTGGCGGTCATGTCGAGGCGGCGGTCGGCACGGATGCGCTGGGCGTCGTTGACGATCGCCTACTTCTTGTCGGCCCGGCCGGCGATCCGGTGCGCCTCGTCAATGACCGCCAGGTCGAACGGCGCCACCGCGTACCCCGTGTTCTGGGTCTGTTCGATCTTGTTCAGGGAGTCGTAGGTGCAGATCACCGTCAACGCCCGGATCTGGTCCTCCCCCTCCCCCACCACCGACATCAGCCCGCCCAGCGCGTGCGGGCTGGTCGTCGACATCACCCGGGCCGCAACCAGATCCTCACGGGCGTTCGTGTCCAGGGAGGACACGATCAGCATGTGCTCGCCATGGCCGTCTGCGCCGCCAGATCCAGCGTGGGCACCACGAACAGCACCAGCCGCGCGTCGAGTTCGTCCGCCATCCGGATCGACACCAGCGTCTTGCCTGTCCCCGTCGCCGACACATAAAGCCCGCGCGTGCCCGGGCGGCGCAGGTGGCGGGCCAGGCGGAGACGGCCTTGGCCTGGTCGCCATGAAGCACCGCCCTTCCGGGTCGGCCTCGTGTGGGAGCAGCGGCCACAGTCATTCAGCTCTTCCTCGATCCGAAGCGGAAACTGCCCAAGACCTTCCGTGCGGCACCGTATCACCCACATACACCCTTCGTGCGCAAAATGTACGGGAAAAGCACGCTATTTGTACGCTTCAGGTGCGGCCCTTGTCGGCCATCGTTGGAGCTTGGCGGCATCGCTCTACTTGCGCGCGCGGGGCCGCGGTCGGAGCGTCCCGCGGTGCAGTTGTCTGCCCTGGCTGCACAGGGGGGCACCGGACCATGATGGGCAGCGCGTCCGGCTGGAACGGGGCGAAGCACGCAGGTGAGGAGAGCCGTGGGAGCTGGGGCGTTACGGACGGTGCCGCTGGCGGGAGAGCTCACCGCGTCGCTGATCAATCGGACTGCGGCCCGCTACGGTATGCCGGCCGCTGGTGTGCTGCGCAGTGGACGTGCCGCAACTCCCCAGCCCGGCTGGACGGCGGCGGCGTGCGGGCCGACGCGGAGATCGTGCTCAACGAAGCCGGGCGGGGTGTGCTCGCCGGGCTGTGCGGGGTTGAGCCGGCGGTGCTGGCCCCGGGCCCTGCCCGCTTTCACCGTGGATGATCCCAAGATCAGCAGCGGGGCCGTCCGACCGCCGGTGAGGGGTCCTCAGGAGCCGTACAGCGCTTCGATGTCGGCCTCGTACGCCTGCACGATCGCGGCGCGACGCAGCTTCAGCGACGGCGTCATGAGGCCGTTGGCCGTGCTGAACTCGTTCGGGATGATCCGGAACGCGCGGATCGCCTCCGCCTGGGAGACCGCCGCGTTCGCCATCGTCACGGCCCGCTGGATCTCGCCACGCAGTTCCTCGTTGATCGGCGCCTCCCCGGGCCGGGCGTGCTGCTGTGCGCGAAGCCGGCACCAGTGCTGGGACGCCTCGGGATCCAGGGTGATCAGCGCCGCGATGAAGGGACGGTTGTCGCCTACGACGAGGCACTGGGAGATCAGGTGATGTCTCAGCAGCCGCTCCTCGAGCACCCGGGGATTGACGCTCTTGCCGCCACTGGTGATGAGGATGTCCTTCTTGCGTCCGGTGATGACCAGGAAGCCGTCGTCGTCCAGCCGGCCCACGTCGCCCGTCGCGAACCACCCGTCGCGCAGCACCGACCCGGTGGCCGCCGGATCGCCGAGGTAGCCGGAGAAGACGACGTCCCCGCGGACCCAGATCTCCCCGTCCCGTGCCACGTGGACGGAGCAGCCGGGCAGGGGTCTGCCGACGGTCCCGAAGCGGGGCCGGCCCGGTGGCTGGCTGGTGACGGCGGCGGTCGTCTCGGTGAGCCCGTATCCGTCGTGGATGGTGACCCCGGCTCCGGCGAAGAACAGGCCGAGTTCCCGGTCGAGACTCGACCCGCCGGAGGTGGCGTACCGGACCCGGCCGCCGAGGACGGCCCGCAGCCGCCCGTACACCAGACGGTCGAAGACGGTGTGCGAGGCCTTCAGCAGCGGTCCGGGCCCCGAGCCCTCGCCCCTGTCCCGGCGCTCCACTTCCTCGGCGTAGCGCACCGCGACGTCCACGGCCCGGTCGAAGAGCGCCTCCCGGCCGGCTGCTTCGGCCGAACGCCTGGCCGATTGGAAGATCTTCTCGAAGATGTACGGCACGGCGAAGACGTACGTCGGCCGGAACGACGCCAGGGCGGGCAGCAGCGCGGCGGGGGACAGGTCCGGCTGATGCCCCAGCCGGATGCCGCCGCGCATGCAGACGACCTGCACCATCAGACCGTAGATGTGGGAGAGGGGCAGGAAGGCCAGAACGGCCGGCTGCTCACCGGGCTCGGCGAGGACCTCCCGCCAGCCCGCGTTCAGGGTGTCGCATTCGGCCGCGAGACCGGCGTGGGTGATCAGGCAGCCCTTGGGGTGGGGGCCGGTGGTGCCGGAGGTGTAGGCGATGGTGGCGACCGAGCCCGGCTGCACTGCCCTGCGGTGCTGGTGCACCACGTCGTCGGGGATGCCCCAGCCCGCGTCCGCCAGCCACTGGACGCAGTTGGCGTCCAGTTGCCATATCGCCCTCAGCAGCGGCAGCTGGTCGCAGACCGCCCCCACGGTCATGGCATGGTCCTCGTGTTCCACCACGACGGCCACCACCTGCGCGTCCGACAGGATCCAGCGGACCTGGTCCGCCGAGGAGGTGGGGTAGACGGGGACCACCTGGGCGCCGAGGGACCACAACGCGTAGCTGAAGAGCGTCCACTCGTAACGGGTGCGGGACATCACGGCGACGCGGTGACCGAACTGGATCCCGCCGGCCAGCAGCCCCTTGGCCAGCGCCAGGACCTCGTCGCGGAACTCGGCCGCGGTGACCGCACACCACCTCTGCTCGTCCAGGGGGTCGCGCCGCGCCAACTGCTCCAGTTTCGGGTCGCGTTCCGCCACCTCGTACACCGAGTCCGCAAGGCCTCCCGCCGACAGGGTCTCCACCAGTGCCGGAAGGCTGAAGTCGCGCACGCTACCCCCATGATGAGCCGTTCACCGTGCCCGCCTCGCGGCGGGCAGGGGCGCAACATACCGGCCGTCATCCCGGGAGCCTAGGTGCTGTCCGCCAATTCTCGTTGCATTGGTGCGCGGTGTCCGGTGCCGGGGGTTCTCCCACGCCGTTCAGGCCGCGGGGGGAGCGTTCGCAAGGCGGAGAGGCGCCCCCTCGCAAGGGGGTTTCGTGGGGCGTGCCCGGCAAGGCGGCGAGGGGTGGTGCCGGCCCCGCAGGCTTGGCGGGTTCGTGGCACGGGACGCGGGGGGTGGGACCCGCGCCGATCACGTTCGCAGTCCGCCCTGCCGTGGGGAGGTGCTCGCACGTGGCGGTGTCAGCTCTCCCGCGGGGCTCGCAGCTCGTCGGTACGGCGCGTGCCCGGCGGGCGAGGGCGAGCAGCCCGGCCATCGGGAACAGGGTCCACCGAGTTCCGCCTGGCGAGTTCGAGCCACACCACGGCCCGGGTCCTCGCCGCCGACGCGGGGGTGTTCCGCGGGTCACGAAGACGCGCGGGATCTCGGTCTGGTCCTCCCCGCCGACGCGAGGGTGTTCCACCGGCCCTGCATGTCGTCCGTGAGGGCAACCCGTGGGGGCGTTCCGTAAGCGAGGTCCTCGATCCACTCGTCGATCTTGTCCTCCCCGCAGACGCGGGGGTGCTCCGCCGTGGGTGTTCGACGTGACGTCCGCCGCCTAGTCCTCCCCGCCGACGTGGGGGTGCTCCGGGCAGTGCTGCGTGACGACCGTTGCGGACGGTGATTCTCATAAATGAACAGTTGCGAGAGTTCTGCGAGAGCTCCGGAGTCGATCACATTTCCGCAGTCCGCGGCGCGTCAAGAACCCCGCCCTCGGGCGTGCCCGGGTCGCCGGGAACCTCGTCGCGTCGGAGCACCCCCGCGTCGGCGGGGAGGACCTGTGCGTATCAACGGATTCGTCGTCAGCTATGCGAGCGCCAGCCCGATCATCAGGTCGCCGACTCGTCGGCGGACGCCTGTTCGTTCACCCACCGCTGGGCCTCCGCGAGGTTCGCGGCGGTGCCCGCAGGTTCGTACGAAAATCCGTTCCACTCCTCAAGGGCCCGCGCCTCGTCGGGCCGAAGGTGTCCGCCGCCGCCGTGAAGCGGTCGGTGTCGGCGCCAGACGTCCAGCGGAGGGCGGCGCCGCTTCTCGTACGCCGCGAGCGGGTCGCCGTCGTCCACGCGCGGCACAGCTCGGGACGGCTGGTTCGGCGGTCCGGGTCGGGAGTGCTTGCCCATGACGTCGATGGTCTCAGGCGGCGACCGTGGTCGGCCGGGCTGCGGCGAGATCGGTCGCGCGGGTGCGGACCTCGTCCACCACGGCGGTCCGGTAGGGGCGGGCGGCGTCCAGTGTTGAGCCGGGAGGCGACCAGGGTGGAGTCGATCCTGGCGGCCTGGTCCAGCGCCTAGTGGGCCGCGGCGGCGCCCTGCTCCGGCTCGCCCTCGGTGAACAGTGCGACGGCCAGCCCGATACGGTCCATGACGCGGACGCGGTCGAAGCCGGGCCGACGCAGGGCGAGTGCTTCCTTTCACACGCCTCGGAGAGTGAGCTGCGGCCCCGCTTCACCAGCGACGAGTACCCCGCCACCAAGGAATCGGCTACTGCGGCTCATTGCTCGGCGGCTGCGGCAAGAGACTGTCGGCCAAGCGCTACACCAGTAAGAAGTGCCACTTCGCACACCACCCTCCCGTGCGGTGCCGCCGTACCGCGAACAACGAGTCCAGCGCGGACCACCTCTACATCGGGCAGGCTTTCAAGCGGTGGCTTCAGCAGCAAGGACAGCGGTGCTGTACGACGACAGCGGGTGATGGCCGCGACGAACCGCCTGCAAACTTCTCGGATGCGTCTGTTCGTGGCGGGAGCCGACTCGGTGATCAGGCCCTTGCCGCCGCCTTCCTCACAGAGGGCAGCTAGGAAGAAGGGTCCGGCGCGTAGGTGGCTCAGGATGTCCAGTGCCGGTATGCCTCCACCCAGACCCACCCTTCGGGTGCGGGGTCGGGCAGCGGTAGGTCGAGGATGCCGATCGCCTGAGCGTGCCGGCCGTGTCTGCACAGGGCGGCGATGCCGCTGCCGGGCTGTTCCTGGAGTGCGGTGATGGTCACGGGGATGCCGAGCACGACGGTGGTGAACGGCAAGGCCAGGCGGTCCTCGATGACTGCCTGGAAGGCGGCGAGCTGTTCGTGCTCGCCGTAGGCATCGACGATCGCCTCGGCGACCATGGCGTCGAGTTCGGCGGTGGACAGTCTCATCGCCTCTTCTTCCCTTGCGTACGCAGGAGTTCCGCGAGGCGGGCGCCGACCGGGGTGACGCTGGGCAGGCGCTCATGGGCGAAGTGCTTCGCCTTGCGGCGGCGCAGCAGCTCCTCCCCGTCCCGTTCCCAGGCGAAGGTGGGCTTGCGCAGGAGTGCACGGAAGACGGCGTCGGCGTTGTCGGGATGCCGCTGGACCAGACGGCGGATGACCACGGGAGCGACGGAGTCGTCGTTCAGGTACTCCCTAAGCCGGCTCAGGTAGGCGCGGTCACGGACCAGGGCGGGATCGGTGAACAGCGCGTCGAGGTGGCCGAAGTCCGCGTAGTAGCACAGGCCTTCAGTCTCGTCGAAGATCACGGCGACGGTGTCCGCGTCGCAGAGTTCTTCGGGCAGACTGCTGAGCTCGTCGAGGGAGGGCCTGCCGTTGATCGCCTGCGCGGGGGTTTCATCGCCGATTTCGGCCAGGGCCTTGTCCTGCCGGTGACGATGGTACTCCCGCATCCGTACGGCCGCCTCACCGGGATTCAGAACGAGCATGTCGGTGCCGAACACCTCGATGAAGTCGGCGCGGGCTTCGGCCTGCATCTCCCAGGCCTTGCGCAGCATCTCGGGATTGCGGCGCAGCAGCTGCGGATGGGCGGTGAGCGCCTGGACGGCGAGTTGCGCCAACTGCGGTCCGTCGCCGGGTGGGTAGGTGGTGAGGTTGCCGGTGACCAGCCAGGCGTCCGTGTCGGGGTGGACGGGCACGATGCGGCCGGCCACGAACATCCCTGTGCTCAGTTTGCCAAGGGCACGCCGCCCCAGGTTGGAATGGACCCGGTACAGGAGGTCGTCGAGCAGGTTGTGCAGGACGACGGCATCCCCTTCGCAGTCCTGTACTTCGAAGACTGCCTCCACCACCTCGCGCCAGCCGAGCAGCATCGCCCGCTCGTCCTCGCTCAGCGGCGGCCGCCGCTGAGCCGTAAACCGCTCGAGAACACTCGAGCCGTCCGCCAGCCGGTGCTGCAGCACGAAGTGGTCGATGGTCTCGATGACCAGCGCCTCGTCCAGGAAGCCGAGCCGGTCCGCTGCCTCCTCGAGCCGGGCATCCAACCGCCGGGCAAAGCGCGGACTGTGCGCGAAGGCCACCAGCTCGCTCTTGAGGTCCCCGCTGCGTGCCACCAGCCGGGCGACCTGGGGCAGCACCGTGGGGGAATCGCTGTGTTCCACTGCTGCTTCTTCCTGCCTGTTCTTGCTGTGTGGGGTGCGTTGTCGCGAGCGCCTGGATCGGGAGTTGCACCAAAGACCGTACAGACTCGCAATTGGTGCGGCAGCGGGTGCGGCAACTCCTGCGCCGGGCATCGGGGCAGCCCGGATTCTGCAGGCGGCTGGAGCGGAGCAGAGGTACCGAGTCAGCCGAGATGCTCGCGCAGCGAAACCGCACGCCGACGGTGCCCCACGACTACGGCCATGGCTCCGCGGACGCGGCATCCGATTCGGTCTTCGTCAGCCGTGCGCCCCGGCCGGTCTCATACGGCATGGCCCCCCCGATGGACCGCCGTAGACCCTGCGAGGTACGAGACGGGATTACAGCTTTGCGTGCGTCAGGAAGAGAACGGATCACCATCAGCGGGGACGGCGAGAGCAGCGGACAGCAGGAGGAACGAGAGAGCAAGCTGGGGGCATGGGTCAGCAACCAACGATCCAGAGCCGCGTCTCCAGCCGGGGCCTACCGGCCCCCTCCTCAGAGCTGTCCGTCCCCCACTCTGTACGCAATCCGTACGCCAGATGTACGCTTCACGGCCCAGCAGCTGTGCCTGGGCGGTCGAGCTTGTTGGCCGCTCTATGTCCAGCGCATGCCGATGGCGGACAGTTGCTCGACCCGTTCCGGCGACAGGACCTTCCGGCCGGGGCCTTCCTCGTCGGGCCGGTTGCGTCGTGCGTCGACGGGCTGGCGGATCGCAGGTGCTCGCTCACCGAAGATTTTCGTCACGGATCATTCTTCGGAGGCTGGTGCGGGTCGCGGTCAGGTCTTTCTCAAGGCAGTGATGCGGGCGCGGCACGCACCTTGATCTGCAACCAGGCCCACCTACTTCACGCACTCGTCGAGTTGGAATCGTTCTACACGAGCACAGGCTGCACCGCGCCCTGCACCGCGCAGCACCCCTGCGGCCAGCCTCGAACCGATCACCGAGCCCGGCCGACTCGACCAGCTGGACATCCATCGACGTGATCGACTCGGCGTCCTTCACGAGTACACACACGCGGACCTGCCCGGGCGTAATAATCGGCACGCACACCGTGTGCAGGGGACGGCACAGGCCAGCACGGCCTCCCGGCCCCCGCAGCGCCGGTTTCCGGGATCAGGCTGTCTTGAGTTGCTTCGCGCGGTGTCCGAGGTACAGGACGATCAGACCGCACAGCGCGGTGGGGCCCGCGAGGATCAGGAACAGTTGCTCGTGGCCCATGCCGCCGGCCAGCATGCCTCCGACGATCAGCGGGCCGACGATGCCGCCGACGCGGCCGATGCCCAACGCCCAGCCGACACCGGTGGAGCGTACTTCTTCGGGATAGAAGGCCGCAGCGAGTGCGATGACGCTCTTCTGGCCGCCGCTGACGGCGCAGCCGACCAGGAAGATCGCCGCCAGGACCATCCAGACCGGCGAGCCCAGCACCAGGCCCATGAGGACCAGGAAGCCGCAGCCGACGAAGTAGAGGGTGCCCAGGGAGCCGTAGGCGCCGAGCCGGTCCATCGCGGGCCCGACCACGAAGGCGATCACGATGCCGCCGATGGTCGTCATGGACGCGGCGGTCGCCAGGGTGCCGGCGGAGTAGCCGCGATCGGCAAGGATGGTCGGCATCCAGCTCTGCAGGCCGTAGAACAACGCCAGGTTGATCGCGAAGACGACCCACAGCAGGACCGTGCCGAGCAGTTGGCGGCCCGAGAGCAGCTCGGTGATCTTGACCCGCTTGCCGGGGCCGGCGCTTTCCGCCTCGACCTGCGCCTTGTCCGTCTTCGGCAGCGTCCGGTCGATCCGGCGGCACAGGGCGTACGCCTTGGCGTTTTCCCCGCGGCGCAGCAGATAGGAGATCGACTCGGGCAGCTGCCAGACCAGTACGAGGAGCAGGGCCAGGGGCAGCACGGCGCCGGCGACGAAGACTGAGCGCCATCCGTGGGCGGGGATGAGCCAGTCGGCGGCGTAGTTGGCGGCCACGAATCCGAGTGAGAAACCGCAGTAGATCGCCAGGACCAGGCTGGCCCGCAGCCGCTTGGGGCTGTACTCGGCGGTGAGCGCGATGGTGCTCGGGGTGGCTGCGCCGAGGCCTATTCCGGTGATCACTCGCATGATCATGAGCTGGTCGGGACTCTGCGCCCACACCGAGACCAGCGTCGAGAGCGAGAAGACTGCGACTCCCGCCATGACGAGCCGCTTGTGGCCGAACTTGTCGGAGAGCGGGGCCAGCAGCAGATAGCCGATCATCAGGCCGACCAGTGCGGCTGAGAAGATCGTGGCCATGGTGCCCTTGGACATACCCCAGTCCTGGGTGATGGCCGGGGCCATGTAGTTGATCGCCTGGGTGTCGAACCCGTCGAGCAGCATGACCAGCCCGCACAGCAGCACGGTACGTAGTTGGAAACCGCCCGGGCGGCGTCCGTCGATGAAGCCGGGGAGCTTGAGCGGCCCCTGGGGGTCCGATACGGCGGCGGACGGGGATGAAGTGGTTTTGGACATAATGCACTCCACATGGAGAAGGGTTACTCGACTCTGGCGAGGGCTCCCGCGGCCGGGACGAACGCATCGGAGTGGAACTGGTCGGAAGCCACATCGCGCTCGCGCGCCAGCTCCTGGGCGGCGGTTCGGGTCATCGCTTCGCTGCCACAGGCGTAGATGTGGTGGCTGCTCAGGTCGGGATGGTCCGCGATCGCGGCTGCTTGTACCCAACCGGCGGCGCCTTCCCAGCCGGTGTGCGGCTGGGAGAGCACTGGGGTGAACCGGAACCATGGGTAGCGCCGGGTCCAGGCTTGGAGGGTGGTGCGGGCGTAGAGATCCTCGAGGGTGCGGGCGCCCCAGTACAGGTGGATCGGGCGGGTCAGGCGCCGGGCGATGTGGTCGAGGATGATCGACCGCATGGGTGCGAACCCGGTGCCGGTGGCGAGCAGGAGGAGGGGCCCATCGCCGTCCTCGACGAAGAACTCGCCGAAGGGCGCCTCGATTTCCACGGTGTCGTGGAACTCCAGCTGCTGCAGGATCCGTGCTGAGAACACGCCGTTTGGTTCGTGCCGGACGTGCAGTTGGGCGAGGTCGTTGTACTGGGGTGCATTGGCCAGCGAGTACGACCGGGTATCGCCGTCGTCGAGGATGACGTTGAGGAACTGGCCGGCCTGGAAGGGCGTCCGCCGGCCGATGGGGTAGCGCAGGTCGAGAACGGTGACGCCGGGGGCGACCTGGCGGCGCCGGTACACCGTTGTGGTCAGCCGCTTGCGCACCGACGGGGTCCGTGCCGCGATCCGGCGCGGCGCGATCTCGATATCGCCGGTTGGCTGTGCCCGGCAGAGCCGGACCTCGGCCGGGCCGCAGACGGAACCACTGCCTGGCATGTCCAGCGGGCCTGCGGTCACCGAGCCGAGGCAGGTGTCGCACACGCCCTTGCGACAGGAGTACGGAATCGCCCAACCGGCCGCCTCGGCGGCGTCCAGGACGTTCTGCCTCGGCTCGCAACCGAAGGCGATATCAGAGCCGCGGACACTGATGGTGAAGGTCATCGGGTCTCCTTCGTGGATACCCCGGCTTTCAGGCCGGGGAGGTAACGAAGCTCCCGCGTAGCGGGGCAGGGAAAGGCGAATCGCCGCCAGGGCGATTCGCCGTCTATGGCCACCGACCGACACCCGTAGTTCACACGGGAACTGATACTGTGTGAGCTATGACGCAGCAGGTCAAGCGGGCGTTCAAGTACCGCTTTTACCCCACGAACGAGCAGGCAGCAGAGCTGTCCCGCACGTTCGGCTGCGTCCGCCTCGTGTACAACAAGGCGTTGGAGGACCGCACTCGCGCCTGGTACGGCGAGCAGCGCCGCGTCTCCTACGTGCAGTCGTCGGCGGCGCTCACGGAGTGGAAGAAGACCGAGGAACTGGCCTTCCTGGCGGAGGTGTCCTGCGTCCCTCTTCAGCAGGCGCTGCGTCACCTTCAGACCGCGTTCGGGAACTTCTTCGCCAAGCGAGCGAAGTACCCGCGCTACAAGAGCCGGAAGAAGTCCCGAGCGTCGGCCGAGTACACCCGCAGCGCGTTCAAGTGGCGTGACGGGAAGCTGACGCTGGCGAAGATGGCCCAGCCACTGGACATCCGCTGGTCGCGTCCCCTGCCCGAAGGCGTGGAGCCGACCACGGCGACCGTGTCCCGCGACGCGGCCGGGCGTTGGTTCGTGTCCCTGCTCTGCGAGGACACCATCACCCCGGCCCCCGCCACCACGGCGGCCGTGGGCATCGACGCCGGGATCACCTCCCTGGTGACGCTGTCCACCGGGGAGAAGATCGCCAACCCGAAGCACGAACGCCGCGACCGTGCCCGCCTCGCCCGCGCACAGCGGGAGCTGTCGCGGAAGGCGAAGGGCTCGGCCAACCGCGAGAAGGCCCGGCGTAAGGCCGCTCGCATCCACGCGCGGATCGCCGACCGGCGCCGCGACTTCCTGCACAACCTGTCCACTCGGCTCGTCCGTGAGAACCAAACGGTCGTGATCGAGGACCTCACCGTCCGCAACCTGCTGAAGAACCACTCGCTCGCGCGAGCCATCTCGGATGCGTCGTGGACGGAAATTCGCTCCATGCTGGAGTACAAGTGCGCCTGGTACGGGCGCGAACTCGTCGTGATCGACCGCTGGTTCCCGTCCAGCAAGTTGTGCGGGGTCTGCGGCACGGTTCGCGGGAAGCTGCCGCTGAACGTCCGCGAGTGGACGTGCGCCTGTGGCGCCGTGCATGACCGCGACGTGAACGCGGCACGCAACATCCTGGCCGCCGGGCTGGCGGCGTCTGCCTGTGGAGACGGTGTAAGACCTCAACGGGAGTCCTCCCGGACGGGGCGGTCGTCGATGAAGCAGGAACCCCAGCGGGCGACCGCTGGAATCCCCCGCCTTTAGGCGGGGGAGGAAGTCAACTCAGCCTTCCTGAACACAGTCGGAGCGAGCAGCCGGAGAGCTGCGAGCACGGCGCCCGGGTCGGCATTGCCCTGCCCGGCGATGTCGAAGGCGGGGCCATGGCCCACGCTGGCGAACGGCGCACCGGCACCGATGGTGACTGCGGCCGCGGTACGTCCGGCCAGGACTTTGACCGGGATGTGCCCCTGGTCGTGGTACATCGCCAGGTAGGCGTCGTGGTGGCGGGCGCCGCCGAGCAGGATGTCGGCTCCGACAGGGCCCTCGGCGGGGACGCCGAGTTCGCGGAGAGCAGCCACCGCAGGCTCGGTGACCAGCTTGTCGTCGTCGCCGAACAGGCCGTTTTCACCGGCGTGCGGATTGAGCCCGAAGACGCCGATCCGGGGATCGGCGATGCCGGTTGCCCGCAGCGCCCGGTGCAGCGCCAGCCCGGCGTTGGTGACCAGCTCGGGGGTGAGCCGGGCCAGCGAGTCGGCCAGCCGCTCGTGCAGTGTGACGTGCGCGATTCGCAGACCGCCGCCGACCAGCATCAGGAAGACCTTCTCAAGCGGGGTTCCGGTGAGCTCCGCGATCAGCGGCGGGTAGCCGGCGAAGGCGATTCCGGCCCGGTGGACGGCCGTCTCCGAGTGCGGGCAGGCGACCACACCGGCGTAACTGCCGTCCATCGCCAGCCGTACCGCTGCGGCGGTGTACGCGATGGTGGCGGCGCCCGCAGGCGCGGTGACCTGACCGACCGCCAGGTCACCGGGGGCCAGGGCGCCGACGTCGACCAGGTCGCACACGCCGCGCTCGGCGGCCGCACCCGGCTGCGCCGCGCGCAGCGCGAGCCCCGCGCGCTCAGCGTACGGTTGGAGTACATGACGGTCGCCCACCACGACCGGCGCCTGGTCATCGAGCTCGGCGACCGCCGCGAGCGCGATCTCCGGCCCGATCCCGTTCGGGTCGCCGGTGGTGAGCAGCAGTCTGGGTATCCCGGTCACAGCGGCAGTACCAGCAGTGTGTCGACACGGGAGCTGTCGCAGACCACGATCCGCTTCTTGATCAGGGCTCTGCCGTCCTCGAAGACGTATTCGTCGAGGTAGCGGCCGCTGGCGAACACATCGGTCGGCCCGTTCCCGGTGATGCGGATGACCAGGAACGAGGTCTCGCTGGTCGCGCCGGCCTCGCTCTCCTGAAGCACCGCAGGCTGGCCGAGCATGTGCCGGTAGGCGTGCGGCTCGTAGATGTTGGCCTCCTTCAGCGCAGAGACCCGGTCCTTGAGCATCGCCTTGTTGTTCGCCCAGATGATCCCGGCCGGCAGCCCGCGCCGGTGGTTGTCCGCCGTGGTGACCTTGTAGAAGGCGTCGTCGGCGAAGAACTCCGGCCAGTCCTCGATCGGGCCGTCATCGATGGCGCGGACGTAGTGCCCCTGGGCCCGGCTGATCAGGTTGTGTGCATCCATCAGGCCTGTGCTCCCTTGCCCGCGCTGACGGCGAAACCCATGGCTTCGCGGTAGACCTTCCAAAAGCCGCGGATCGAAGCCTCGGTGACCCGGCTCTCGCTGGAGACCGCCTGGTCACCGCCCATCTGGACGGTCGCGAACTCCTTGCTCGCCCCGGTGATGCCCCGCTGCACGAAGCCGCCGATGGCGCCGTCCTCCATGGAGACATAGCCGGCCGGACCGACCAGGTTGGACTGCTTGAGGCGGATCAGCTGCTGCTCCTCGGTGTCGTCCTCGAAGCCGAGGTAGGTCCAGTGGAGGTCGGTGGAGTCGACCCCGGTCGGCAGCACCTGGCGTACGGCGACGGAGTTCTGGATTTGCTGGAGTACGAAGCCGGGCGAGACCGAGAGGATCTGCAGCGTGATGTCGTCCCCGACTTCGCTGAAGCTGTCGACCAGCGACGGGTCTTCGAGCTGGTACTCGGAGTCGGAGCGGATCTTCTGGTCCTTGTAGTGCGCCGCGGCCTCCGCCTCTGGGTTGATGGCCGACCAGCTCACGTGGTGGCCACCGTTCTCCGAGACGATGATGCCGCCCTTCTGGTTCAGCTTGTTGAGCCCGAAGGTTGTGAAGAACAGGTGCAGGATGCTGGCGTGGTAGGAGTCCTTGACGTTCTCCATGTACAGCTTCCAGTTGTTCGGCAGGCTCTGAGTGAACCGGCCTAGCACGACCGGCTTGCGGCCGCCGAGGACCCGCTCGATCCGGTCGAGGATCTCCTGGCCGAGGTACTCCTCGATCTCCGGCACGTCGTTGTCCAGGCTGCCGAAGACCAAGCCGTGCACATTGGCCAGCCGCAGCCGCCGGGGGCTGTGGGCGGCCTTGCAGAACTCCGGCGACATGCCGCCCTTGCCGTTGATGCCCTCTTCGAAGGCGACACCGGTGAGGTCACCCTGAAGGTTGTACGTCCAGGCGTGGTAGACGCAGGTGAAGTCCTTGGTGTGGCCGTAGTGCTCCATAGCGATCAGCGAGCCGCGGTGGGCGCACCGGTTTTCGAAGGCGTAGATCTGGCCGTCGTGGTCGCGGGTCACGAGCACCGGCTGCTCGCCGATGAAGGTGGCGCAGAAGTCGCCCGGTTCGGCCAGCTCGGCCTCGAGGCAGAGGTAGTTCCACATCGGGCCGTGGAAGATCCGCTCCTGCTCGGCCCGGTAGACGTCCTCGTCTTGGAAGACCCAGTACGGCACCTCGGTCAGGGACTCGGGCCAGCGGCGCTCCGAAATCCCGGCCGGGGCCGGAGCACCCGCCCCCGTGTTCCGTGCGCTCATGCGTGCACCTCCAGTGCTTGACAACCCTCGTTCGCTATGCGAACGTTTGCTCGCTATCCGAACAGAGCGCCAGTAGATTTGCCAGTAGTCACATCTGTCAAGGGGGGAGGCCGCATGGCCGTCGAAGGAATGGCAGGACTTGCCAAGGGACTGGCAGTCCTCGAGGCATTCGGGGACAGCACTCCCCGGCTCACCATCAGCGATGCGTCCCGCGCCACCGGCCTGAGCCGGGCAACGGCACGCCGCTGCCTGAACACGCTCACCGAGCTCGGCTACGTCACCTTCGACGGGAAGTTCTTCGCGCCCACTCCCCGCGTACTGCGCATCGGCGCCACCTACGGCGAGTCCGCCGCGCTTCCCCAACTCGCCCAGCCGCACCTCGCCGCCATCCGCGACGCAACCGACGAGTCCGCCTCATTGGCCGTGCGCTACGACAACGAATCACTGTTCATCGCGCGCAGCGAAGGCACCCGGCTCATCGACAACGGCATACGTGTCGGCGCCCGGCTCCCCCTCTACGCCTCCTCCACCGGACAGGTTCTGCTCGGCGCCCTGGACTCAACCGAGTTGGCCGACTACCTCGCCGCCGCTCCGTTTCCCGCACGCACCCCAGGGACCCCCACCACGGCCGCCGAAGTCGAAGACCGCGTCCGGGCTGTCCGCGCCGCAGGCATGGCGATCAACTCCGAGGAGCTCGAACTCGGGCTGCTCTCCATCGCTGTACCGGTCCACGATCCGGCCGGCCAGCTGGTCGGCGCCATCTCGGTCAGCGCCTCAAGCTCCCGCGTCACCGTCGATGAACTCCGCGACCGGGTTGCCCCGGTGATGCAGCAGCACGCGGCAGCGCTCGGCCGGAAGCTGTAGGAGACGGGATCCGGTCAACCTGTCACTTTGACAAAGGCGGCCGCGCCGGGGGTGAACTCACCCTCCAGCGCACCGCCCTCCCCCACCGGCAGGCCCATGACCGCCGTCGGCGCAGGGTGCGGCGGCCGGCGCGCCGCCACCTTCGCCGCGTCGCCTTCCCGCGGCCCGGCGAGAGCGAGTTCCGACAGTGCCTGCCGCGTGTGCTGCTCCTCCCGCTCCCGCCGCACCACCGCACGGTCCTTCTGCTGAAGGCGCACCGGGGCTCCACCCGGAGGGTCGCCGCCGTGCTGGGAGTGTCGCAGCGCACCGTGCAGCGGTGGGTGACGAAGAAGCCCGGAGCGCGTCGCCCGCCGGGTCCCCTGCAGGTGAAGGCGATCGAAGAAGCGGTCCTGGCGCGGTGGCAGCCCCGGGTACGGGCCCGCCTGCGTGCCCAGGCCGAGGCGGAAGGCTTCGTCTTCCATACCAGGGCGCGATTCGGGTTCGTTGCTCCGGCAGGGTCCTCGGACGATCCGCGGGTGCGGTGGATCACCCAGCCCCTGCCAGGAGAGGTCGCCCGGGAGCTGTTCGCCGGCGGCCTTCTTACGGTGCGGTGACGTGCCCGGGCCGGCGGACGCGGCCTGCACGGTTCACGGGCCACTATGGTCCCGCATCAGGAAAGGCGTCGCTGCGGCACAGGGAAAGCGGCTGCCGCAGCGGCCCCGGTGCCCCGGGTCCACGCCCGGGGCCCCGGCTGCACTGCCGACCGGGCCTTGGCGGCGGGCCGCAGGTGGCTGTGGCGGGCGCAGCCTGGCCGTCTCCGCAACGTGCAGCAGGTACGCACGGTAGCGTGCGACTCGGAACCGGCCGAAGAACCCGCACGCCCGGCCGGCTCGCCGCGTTCCGCAGTCGAGACCAGGAAGGACACCACCGGGTGACCACCGCCGCTGTGGTCAGGTGGCCGCATCGGCTGGGCGAACTGCCGCTTCCTGATCAATGGCCTGGCCCTGACGCTCCCCCTGTTGACCGGTGAAGCGGGTCGGAATCGGTCTCGCTCAAGGGGCGCACCGGCGCGCCTCCGCCGTGGCCGGCCGTCCACTGGTAGCGCTACTCGAAAGCCCCACCACCCCTCCCTGTGCCGAGGGCTGCTGCGCAAGCCCCACGGCATCAGGGTTCGAGCGAAAGAGAGCACATGGAAATCCAGGACGTCGCCCCCGCGAACCCGCACCGACGGCAGTGCTCAAGGTGCGTGAAGTTCCCGCCGCCATCGAGGCGCGCGACGCACTGCTCACCGCCATCACGCGAGAAACGGCCGCCGTCGTGGACAAGGAGCCAGGCGCCGCCGCAGCCGCCCTCCTGCAACTCGCCCAGGCGTATGCGGCCCTGTCGACCAGTAGCGTGCCCCTCACCAGCGATGGCGCCAGCGCCATGACACCGGTGCAGGGCCGGGCCGGCGGTCACCAAGTCGGACTGTGCCTGGAACTGGAACCCTGACAGCCACCCGGGCCGCAGCGGCGCAGCGCGGTCGCTGCGAGGCGGGCCCGGCGGCCAGTCCTCGATGCGGTCCGTTCCGTACAGCGCGAACGCCACCATCGGCAGCAGCAGGCAAGCGTTACAGGGGGCGGCGGCCGGCGATGGCGCCGCCTGGATCGTCCAGCAGGGCGATGCGGACGGTGATGCGCTTGCCGACCGGCTCCCGCTGCGCTTCGAAGCTCTGGCAGACGGCCATGACGATCTCCAGGCCGTGCTGGCCAACCCGGCCGACGTCCGCGGCCCGGGCGACGGGCAGCACCGGGTCGGAGTCCCACACCACGACCTCGACCGTGTCGCCGGCGATCCGCACATCCAGCAGCACCGGGCCGGGAGCGTACTTGATGGCGTTGGTGACCAGCTCGCTGACCACCAGCTGCGTCAGATCCATGGCCCGCTGCGAGACCGGCAGGCCATGGCCGGCCTGGACATGGGTGAGGAAGTCGGCGGCCAGGTGACGGGCCTGGGCGATGACCGTGTCGTTCCCGTCCAGGGCAATGGTGGCCTGCAGGACCTGTTCGCCCGGCGTGGTGCCGTCCTCACCCACAGGCGCTGCTTCCATCGTGGCCACCTTCAATACCCCGTTCACACTTCGCGCGGATACCCGCCACAGCGAGAGTGATACACGATTCCCTTGTGTTGCCTGCGTCTCACCCGGGCATCACCCGATACATACGGGGCAACGGATTCCGGATGAAGACCTGGCTGTGCCAGGATCACCGACATGGCTGAGGAAGAAGTGGCGGACACCGAACAGGCTGTGCAGCCGGAGCAGCTGTCCATCGTGGCCACCACCACCAACGGGATCCACGTCCTGACAGTGGCCGGAGAGATCGACCACCACACCGGCGACGCGCTTAGCCAGGCCCTTGACCTGTCCGGCACGCCCCGCCCCCACGTCGTTGTGGACCTGGGGCAGGTGACCTTCATGGACTCCAGCGGCATCAACATCCTCATCGCCGCACACCGCACCCTCACCGAGGCCGGCGGCTGGCTCCGCCTGTCAAACCCGACAGGTACGGTGCTGCGCACCCTGCAACTCATCGGCCTCGACACCGTCATCGACTGCCGCGAAACCCTCGACCACGCACTGACCGGCTGACCTCGACAGCAGCGCGTACGGGGCGGGCATATGACGGGGACGTACCTGCCTGCCCCCTGTACGCGACTGCTCGCTCAAACGGGGGATAGCGAGCGCCACGGGACCCCTGGATCCCTGGGGCCACCCCCCTACAGCGCCAAGAGGACCGGGGGTGTCACACTCCCGCAGAACAGGAGCTTGGCCATAGTTGGCAGGTGACCAGCCGCCTGGATGCTGCTCCGGTCGGCGGGCTAACGGGGCGGGATCCGGGGATGGCGCGGATCTGCCGGCGTGCCCAGTCTCGTCGGGTGTGCGCGGCCAGCTCGGCGGAGGCCGCAGCGCTTCTCTTCGCCGCGGTGATCGCGGCCCACGTCCCGGTGCAGGACAAGATTCGAGCGGTGGAGGAGCCCACCCGCAATGAGACGGTGGCAGTGAAGGCCACCGCCGGGCTGCTGCGCCGGCTGGAAGTCGCGTTAAAGGTGATGTGCAACGACACGGCCCGCTTCCACGTCAACGCCCAGACCGTGCAGGGCCAGCAGGCCCGCGAAAGGACTTCGACAACACAGCCCCGTCGCCCAGGCCGCTCGGCAGATGCCCGGCCGAGGACTGCTCCGAGTTTGTGGTCCTGCCCCGTCGCCGGGTCGTGGAGAGGTCACTGGACTGGATGATGAACGCCTCGCCGACATGCGAGGGATTACGAACGGCTTATCCAGCACTCGCCAGTCTCTCACGCAAGCTGTCTAACCCCGCATCCCAGACGGCGTCGGCGGCCTGGTGAAAGTGAGCAGCCGGTCGACCTCGATGAAGTCAGCGAACAGATACGTGCGCAGGGCAGCGGCGGGATCCCACTCCGGGTCATCATGAGACTCATCCAGGTAGACGATCGTCTCGCGAGCACCGAACCCGAGGAGCACGTCCATAGCGTTGCCCAGCAGACCCAGGGTCAAGTCCAGGCCGCAGGTATCCGGGGCGACCGTGAGGCTGCGGATCACGCCGACCCCGCCGACAGGACGCTCCACGATGGCCTGGGCCAGCACCCGCCCATAGCGGCGGACCTCAAGACGCTTGCCGGGCGGCGAGACAGTGTCCTTCAGCACCACGTCCCCGAGGTGGGGCAAGCCTGCGACGGGAAGCTCGGCACGCAGATACCGGCACCGCCCCAGACCGGTGAAGCCCACAGCCAGGAGGGCTTCGTGCGTAGCCCGGCTACGGCGCTCCGGCAGACCTATCAGGCCCCCGGTGAGGGCGGAGGCGAGTGGGAAGGCATACACGAGGCGGGCGCCGCTCCATTCCAGAGCCCGAGCGATCAAAGTCGCGGCCGTCTCGAAGCTGTCACGGCAGTGCAGCCACAAGATCAACGACGCGTCGTCGCAGGGGCGCCCGGCACAGCAGACGATGCCGCCAATGCCGCCATCGGGCGTGCACAGCACAGTAGTGACAAGCCCATCCAGCGCCGCCCACGCAGCCGGATCAGCTACTGAGCGGCTGGCCAGCGCGTCAGCGAGCATCGAAGCGGTGCAGATCGGCTGCCCAGGCAGCCGATCTGCCGCAAGCAACTCAAGCACCGCCGCCTCATCCGCCGACTCATACGGACGCAGACGGGGTGATCCCAACCGGCTCAAGCTGATCACCACGCTCTCTGGCGCTTTCGGCCTTACCCCAGCTTCCTCCCCACAGGGCCAGCGACGCCAGCC
This sequence comes from Streptomyces sp. NPDC058145, assembly GCF_042884245.1. Classification (NCBI taxonomy): domain Bacteria; kingdom Bacillati; phylum Actinomycetota; class Actinomycetes; order Kitasatosporales; family Streptomycetaceae; genus Streptomyces; species Streptomyces sp. NPDC058145. Next base: position 6,529 of record NZ_JBHVUH010000020.1, on the reverse strand, counting down.
TCCACCAGACCACCGTCAGTGTCACAGCCGAACGGAACATCCCTCACGGGAAGGCCACCGTGACTTCGACTGGGACTGGTGCTCGGATGTCCTGTTCGAGGATCGACCAGCACCGCCGCCTGGACGTGGTCGGTCTCCCACACCTGGTTGCGCCAGCCGCGCGGCCGGGCCAGGAACACATCATGCTTGCGCGCCGCCCGCTCCCCACCCGCAAGGCCGGCCCGCTCCCCCGGCGTCAGATCACGGCGGATCGCCCGGTGCAGCGTCGTCAGCGACGGTGCGTCCACGGGCGGGGACTGACGGGCAGCACGCACAACCAGTTCGCGGTGGACCGCCCGCACGATTCGCTGTCGTTCAGCCCACCCACCTCACCTCCCGGACACTGAGCCACCTGGTCGCCGACGCACCCGGCGCACCCGACTTCTGGCGCTCCCGCGCCGAGGACATGACCTACATCCTCGACCGGTTCGACCTGATCGAACGCGCTGTGCCGCAGCTCGCGGGACGGATCGATCCCGCCAAGGTCGCCGTCGCCGGACACTCGCTCGGCGGCTTCACCGCCGCCCTCCTGCTGGGCGCCGGGCTCAATGACCCCGGCACCGGGAACGTGGTGCACCTCGTCGAGCCTCGGATCAAGGCCGGAGTACTGCTCGCCGCGCCCGGCAGGGGCGGCGACGCCTTCAACGGGCCCATGGCCGAGCAGTGGCCCATTATTGGCGCCGTCGACTTCTCCACCATGACCACACCGGCGCTGGTCGTCGCTGGCGACAAGGACGACTCCCGGCACTTCACGGACATGGGACCGGACTGGCACGCCGACCCCTACACCCTCGCCCCCGGACCCAAGACCCTGTTCACGTTGTTCGACGCGGAGCACGGACTTGGCGGGATCGCCGGATACGACGCCGCCGAGACCACGGACGAGGACCCCGAGCGAGTCGCCGCCCTCGCCCGGCTCACCGCGGCCTATCTCCACACCCAGCTTCACCCCGGCGCTCCCACATGGCCGACCGAATGCGAGGCACTGACGACCGGCCCCAACCCGGTAGGACGAGTCGAATCCAAGTAAGCCTCCCGCCCCCATCGGCGCCCTGCCGGGCGAGGCGGAAGAGGGCGCATAGGGACAGTCAGCGGGCTCGTACTCGACGACGGTGTCTGGGCGGTCGGCCGCCACGTTGTGAAGCGCTTGGCACCCAGGACCCTCAGCCGTATTCGCTGCCTCTGCGCTGCCCAGACTCCTGCACTGTTCGAATCGCAGCCGACCGCGCACACCGTTCAAACTGGTGAATAACTGCTGCTGGTACTCGCGAACAGAGCCACGGAACCTGCCTACAGGAAACGGGGACGCGAGCGCACTCGCCTACAGAAAAGCGGGACTGCCTACACGTCGCTGGGACCGGACAACGGTCGCACGGCCCTATCTCCATCCTCGGCTCCCCGAACCATCGGCGGCGAACGCGTCTCGTCTACGGAGGTGCACCGCCTGAGACACCTTGGGTCTGAGACACCCGTACAGGTCACATAACCCCGTCCAGGGCGGTCGCGTCGGGAAGCTGCTCGGCGCCTGCGCGCAGCTCCGGGAAGGAAGGTTCGAGGTCGGTGCCCCTGCGGGAGCGCAGGGGCAGGCGGTGAGCGTCCCAGGACAGCAGTGCACGCCAGCCGTCGTTCTCCAGACTTTGATATGTCTCATGAGACATCAGCTCGCTGTCTGGGCCACTTCAAAATCGGCGCATGATCGGCAAGCAGCTCAACACCGCCGAGGCCCGCCACCGCCTGGCCCGGCGGATCTTCTTCGGACAGCGCGGCGTACTGCGCCAGCACTACCGCAAGGGCAGGGAGGACCAGCCCTTTTCCCGCCCCGCGCAGGCCGGCCGCCGACCGCTGCGCCAACCGTCAGCCGATGAGAACGCCAGCGAGGCGGAGCGGAGCGTTGCCCAGGGCAGAACAGTTCACGTTTCGTAGCGGCCGTGATGCGTGCGTGAGAGGGCGGCGGCGCCCTGGCAGGCGAGGGTGGCGGCATCGTCTGCGTACTGGGGGATGTCGTCGGGCCATTTCGAGGTCGGCTGGAGGATCAGCAGCGAGACGGCGCCGTGCAGGCACGCGCAAATGGCCCGGGTCAGCGCCGTCACATCGCCATGGAGCACGCCGGCGTCGGCGCATCGCTGCACCGTTTCCCGCAGGAATCGGAAGCAGGCGTCGGCGACCTGCTCAGTGGCGGCTGTCGCGGGTCCGGTCGCGACCAGGCGGTAGCGCAGGGGATGGTCGAGCCCGAACCTGATGTAGGCGACACTGCGCTGGTGGAGTTCGGCGAACGGGTCGGTGGTCTGGGCGCTGATGCTCAGCATCCGTCGGCCGAGCTCGTCCCAGATCCCGAGGCACACCGTGTGCAGCAGTTCCAGTCGGTTGTCGAAGTGCAGATATACCGAGGGGGTGCTGACCCCGACAGCCTGTGCCACCGCACGGATGGTCACGCCGTCCTCGCCGGCGTCGTCGAGCAGCGTGCCGGCCGCTTCGATGAGCTCGTCCCTCAGTCGGCCGCCGTGGCCTCGCTTGGCGCGACTGCGCCGACGGCCTTCGGTTGTGCTGGCGCGGCCGTCGGCCGTGGTCTGGCCGGGTCCCTTAGTCATGGCGCCTCCGGAGGGCAACGAGTTGAGTGACGCGGACGCAGAGCCGGTCCTTGTCATCCCTGATGTCGATTTCCACGGCGACCGTTGACTTGCCGACGTGCAGCGGGCGGGAGGTCGCGAAGGCGCCGGTGCCGTGTACGGGCCGCAGGAAGTGGGTGGTGGATTCCATGGTCGCGGGGACGGTGTCGGCGGTCCCGTTCAGCGTGGCGCACACGGCGCCGGCTACATCGGCCAGCCCCATCAGTGCCCCGCCGTGCATCGCGGCGCCGACGGTGGACTGCTCGGGCGTGTAGGCGAGTTGCGCGGTGACAGCGTCGGCCTTGAGGGATCCGAAGCGTATCCCGAGCGTCCTGGCGAACGGCGCCAAGGTGTAGACGTCTTGCGCGGTGATGGTCATCGCGACCCCTCAGGTTGTCGCCGTTAAGTTAACGGTGACATGTTATGTGGACGTCACGCTTCGCGTCCACGCCTGTGGCGCGAGGCTGCAGGGCTGTGCCGGCTTCCGGTGCCGATTGGAGGCGTGCTGAGAGACGCCGAGCTGTCACTCGGATGAGACAACTTCAAGTGTCTGGAGAACCGTCCCACTTCGGCTCCGCCGCCCGTAGTCGCGGGCCAGGCGGCGGTGGTGCATGAGCCAGCCGAGGGTGCGTTCGATGACCCAGCGGCGGGGTTGGGCGTGGAAGCCGCGGACGGTGGGGTTGCGTTGGACGATCTCGAGGTCGATGCCGAGGTGTGCGGCGTGTTCGACGGCTTTGGTCTTGTAGCCGTTGTCGGCCCAGGCTTTGGTGATGGTGGGGTGGCGCTCGCGGACTCGGGTCAAGTGGGTGCCGGCGGCGGAGTCGTGGACGCTGGCGGCGGTGACGGTGACGGCCAGGAGGAGGCCGAGGGTGTCGGTGACGATGTGCCGTTTGCGTCCGATGATCTTCTTGGCCGGGTCGATGCCTTGGCTGGTCAGGGGGACGGTGGCGGAGGTTTTGATGCTCTGGCTGTCGATCAGGCAGGCGCTGGGCTCGCTGGTGCGGCCTTCGGCTTGGCGGACTTTGCCGCGTAACAGGCCGGTGAGTTGGTCGAAGATGCCGTCGGCTGCCCAGCGGGCGAAGTAGCCGTAGACGGCGACCGCACCGGCATCCCCTGGCGCTACCTGCCCCACGACTTCCCACCCCACCAGACGCGCGTTGTGATGGTCGCCTATCAGGTCACTGGTCGTCACACTCCCCGGCGTCGTCGGCTCCCGGAGGCATCATGCGTGGCCGGTGCGGCCGGGATGTGAAGCGTCCTGCTGCCCAACTGCGCTCGGCTACGGGTCAGGGGAGGTAGCGGCATTCCCGCGGGCGGTGGCGGTGGCGATGGCCATCGCGCTGAGGAAGCGTTCAACGGTGTCGAGTTCCACCGGGGTGAAGGCGTCCATAGCAGTGAGCAGCGTGCCGATGGCGGGGCCGAAGAAAGACCAGCCGAGGTCGACCGCCCGTGGTTCGACGGTGAGCAGGACTCGCCGACGGTCGGTGGTGTCGCGTTCGCGGCGGACCAGGCCGAGCCGCTCCAGGCGGTCGATGAGGGTGGTGGTGCCGGCGGAGTTGAGGCGGAGCTGTTCGCCGAGCCGGCCGGGCGTCATGGGTCGTTCGGCCCGGGCTGCGTCGAGCAGGGCGATCAGGGCCCGCAGGTCGGTGGGGTGCAATGCGTGGCGGGCGGCGAACTCAGCGGCGAGCAGGTCGAACTCGACTGTCGCCGAACGCAGTTGGTGGACCAGTCGGATCCGGGGGTCCTGTCGAGTCTCCTCGGTACTCATTGACGCGCCATCCTCTCGCCTGCCTAGTATCTCGCTCAGCGAGAGAATATGTCATGCGATCTGCCGAGGAGCCGGTGTGTCCGAAACATACTTCGCCGCCTACGACGCGCTGCTGGCCCGCTGGCCGGCCGGGACCGCCGAGCTGACCGTGCCCACGTCGTACGGCCCGACCCGGGTGCACGCCTACGGCCCGCCGGACAGCCGGCCCCTGGTGCTGCTGCACGGCGGCGGAGCCACCGGCACGGCGTGGTTCGCCAACGCCCCGGCGCTGGGCGCGCGGCACCGGGTGTACGCAGTCGACATCCTCGGCGACGTCGGCCGCAGCGAACGCGCCGGACTGCCGTTGCGCACGCCGCGGGACCTCACGGCGTGGCTGGACGCCGTGTTGGACGGGCTGGAGCTGCCGGCGGCCGCCCTGTGCGGGCACTCGTACGGGGGCTGGGTGGCCGCCGCGTACGCGCTGCACGCCCCGCGTCGGGTGCAGCGCCTCGCGCTGCTCGACCCGACCCAGGTGTTCGGCGGATACCGGCCGGGCTACCTGCTGCGCGCACTGTGGATGCTGCTGCGGCCCACCGAGCGGCGGGTGGGCACCTACCTCGACTGGGAAACCGCGGGTACCGGTGTGGACGAGGACTTCAAACGCCTGTACGTGCACCATGCGGGGACGAAGCCGGCCTGGCGGCGGTGAACCTTCCGCGCCGGGCCCCCGTCTTCCTGCGCGACCGCCCCCTCACGCGCAGGAGAATCAAACCGTGGACGACAAGGCCGTTGAACAGGCCGACGAGCCCAACTACGTCGCGGGACCCTGGTGGGCGGACCTGGGAACGTGGGGGGCTATCGCACTGATCGCTTTCGGGGGCATCGCGACAGCATGGGTCTTTCTCCGGCTGCCCGGCACCCCGCAGGAGTCGGCGCTTGGCTACCACGGGGCCGCCAAGCTCATCGCCATCGGCCTGGTGACCCTGGGATGCACCCTGATGGGCCGACGCCGTGGCCAGCCCACGGCCGGCGAGAAGACGGACGAGCAGGAACACGCCTGAAGCCACCGGCTGGTGAGCACCGAGACTCGGCCAGCGGAACCCTTCCGCTGTGAGGCAGGCAGCATCGTCCCGGGCGCCCCAAGCGGGCAGTGGCCCTGTCCTCGACCAGGGGTGATCACGGAGATCGCGCAACGGCCGCGCGGGGCGAGCGGGGCTCGCTGACGTAGGCGTCATCGGTGAGGCTTCGGCCCGGCTCAACAGCAACCCGCACGACTAACGGCACCCGTCCAGGGGTCCCGTCTCCGCCATCTTCTTGGACCTCAACCGAACATCTTGCGTACCAACCGCGTGCAGCTGACGATCCCTGGCTCGACACGCAGCGAGCGCTAGGGGCGCGTTTCGAAAGTGCTGGTCACAGCGACGCGTAGCGAAAGCCACTGGCGCCAGCGCACCGGCTTCGACAAGCTGCGCCACATGGACTGGACGCCCCTGCTCTCCACGCTGACCGGTGCCGTCATCGGCATCGCAGCCACTCTGATCGCCGACCGCAACCGGTGGCGGCGGGAGGAAGCCAGGCACGCTCTGGAAGTACGGCGCGAGGTCTACACGGAGTATGTTTCCGCCCTCAAAGCCGCGGGTGAGGAGATACGGGCCGTCGCCCTGGGCGACCACATGTCCGAGTCGGCACGCGACGCGGCGGTGCGGGAAGCCGTGCGCGGCACCGGCATCTACACGGCGAGCGAACGCCTCTGGCTCGTGGGCCCCCCGCAGGTCGTGGAGGCGGGGAACGAGGCGTTCCATCGCCTGCGCGCGATCCGCGACGCCTATGCCCGTGGAGTGGCTGTCGGCTCCGCCGACGACGCCCCCCTGATAGAGCGACGACGCAAGGCTATGGCGCAGATGCGTCGCCTCATGCGTGAGGACCTGGGCATCGGCCCCCTCGGTATCGAGTGATGTTTGACGTCCTCCCCCTCGTGAACGAGGGGGATTCCCCTATGAGGGGGTTCGGCCGGTCGCCCGGCTTTCAGGTTCCTGCTTCACAGACCGCCTGGCGGCGAGGTCTCCACAGGCTGACACGGGCTGCCCGCCCGCGTGTTTGATGTTGATGGCCGCATTGACGTCGGCGTGCGCGGTGT
>NZ_JBHVUH010000019.1:155093-159465 GCF_042884245.1 Streptomyces sp. NPDC058145 | reverse complement strand
CTCCGGGCGCTTCCCTTCGTTCTTGCGTTTCCGACTCTATCAGATCTTTTCTCGACCCGATTTCCTCGGTGCTTTCCAGGTTCCCGCTCTCGCGTATCCCTTTCCGGCGGTTCCGACTCTATCAGATGCTTTCGGCGTCCGATTCCCGGTCGGCGGGTTTGTCTTCGCGGCTGTTGGGCCGTTCCGACGAGTGAGACTTTAGCGGATTCCATGCTCCCGAGCTAATCGGGGGCTGCGTCCTTTCGAACACGGATTCCTCATTTCGCGAATACGCACGCCAAAACAGCCGACGCGGAACGTCGATGAAGTGGGTGGTACCTGCGGAATCGCTGTCCGGGGACCGACCGAGGTCGGCGCTCACGTCGGACAACTCGGAGAACAGTACGCACGGGCTCGGGGCGTGTCAACTCACCCCCGGAGGCCAGGCGGGAGGCGTACTCTGACGACATGACCACGCGTACGTGTACCCAGCTCTGGTGGGCCGCCTGACGGCGGCCGACTCACGTATGCACTCAACGGCCGCCGCTTCGGCGGCCGTTCTCGTATCTCCTCCAGGACTCCGGGGGCCGGCCGACCGGGACGGCGGTTTCGATCAGGAGATGGAGCGGAGATGACACGGGTCTTCAGTGGGGTCAAGCCGACCGGACATCTGACCCTGGGGAACTACCTGGGAGCCATGCGGCGCTGGGTCGAGGTGGACCAGCACAGGTCGGACGCCCTGTTCTGCGTCGTCGACCTGCACGCGCTGACGGTGGACCACGATCCGGCGCGGGTGCTCAGACTGAGCAGGCAGGCGGCGACGCTGCTGCTGGCGTCGGGGCTCGACCCGGAGCTGTGCACCGTGTTCCTGCAGAGCCACGTCGACGAGCACACGCGCCTGTCGTACCTGCTGGAGTGCGTGGCGACGGACGGCGAGATGCGCCGCATGATCCAGTACAAGGAGAAGGCGCCGCGCGAACGCGAGCGCGGCGGGAGCGTGCGGCTGTCGCTGCTGACGTATCCGGTGCTGATGGCCGCGGACATCCTGGCCTACGGGGCCGACGAGGTGCCGGTCGGAGAGGACCAGACGCAGCACGTCGAGCTGACGCGGGACCTGGCGGTGCGGTTCAACCAGCGGTACGGGCACACCTTCGTGGTCCCCAGGGCCACTCCTCCGGGGGTGGCCGCCCGGGTGATGAACCTGCAGGACCCGATGTCGAAGATGGGGAAGTCCGACGACTCGGGGCCGGGGATCGTCTATCTGCTCGACGAGCCGGACGTGGTGCGCAAGAAGGTCATGCGGGCCGTGACCGACAGCGGCCGGGACGTGGAGTACGACCGGGAAGCGCGGCCGGGGGTGGCGAACCTGCTGGAGATCCTCGGCGCGTGCACGGGCGGGGACCCGGAGACGCTGGCCGGTGACTACGACTCGTACGGCGCACTGAAGAAGGACACCGCGGAGGCCGTGGTGGAGGTGCTCGGGCCGGTGCAGGCGAGGCACCGGGAGCTGTGCGCGGACCCCTCCTATGTGGAAGGGGTGCTGCGCCGGGGCGCGGAGAAGGCCCGGGCGATGGCGCGGCCGACCGTCGACGCCGCCTATCGGGCGATCGGGCTGATGCCGGCCGTGTCCGAGCCCGCGCTGGACGCGGTCCGCTAGGAGGACGCGGGGCCCGGGGCGGCGGGGGGAACTTGGTGGCCCGCCGCCCCGGGGCTTCCGCTCGAGTCGGTCCTTCTTGTCGGTCCTTCTTTGTCAGTCCTTCTTGCCGGAGGCCAGCTCACGGCTTCGGTCGCGGGCGGCCTCCAGGGCGGCGATGAGGGCGGCGCGTACGCCGTGGTTCTCCAGCTCGCGGATGGCGTTGATCGTCGTACCGGCCGGGGAGGTCACGTTCTCGCGCAGCTTGACCGGGTGCTCGCCGCTGTCGCGGAGCATCACCGCGGCGCCGATGGCGGACTGGACGATCAGGTCGTGGGCCTTGTCGCGGGGCAGGCCGAGCAGGATGCCGGCGTCGGTCATGGCCTCGACCAGGTAGAAGAAGTAGGCCGGGCCGGAGCCGGACAGCGCGGTGCAGGCGTCCTGCTGGGTCTCGGGGACGCGCAGGGTCTTGCCGACACCGCCGAAGATCTCCTCGGCGTGGGCGAGGTGCGCCTCCCTGGCGTGGCTGCCGGCGGAGATGACGGACATGGCCTCGTCGACGAGGGCGGGGGTGTTCGTCATGACGCGGACGACCGGGGTGCCGGCGGCGAGGCGCTCCTCGAAGAAGGAGGTGGGGATGCCGGCGGCGCCGCTGATGACCAGGCGGTCGGCGGGGAGGTGCGGGGCGAGTTCGTCCAGGAGGGCGCCCATGTCCTGCGGCTTGACCGTGAGGATCAGGGTGTCGGCGGTCTTGGCGGCCTCGGCGTTGGTGACCGGGGTGACTCCGTGGCGGGCGCGGAGTTCTTCGGCGCGCTCGGGACGGCGGGCGGTGACCAGGAGGTCGGCGGGGGCCCAGCCGGCCCGGATCATTCCGCTGAGCAGGGCTTCGCCGATCTTGCCGGTGCCGAGGACTGCGACTTTCTGGCTCATGCGGTTCAGTCTCGCACCGGGGCGGCGGGGTGCGGGGTGTTGTCCGGCTGCCGGAACGCGGGCCGCCGGCATGCCCTAGGCGGTCCGCCGTCGCAGGGTCGCCGCGCCGACGGCCAGGACCAGGACCGCGCAGCCGGCCACGATCAGTACGTCGCGTACGAACGTGCCGGTCATGTCGGTGTGGTGGAGGACCTCGTTCATGCCGTCGACGGCGTACGACATGGGCAGGACGTCGGAGATGGCCTCGAGGACGGGGTGCATGTCGGAGCGGGGTGTGAAGAGTCCGCAGAGCAGGAGCTGGGGGAAGATCACCGCGGGCATGAACTGGACCGCCTGGAACTCGGAGGCCGCGAAGGCCGAGACGAAGAGACCGAGGGCCGTGCCGAGCAGGGCGTCGAGGAGCGCGACGAGCAGGAGCAGCCAGGCCGAGCCGGTGACGTCCAGGCCGAGGAGCCAGAGCGCGAGTCCGGTGGCGAGTGCGGACTGGACGATGGCGAGGGCGCCGAAGGCGAGCGCGTAGCCGGCGATGAGGTCGGCCTTGCCCAGGGGCATGGCGAGGAGGCGTTCGAGGGTGCCCGAGGTGCGTTCGCGCAGGGTGGCGATCGAGGTCACCAGGAACATCGTGATCAGCGGGAAGATGCCGAGCAGCGAGGCGCCGATGTTGTCGAAGGTGCGGGGGCTGGCGTCGAAGACGTAGCGCAGCAGGATCAGCATCAGGCAGGGGACGAGGATCATCAGCGCGATGGTCCGCGGGTCGTGGCGGAGCTGGCGCAGGACGCGGGCCGCGGTGGCGGTGGTGCGGGCGGCGCTGAACGCGCCGGTCGGGGCGGCGGCCGCCGGGGGCGTCGTGCTCATCGGGTCGTCTCCTCGGTGCGGTCCGCGGTGGCGGCTTGGTCCACCAGGCGGAGGAAGGCGGCCTCGACGGTGTCGGTGCCGGTACGGGTGCGCAGGGCGTCCGGGGTGTTGTCGGCGAGGATGCGCCCGTCGCGCATCAGGAGCAGCCGGTCGCAGCGTTCGGCCTCGTCCATGACGTGGGAGGAGACGAGGAGGGTGACGCCCCGGTCGGCGGCGAGGGCGTGGAAGAGGTTCCACAGATCGCGGCGCAGGACGGGGTCGAGGCCGACCGTCGGTTCGTCCAGGACGAGGAGTTCGGGGGTGCCGAGGAGGGCGACGGCGAGGGAGACGCGGCTGCGCTGGCCGCCGGAGAGGTTGCCGGCGAGGGCGTCGGCGTGGCCGGTGAGGTCGACGTCGGTGAGGACGCGGGCGACGTCGTCGCGGCGGTCGGGCCTGGTGCGGCCGGGGTCGAGGATCGAGGCGAAGTAGTCGAGGTTCTGGCGGACGGTCAGGTCGTCGTAGACGGAGGGGGCCTGGGTGACGTAGCCGATGCGGCTGCGCAGGGTGGGGTGCCCGGCGGGGCGGCCGAGGACGTCGAGGGTGCCGGAGACCTTGGCCTGGGTGGCGACGATGGAGCGCATGAGGGTGGATTTGCCGCATCCGGAGGGGCCGAGCAGGCCGGTGACCTGGCCGCGCGCGACGGTGAAGTCGAGGTGGCGCAGGACGGTGCGGGAGCCGCGGACGACGGTGAGGCCTTCGGCGTGGACGGCGTCGGGTGCCGTGGGGCGGGGTGGATCGGGCAAGTAATTCATCACATGATGAATAATTGCCCGACGGGCCGGTGCCGTCAAGGGGCGCGTACGCGTGCACCACGGACGGAAGCGGCGGCCGGTGTGCACCGGCCGCCCGCGGTCGGTCGCGGGGAGGGGGGTGGGATGGGGGGGTGGGGCCCATGAGGAGCCGCACTGAAATCTGCGAGTGTCACGCGGGGGGGGA